>DATCOZ010000301.1:0-27491 GCA_036564345.1 Candidatus Dormiibacterota bacterium | reverse complement strand
GTCCACATATCGGCACCTTAAAAGATTCCACGCTCATTGTCTAGCTATTTATCGTACGGACCACTAGATGGTCTGCCGTGAGTGCAGGGCGTGCGCTGGGCGGTCGGTTTCCCCGCCGGTGTGAGCGGATAAGCTGGCAGCGTGGGCCAGAACGAGGTAAGCGAGATCGACCGTGCGATCAGCGCGCTTCAGGATCGGACCCGTCGGCGGATCCTGCTCGACTTTTATGTGCACCAGCCCGAATGGACAGTTGACGATGCTGCCAAAGCCGCCGGCGTGCACCGAACGGTCGCTCATGGACATCTCGAGCGCCTGGTCGCGCTGGGATACCTGGCGGTCGGGCAACGTCGAGGAAGATCCGGCAAGCCTGCCAACCTTTATCGGCTGGCCGGCCCACAGATCGATTTCAGCTTTCCGGTGCGTCGCTTCGCCCGCCTGGCCGGCCTTCTGGCGGAGGGCCTCCAAACGCAGGGTCAGGAGGGCATCGAAGCCGCCCGAGAGGCGGGCCGGCGCCACGGCGCGTCGCTGGTGAACAAGCCGGCTGACTCCCCGCAGTCTGTGCTGCGCCAGCTGGCTGCCATCGGTGCGGACTACGTCATAGCCGATGAGGACCAGATCGTTGCCCGGAACTGCATCTTTCGGCAAGCCTGTGCCGAAGCCGGAGACGTCGTCTGCGAGCTCCATGCCGGACTGCTCGAGGGAGCGTTTCAGCGGGCGGGCCTGGCAGTACGAACCGAGGCTATTAGGAACTACGCCGAACAGGGCTGTGCGTATCGGGTTTTGACTATCTAGGCTACGCCTGCTATAAAGCCTACAAAGGCTCGATACCAAGTTGACGTAACGGGGTCTGACCAGCCGGCTGGCGTTCGTCAGGGAATCCTTCGCGCCGCGCAGTGATCGGTGGGCGCGATTCCCCCTGCGCCGTTCGGCTCGGAAGTGTCGGAAGCCCGCGGCGCAGCCAATCGGGCTCACGAAGAATCTTGCCGGGAGGAGGTCCGCAGCACATGACTGAGAAGAGTCTGTACGAACGGCTTGGTGGCGTCTTCGCGATCGCGGCGGTGGTTGACCACTTTAGCGACGCAGTTGTGCAGAACCCGATCGCGGGGAAGACTTCCAAGAACCCGGCCTTAAGGGAGTGGCACACGCAGAACCTGGGCAGATTACCGGGCCTCAAGTTCATGCGAACCCTGTGGGTCTGCGCAGTCGCGGGCGGGCCGCTCCACTACACGGCCACAAAGCCGGGAGACACTGAGGTGGGCCTCGAGGAGGCGCATCGTGATCTCAAGATCGCGCCAGAAGAATTCGACGCCGTCGCGGCAGAGCTCGCGCGCACCCTTGACTTCTTCAAAGTGCCTACGCGCGAGAAGGGAGAGGTCCTCGGCGCGTTCGCAGCGCACAAGAACGAGGTGACGACTGGCTACATGGACGCGGTCAGGTAGCCAACTGGCCCCAGCGGAAGGGGTCGTTCAGCCAGCTGATTGCTCGTACCAGCGGAGGACACGGAGCGCCCGAAGCGTGTTCCAGCGGCTGGGCCGACCATCGCCGTCTTCAAGCATGAAATGGACTTTGCCGCGATGTGAGTTCTCCAGCAGCCACATACCATCGGGCTGCCGCTTGGATCGGAGCAATTGAATCGCTTCGTCGACCCGCTGGTCCGGCGGATCGCCGGCTTCTCGGAAGTACTCCAGGGCACGCAGCACGTCGTAGTGCCAGCGGGTTGGAAATGAGAATTGCAGCCAGGAGGGGTTGACGACTTCGCCGGTGCTCTTGCGCCGGAACAGCTTTCGTTCGAGGAGATACGACTCACCCCGGCGTCGACCCGCGATGGATTCCGCCGAGCCACCGGTTGCGCGCTCATGCGCCAGCAGCCCTTCCAGGACTCTGATCGTGGTCGCGAACGAAGAGCGAACCGAGCCGTACTC
Organism: Candidatus Dormiibacterota bacterium; assembly: GCA_036564345.1. Classification (GTDB taxonomy): domain Bacteria; phylum Chloroflexota; class Dormibacteria; order Dormibacterales; family Dormibacteraceae; genus UBA6019. The sequence continues at coordinate 25,569 of DATCOZ010000301.1, read as the reverse complement.
CGTCCAGCAGTTCCACCCGCCGTCCTCGAGCTGCTCACCGAGTAGCCGGGCGACAACGCTATCGACATCTTGATCAAAGTAGGCACCCAGCGCGATGGTCAGACCGTTGATACAGGGTTCGACCTCGCCGCTGAAGAACGGCTGCCCGGCGTGCTCCCAACGGCAGTGGTCTCTGACCAGCATCACGGCTCGGCGCACCCGGTCGCAAGATGGGTCGACCCCGAGGTCCCGCAGCAGCACGAGACTGTATGCCGTGGCAGTCCAGGGCTGGCCCTCGTTCTGGTCGGACGGGTCGCCGCCAGCGGATTCACCCCTCCGCGCGGGGAAGAGCGCGCCTCCCTCCCACTGGCCGTCTTCGCCCTGCAAGGCCAGCAGCCGGGCACCCCACCCTTCGATGGCCACCCGCGCCCGCTCCGCCGCGACGACCTCAGCCGGCGCATCGACAAGATCGCGCAACGCCTGCCACCGGATGGAGGGGTCCGAATCGATCATCCAGTCCAGCACGGCCACGGGCCTGAGTCTATGTCGCATAACGGCTGCGTGACGATACGGTGACGCGAACACGAATGGACTCGGACAAGCTAGGCCAGCCAGACAGGCCAGAGGGCGCCATGCGTACTTTCGCTCAAAGACAGCAGCCATCTCCACAGGCCAGCTCCAGCCAGTCCACGTCGACCGGCTGGAGGCATCCTGGGCGACAGCGATCCCCGAGCTGGGCTTAAAGGGCAGGCGGGTAGTCAATGTCGCTCTGCCATTCAGCAGGGTGAATGGCGACGCGCGACCTGCCGATGCCGACTTCAAGAGTTCGTTGCTGACGCTCTACGACATGAATGTCCTCTTCACAAGGGCGGATCTAAGCGACAACACGAAGTCCCCGACGGCCAATCGCTGAACTTACTTCGGTGGTGGCGAGGGAGCCTGGGTGTAGTCGAAGCAGTAAGCCGACCTCGCAAAATCGGGCGGATAGCGTGAGGCTGTGGCTTCGCTCGTGCTGTGCCAGAATTCACCACCTCCTGTGTTCACCTTCGAGAATGCGCACGCGGGGCTGATTTGACGCATCCCCCGGGGCGGACCCTCGAGTTCGAGATCAGCTACAACCTGCGAAACCCGGAGCAGTGGCGGCGACCCTCGGCCGACCTCTACCAGGAGATGCTCGAGCAGGTCGCCTGGGCGGACCAGGCGGGCTTCGACCGGGTCTGCTTCAACGAGCACCATTTCTCGCCGGACGGATACCTGCCGTCGCCGATGACGGTGGCGGCCGCGGTGGCGGCCCGGACCCAGCGAATCAAGATCGGCCTCAGGATGGCGGTCCTCACCTTCCGGCACCCCGTCCAGATCGCCGAGGAGATCGCGGTCCTTGACATCCTCAGCGGCGGCCGAATCGAGGTTGGCTTCGGGGCCGGCTACCGGCAGCCCGAGTTCGACGCGTATGGGATCTCGCTCGCGGAAAGGCCAAGCCGGATGGTCGAGGCGATAGAGATCGTCCGGCGCTGCTGGGAGGAGGAGGTCTTCGACTTCGACGGACGGCATTGGCGGCTTCGGGGAGTGCGCGCAACACCGAAACCGGTCCAAAAGCCGCGGCCTCGAATCGTTATCGGCGGCCATTGGGTGGCGGCGGCGCGGCGCGCCGCCCGGATCGCCGACGGGTTCGCCACTCGCGACCAGGGACTCCTCGACGAGTGGCGCGCGGAGGCGAGCCGATTGGGCCGGCCCGATAGCCCCGAGTGTCGATTGAGCGGTGGCTCGCCCGGCCTGCCGACGACGTTCGTCCATGTGGCCGCCGACCCCGCCGCCGCCTGGGCCCGGATCGGGCCTCACGCGGCGTACGAAACAACGGCATATGCCGGCTGGACGCGGGAGCTTGACTACACCTCCTACATCGACACAACCGACCCGGACGACCTGGTCCGCGCCGGCAGCCACGGGGTGCTTTCGCCCGAAGAGACGGTCGCGATCTGTAGCCGTCCGAGCCCCAGGCCAGACTCGGCCCGCAGGCTTTCGCTCCAGCCCATGATGGGCGGGATGCCGGCCGAGCTCGGCTGGGAATGCCTCGAGCTCGTCAAGACTCAGGTCATGCCACGATTCAGGCGCCCGGCGCCCGGGAAGCCGGCCAGCTGACCGAGGGCGGGCGGCGGTGCACCAGGTCCGGAGGCGCCCGCTGCGTCGATCTAGGCGCTTCTCGATTCCATCGGGATCACCACAGCTGTCGGACCACCCTGCGATGGCCCTGGTTCAGTAACCTCGCCGGTGCAGGTGGACGATGGACGCTCACACGTCCCATGGCCTAGCCGTGCAGGACCTTTCTGGTCCTCTCGAAGTCTTCCTGGCTGATATCGCCCGCGGCCAGCCTGCTGCGCAGTATCTCCAGAGCCCTGTCACTGGTTTGCCTGGGTCCCGCGAAAGACCTGGCGGCCCAGATCACAATGGCGAACACGGCCCCCCAGAAGAGCAGCATCATGCCACCTATCCAGAGCCAGCTCCAGCTGTCGTAGAACCCCCACATCATTTCGCTCAAACCTCCTTTGCTCATCGCCGATGAGCCCAACTTTCGCTGCCATCAGATGAAGAGCGTGATCGCGCCCTGTGCATCGGCAAGGGCGGTGGTCGCGCCCGCCGGATCCTCGAGGCCGTCGATAAGGTCCTCCCGCTTGAGGCCGAGCAGGTCCATCGTCATCTGGCAGGGGACCAGCTTGACGCCCATCTCCTTCGCAATCGCCAGAAGCTCCTGCGGGCTTGCCACCTGGTGCCGCTTGGCGAGCTGCATCATCATTGCCTTGCCGGCGCCGCCGAAGTTCATCTTGGACAGCTTCAGGTGATCGGCTCCGCCCCGATTCATCATCGAGAGCATCTTCTGCATCCAGTTCTCGCCGGTGATCCGGACCTCGTTCTTGACCAGCGGGAACAGGCCCCAGAAGGTGAAGAAGATTGTGGTGTCCTTGCCCATCGCAGCCCCAGTTGTAGCGAGGATCAGCGTCGGCCAGATCTTGTCCAGCTCGCCGCTCCAGGCGAAGATCACCAGCTTCTCAGCCTGCTCTGGCTTGTCGACCGCCGGCTCGACCGCCGTCCGCTCGAGAGTTGCAACGCTCATCTCACACCTCCTTCTTCTTGAGTACGAAGCGGTAGATTCCGCCGCCCTCGCCGCTCTCCACGAGCGGGTTGCCGGTCGTCTTCGACCAGGCCCTGAAATCAGGGACCGAGCCGGGATCGGTGGCAAATATCTCGACCAGCTGTCCTGGCTCGAGCTGCTTCATTGCTTTGGCCGTTCGCACGATCGGGATCGGGCAGGAAAGGCCCTTCAAGTCGAGGCTCAACGCGATTGTCGCTTCCATCTCGTGGACTCCTTTCATTCCGGCAGCCGCCCCTGCGGGACGGTGTGCCAGTAGGTCTTGTTGAAGAGTGCCTTGGCCCAGTGCCAGACCCGGGCCGGTGGCGGCGACACGGGCGCGTGGTTGTAGTCGAAGCGGATGGTCGTTGCCTTTCCCTGGCCGGTCTCGAGGAAGCACATGACCTTGCCCTCGTAGACCCTGTCCGGAACCCGCTCCCCCTTGACTGCGGCCGTTATCTGCTCGGCCACGATCGGGGCTTCGAAGTGGGCGACCGAGCCGCTCTTCGAGATCGGGATGTTGGTCGCGTCGCCGAGTGCCCAGACGCGCTCGAACGTCTCGTGTCGCAGGGTGTTCTTATCCACCGGGATCCAGCCACGCTCGTCGCCCAGTTCGGAGTCCCCGATCAGCTTCTGGCCACGATGCGGCGGCACCAGGACCAGGAGGTCGTAGTCGAAGGTCTCGCCTTCCAGCGAGGTCACCGTCTTGGCCTTGGGGTCGACCGTCTCGACGTTGAAGAAGGTGCAGAGTTCGATCCCGCGCTCGGCCAGGATCGGCTGCACCAGCTTAGAGGTCGCCTCGATCGTGAACGCTCGGTTGAGCGGAGAGAGCAGCTTGATCTCCGACTGATTGCGGATCGCGCGCGACCGCAGGTAGTCGTCCAGCAGGAAGACGAACTCGACCGGCGCCGGCGGGCACTTGTAGGGGATGCCGGCGACGCCGACCAGTATCTTGCCGCCCGTGAAGTCCTGGAGAGCAAGGAAGAGTCGAACCGCGCCAATCATCGTGTAGAAGTCGTGGGCGTCCTCTGCCCCGGGGACCTCCTCCATGACGGTGCGGCTTCCGGTCGCGACGACCAGGTAGTCGTAGTCGAGAACCCGGCCTGAGGCGAGCTCGACGGTCCGGGCCTGGGGATCGATCTTCTGGGCCGGCTCGGTCAGGAGCCGGATGTCGTGGCGAAGCAGCCGCGACTCGCTACGGGACAGTGCCTTCGGTAGCTCCTGCCCGACCGCGACGTAAAGAAAGCCCGGCTGATACACGTGCTGGCCGGTCGAGTCGACGACGGTGACGTGAGCCCGACCATTGCTGTGCTTGGAGATCAGGTTGGCGCACAGAGTGCCTCCAACCCCACCTCCAAGGATCACGACTTCTGCGGCCATCTGCCGGTTCATCTCGCCTTCCGCACGATGAAGCGGGCGTAGCCGTCCTCTGGGACGGTCTCGACCAGCTCGTGTCTCGCCTTCGCTACCCAGGCCGGGATGTCGGTCTTCGACCCCTCGTCGCTGGAGAGGACCTCGAGCACGTGGCCGACTTCGCCCTGGCGGATCGCCGCGATCAGGTTCATCAGCGGCCCTGGGCAAGGCATCCCCCGGGCGTCGATGGTCTTGTCGATCTGCACCGTGCTCATTTGTTGGCTCCCTTTGCTTCAGATGAAGACGACCTGGCCTTCGGAGGCCGAGGCCATGAATGCCGCCACACCCTCTACGCCGTCGACCAATGGGTCGAGGTCCTTGCGGCCGATCCCGTACATATCCATGGAGAGGGCGCACGCCTGGATGTCCACCTCGCCGACGTCCTTGGCCTGCTTCAGGAGCTCACTCCAGTGCTGGCCCTTGTGACCGCGGACGCTCGTTGCCTGCTCTGATGTCGTCTCAGGCGCCAATCCGTGGTCGGCAAAGACGCTCGCGGTCCGGAAGGCGTCGAGCGCGTAGTACTGAAGAAAGATGTTGACCGGCCGTCCCATGACCGCCGCTCCGACGGCCAGCACTGCCGCCGCGGTCAGCTTGTCGTCGGTGCCCGAGAAGAGCACTAGAGAGATCGGCTTCTCCTTCTCGTCAACTGCGGTCTCGTTCATGCCGAAAGTGTCGTTGTCGAAGAGGCGAGCGAATAGGGGCCTCAGACCCGTCCTTCAAAGGTCTTTCGGGTCTCAGTCGCCGGCTATCGGGGCCACCGCGGCTGGCTCCCGATAAACCAGGTCATTGTCGACTTCGACCACGCCCGACACCGCTCCAGCCGACACCTCGGCGAGGTCGAAGAGGTCTCGGGTGGGCACGTTGCCAAAGAGGTTCACGACCCCGTCCTCGACGGTCGCCTCGACCTCGACCTCGCCGTTCGGTAGGCGCTGCCTGAGCACCTCGATCACGGAGTCCCGGATTGCCTCGTCACTCCGGAGGAACACCTTGAGGAGGTCGGAGCGGGTGACTATGCCTCGAAGCTTGCCCCCCCGGCCGACCACGACAAGCCGCTTGATGCCGTAGCCGTGCATGAGCCGCGCCGCCGCTCCCACGCTGGCACCTGGCCGGATCGTGACCACGGGCACCGTCATCAGCTCTTGCGCAGTGCGCCCGGCGGCCTTGTCAAGGTCGTGCAGGAAGGTTGCGTCGATGGTGGTGCCACGGGCTTGGAAGCGGGCAGCGGCCGACCTCCAGAACTGCCGCCGCTCGGCCAGGCGGTGCTCCTCTTTGAGCAGACAGTCGGCCTCCGAAATGATGCCCACGACCTTGCCGTCGTCGACCACGGGCAGCGCGCTGACGCCGTTGATCCAGATCTGCTCGACCAGCGCCTTGAACGGAGTGTCCAGCTGCACCGTGGTCACCGACTCGGTCATGACGTCCGCGACTGTCCAGCTCATCCCTTGGTTCACCTCGCCCCCAGTCAAACCCCGGAGGCGGTCCTTCGGATAGGGACGCACGGCCCGGCGGGACGGGGACTTCAGCTCAGTGCCCCGGTGGTTCGTCGGCTCGAGCAGAGGAAGTGAATCGCCTCCGGAAGATCGCCGGGCGAGCCGCCAAGGCGCTCAGGTCATTGACGGCGTCTCGGCCACCTTCTCCTCTTCGACCAGGCCCGCGGGGTGCGACGGCGGCGAGTAGACGGTGATCAGCTTCATGGCCTCGTCGCCGCTGTTGACGACGTTGTGCCATGTGCCCGCCGGCACGCAAATGGCATCGCCCTTCTCGAGCTCCTCCTCGGAGCCGTCGAGTACCCCAGTTCCTTCTCCGTCCACGACATAGATGAACTGGTCGACGACATGCTTCTCGAGGCCGATCTCTTCCCCTTCGGCAAGTGACATGACCACCAGCTGACTGAAGTCCCCGGTGAACAAGACCTTCCGGAAGTTGTCGTTTTCCTTGGCGGTCTCTTTGAGGTCGAGTTTCAGGGCATCCATTTCAACATCTCCTTTGGCTTTCAGTCGTACCGACGGGAAACATCGACATCAAGATCGCTCGGCACGTGCCGAGCAGGCGCCATCGACGCCGGTTCAAGCAAGCCACCCTGCTGATGCTGGCGCAAGCGCCGACAGTCACTGGTTGTAAAGGACCTTCGGCGAGAGAACGCCGGGGGCGGACGATCCCGTCAGCGTGCGGCTGCGGAGCCTGGGCGTCGAGCCGCTGGCGCCTGGCCGGCACCTGCACTGGCTGGCACCGCGCGCGGACGAGGTCACCGGCCGGACCTTCCGCAGCGGGTGGACGATCCCGGGCGCGTTTCTCGGCTAGGCTCAGCTCTAAACGCGGCCAGTTCGGGCAGGAGGCGTCGGACCGGAGGCTGGTGAATTGGCCTGACCCAAGTCCTTCGCTCGGCGGGCCGAAGGCCCCTGGGTCGCGTCGACAGAAGAGCCGATGCTTCCGCTCAGATGTTGAACAGGATCCTGCTGGCGATCGATGACGACGCGGCCTCGTGGGCCGCGGAACGCCTCACCGCACGCGTCGCGGGCCCGCTTGAGGCGCTCGTCACGGTCATCCACGTCCTCTCCGGGCGCCAGGGTGACGTGCTCGAGGATGATCCTGGCTACGGCGTGGCGCGAAGACTGGTCGACGACGTCGGCCTCTCGCTGTCCCGTGCCGGCGCCCGGTCGCGTGCCGAGGTGCGGGTCGCCTCGAAGACGCAGATTGGACAGGAGATCGCGACAGCGGCGCGGGAGCAGGACGCCGAGCTGGTTGTAATCGGTTCGCGGGGGCGCCTCGGTGCGACCGGTTACCTGACCGGGAGCGTAGGACGGGAGGTGATCGCGAGCGCCCGCGTCCCGGTCCTGATCGTGCGGGAGCACGCGGCACTGCCGGAGGGAGCGCCGCGCAAGCTTCTGCTTGGGATCGACGGCACCGACGGCACGCGCCGCCTCACCGGCCATGCGATCGATCTCGCCCTGGCTTTCGGCGCCGAGGTGCTCGTCGCGCACGTCGGCTTTCAACGGGCTGCCGAGTTGGAAGCTGAGCTCGGGCTGCCGGACGCGGACCTCTCCGAGGGTGAGAAGGCTTTGGCCGATGCGGCCGCACAACTCTCTGCGGCGGGCGTCAAGGTCACCAGGCAGCCGATCGAGAACGTCGGGGGCATCGCGGCCGAACTGGCAAAGGCAGCGGACGCAAGCTCGGCCGACCTGATCATTGTCGGCGCCCGGAGGGCCGCCACGCTCGGGGACCGTGCGGTCGGTCATGTCTATGCCGACCTGGTGGCCCACTCCCGCAGGCCGGTCCTGGTCGACGCCGACCCGGATCAGCCCGAACAGGGGCGGCGGCGGAAACGAACTCGCGAGGCCTTAACCGAACCGACCGGCCCTTTCGAGGTGGGACGAATAGACCTCCCCGCCGGCCGCTGAAGAAGCGATATTTGCAGCAATGAAGGACATGAATTCAGCGTCCAACCGAAGCCTCCTTCCCGGGGTTCTCCTTATCGTCGTCGGCCTCGTAATGCTGCTCGCGACCACGACCGGGGTCGGCGGCCGCCTGATACCGGGTGCCATCGGCGTGTGCTTCCTAGCCGCCTACGCCTACCAACGCCGCTACGGCTTCCTGGTGGCGGGCTCGATCCTCATCGGCCTCGGCGCCGGCGTCGCCCTCGACAGCAGCCTGGGAGGCCACGGCGCCGCCGTCGTGACCGGTCTCGGCCTGGGGTTCATGGCCATCTTCGCCATCGATTCGCTGCGCGGCACGCACCAGTCGCACTGGTGGCCGCTGATCCCCGGTTCGGTGCTGCTCCTCGTCGGGCTCGAGATGGCGACCCAGGACGAGACGGCGCTGACATGGCTCGCCAATTGGTGGCCGCTGGCGCTTATCGTCGCCGGCGTTCTGGCCATCGTCCGCGCGGCCAGCCGCCCGCGCAACACGTCCTGAACCGCAGCGGGCTCGGGAGTGGACCAGTACCAGCATCCCGATCGAGCCCGAAAGGTAGATGGTAGGAATCCCGGCAGGAACCCTAGAACGCAGCGTCGACTGTCTTCCCGGCTGGATCGACGAGGCGACGAAGACGTGGACTTCCTCCGGCGAATCTGGGCTGGGCTAGCGCACGGGACCGAAGGTGAGCCGCCATTGCCTCGCCGTTTGCTGACGCCAGCCTTCCGGATGTAGTCGCCGAGCAGGGACCAACGAACTCCTTAAGCGGTGACCGTCGGCCCTGGGCACGGGCGAGTTCTGCGGCTAGCGTCGTAAGCGTTGGATTCGGTTCATCGATGGAGGTGTTTCATGGCAATCCTGGTTTGGATCATCGTCGGCGCAATCGCGGGGTTCTTCGCCAGCAAGGTCTTGACCGGGAGGGGTCTGGGCCTGCTGTGGGACATCGTGATCGGCATCGTTGGCGCATTCCTGGGCGGCTGGCTTGCCGGTCTTGTCGGCATACCGGTTAGCACCGGAACGTTCACCGTCGGCGGACTCGTTGCGGCTTTCGTCGGAGCAGTGATCCTTCTGATTGTGTTCAGAGTCGTGACCAGCCGCAGGATGCTTCGAACCTAGAGATCGAGTCTTCTCTGAAGGAGAACCAGGGTGAAGAACAAGGTCATTGGCAAGGCGACCGAGCTCAAGGGCAAGGCCACCGGTAACAAGCGTGACGAGTTGAAGGGGAAGGCTCAGAAGCTGGTCGGCGACATGGAGCAGACCGTAAAGAGTCTTGCCTACGATGCGGAACACCGGAAGCGGTCATGATCGGACCTGCAGCCTCCGTCGGACCATTGCGGCCACCAGCGGCCGGAGCGGCGCAAGGCATTCCGGCCTCCGATACACCGGTTGGGAGTTCTGCGCTCGAACGGCGCCTTTGGGCGATACGGCAGAAGCGCACGGCATCACGGGTCGCCGGCGTCACGGAAGTGGCGGCCTGGATCATCGGTCTTGGCGCCCTCACGATCGTCGCCGCCCTTGGCCTTCTGAGTCTTCCATAGCCCGTGTGGACAACACCGCGGCAATGAAACGCATCGTGGTAGGCGTCGATGGATCTGAGCATGCGGACGGCGCAATCGACTGGGCGATCAGGATGGCTCAGCTGTGACGTATGTCGGCGGCCCGGGGGAGCTAACGATGGACTCGACTACCTGCCTGAGTCGGCACTCACGAAGCGCCGGCTGCGCCACGGCCGCGTTCCAATAGGACTGCTGGTTGGGTCCGTCGGCCTGCCATTACCGGGACTCCAAGCACTGTCCGACTGGGCAATTCTTCGAGAGAGTTCAGATGAAGAGACGAGGGCGCTTGGACCGCACATTTGATTTTGCGGCGTCGCTTGGATCCGTTGGAGGTTAGTTGAGATGCGGACAGACAAGGAACTTCAGGCCGACGTAATGCACGAGTTGCAATGGGAGCCGAGTGTCGGATCCGCCGGAATCGGAGTCGCGGCCAAGGACGGCGCGGTCACGCTCAGCGGACATGTCAACAGCTACGCGGAGAAGGTCGCAGCAGACAAGGCTGCCCGGCGAGTGTACGGAGTTCGGGCCGTTGCGGACGAGCTCGCAGTCGAGCTTCCAAGCCAGAACCTGCATGACGACACCGATATCGCAGAGGCGATTGCGCGCTTGCTGGAGTGGAGCGTGACAGTCCCTAAGGGCGCCGTGACCGCCAAAGTCAGCAGGGGAATGGTCACGCTGGAGGGCAAGGTCGATTGGGCATTTCAGTTGGAGGCGGCCAGCAAGCTCGTGCGTGACCTGATCGGGGTTCGGGCCGTGGTCAATCTGGTCAACGTCAAGCCCAAGCTGCAGGGCAAAGAGATCAAGGCGAAGATCACCGAGGCGCTCCACCGGCAGGCTCAGTTGGATGCTCGCCGGATCTGGCTCGAGACGTCAAACGGCAACGTCATCGTCCATGGGCAGGTGAGCTCCTGGAACGAGGCCGAAACAGCACGGAAGGCCGTCGCTGCGGCGCCGGGCGTGACCAGGGTCGACAGCCGTCTCGTGATAGTGCCGTAGGCCATCCGGGACCTAAGTCCCGACATGCCCGTCACAGCAGGGCGGCGTTTGTGGGCGTCGCTTCGCCACGCACGAACCTGCGGCCTTGCCGTACCGCGTCCACAGCCGGTCGCGCCGGCACGCCTGAGTTCTCGCTGCCTCAACACGACAACCCCATTCATCCTGCTGGTCGGGGTCCGAACAGCCCTCCTTGCGACGGTGCATCACCCCCCTACTGTCGGAGCATGAGAAGATATAAGGGAGACCCGCCCGACGAGAAGGAGCGCCAGCGCGCGAAGGCCAGACAGCGCCAAAAGTCGTGCGACACCCGGGACTTGCACCGGACATGAAGCCAACGTTGGAGCCACGGCCCAGGCGATCAAGCGAAACAGGCGAAGCCTGTAGACGGAACTCCGAAATTGATGACGGGCGCGTAGGCGCGCGCCGGTCAGCTAGCGACCTGCCACGACCCGGCAAATCGCGCCGTCGCGGATGGGCTGTTCGATAGCGAATGCAAATGCGCCGGCGGTCGCTTCCTCGCGCAATGGTGCTGGTCCCCGATCCGAAGGGGGGTCCAGAAGTCCCGCCTGGCGCGAGCCGATCGTCACTTCCAACCTGTCGGCCGGCGTCGACAATTGTTACGCGATGAGAACCGCGGGTTGTACCTCCCGATGCGGACGGAGGGTACCGAGATGAGCCGGCGGCCGCGGACTGTGCCACATCGAGTGCGAACCTCGTTCTCGCTCACTGAGTTTGACTTTCTCAAACTTCAGTCGCTGGCGGCTCTACACAATGTGCCTGTCGCCCTGGTCAGCCGGCACATGGTGGAGGAGGGGCTTAGAAACACCGACGAGCGCGACCTGCTGGAGGGCATTCGCGAAGCCAGGACGGCTCGCCTCGCAACCAACAAGCCCGGCACTCGATTCAAGTCGGGTGTTCGAGTCCCGGACACTCGGGTCAGCCACGGCGGCTGAGATCGCTTCAACCGAACCTGTGAAGATCGTCGATCGACCGGCTGGCACATGGTCGTTGCGGCTCGGTAGCTGACGACCGGTGCCTTTTCATCCATTCCCACCCTCGACTTGAATTCATGCAACTCCGAGCCTCGTCTCCAGGACGGCCTGATCCGCGGCTGTTAGCGGACCATTTGGCCCCTTTGAACCTGCCCTAATGGCTGTGGGCTCGGGAGTGGCAGTCAACATATGGTCGGTGCATGTGAGACCCCGCAGTTGAAACGGTGAGCAGCTTCCTCCGCCTCACCAGCGGCCGCCGGGTTGGTTACGCCGAGTGGGGTCAACTGGGCGGCGCGACGGTCATCCACATGCACGGTATGCCAGGGTCGCGAATCGAAAGGCAGGCGGATCCGAGCTTCTACGCCCGCCTCGGAGTCCGGCTGATCACTCCCGATCGGCCTGGCTACGGCATCTCCGATCCCAACCCCGCCGGTACGCTGCTGGACTGGGCGAACGACGTCGCGGAATTGGCCGACCGGCTCGAGATACCTAGCTTCGGCGTCACCGCGCTCTCCGGCGGCGGCATCTACGCCCTGGCCCTTGCGCGCCGCTTCCCGGAGCGCCTCACCGGGGTTGCCGTAACCGGTTGCCCGTCTCCGCTTGCCGGCCGAGGGACGCTCGACGGGATGCGCATCATGAACCAGCTGGGTATTCGGACCGTACAGGTGGCGCCCTCGCTGCTCGAGAGCGGCGCGCGGGCGCTCTCCAACCTGCTCCGCCGCCATCCCCAGTTCTTCATTGAACTGATGAACCGCGACAAGGCCCGACCGGACCGTGAGCTGCTCGCCCGGCCGTCGGTTCGCATGGCGGCGATCGACACGCTGCGAGAGGCGATCCACCACGGGACAGGTGGCTACGTGCAGGACGTCAAATTGCTGGCCAGTCCCTGGGGCTTCAGCCCGGCTGATATCGTCGCGCCGGTCAGCATCTGGCACGGCGATCTCGACACCGTTATCCCGCTCCGGCACGCCTATCGACTGGCTGAGGAGATCCCCAACGTGAGGCTGCGGATCTGCCCCGGGGAGGCGCACATGCTGATGTGGAGCCATCTGGGCGAGATCCTCGTCGAGGCTACCGGGCGAAAGCCGGCGACGATCAGCGGTACTGCGGCCGTCGCCTAGACCGGAGTCCCGACCTGAACAGGTCGTATGACCCTGAGCCCAGCCACCGTGTCGGTGGACGCTGGAGACGTGGGTACGGAAACCGGATTACATAGCTTGTCCGAAACAGAGTGCTGGACGCTCTTGAGATCCCATGGCCTCGGCCGGGTCGCAATCGTGGTTGACGCTAAGCCAGAGATCTTTCCCGTCAATTATGTGACCGGCAACGGGGTGATCGCTTTCCGCACCGGTCCAGGCACAAAGCTTGACCACGGGCCTGGATCGCCTGCGGCATTCGAGGTCGATGACCTCGCCGGGGCGACCGGGACTGGGTGGAGCGTGGTAGTCAAGGGAATCCTCCGGGAAGTCAAGCCAGAAGAGGCCGCGGCAAGTGGTGCATTCTCCGGCCTCCGAGTGCATCCGGCGGCGCCAGGTGCCCGGGAGCACTTGATTGCGCTTCCGGCCAATCACGTCACCGGCCGCCGGTTCAGCGGTGATCCGATGGGACCGCCGGTTTGGTAGACGGCAAGTCCTCTAGCTTGCCTCTTGCGAGACTGCAGAGGAGTTGCAGAAGAGGGCCGCGAAACAGCTCCGTCACCGTCTCTGCCTTTGCCTCGCTCTGCCTCACACTCCCGTCACGCGAGCTCGCAACCACGGAGGATGAGACGATAAATGAGCTCAAGCAGGAACCCGCCAAACACTCTGTTTGACGGTCTGAATCATGAACCGGCTCGGCCAGGGCCGATGGGCAAGTTGTTTCGATCTTTCAGAGGCAGCGCCTCGACCGGGATTATGGGCTCGTCGGCGCTGTTGGACGGGACCTGCGGCCCTAACTTAGCGCACACCTGGGCCGCAATCTGAGCGCAAAAGGAGGAATTCACATCATGCAATACGGACAGGTCCTTGCCAGGTCGCTCTCGATCGCCTGGCGCCACAAGTACCTCTGGCTGCTGGCCATCTTCGCCGGTGAGGGCGCCGCCGGCGTCGGTGCGCCCAGCTCGGGGGCCTCCGGCCAGCGCTGGAATGCTCCAGCCCAGGCGACCACTCCAGACTGGAATCAGGTGTCCGCCTGGGTAAGTGCCCACCTCGCCGTGCTCTGGACCATCGGCATTGCCCTGGTGGCCCTCCTCGTGGTCCTCTTCCTCGTCTCGGCGGTTGCCAACGGGGCCCTGGTCAAGGGGGCAGCGGAGCACGACGCGGAGCGGCCGTTCACTCTCGGCCTAGCCTGGAAGGCAGGGCTCGCAAGCTTCTGGCCCCTTCTCCGACTCAAGCTCTTTGCGCTCCTGGTCGGGGTCACCACGGTGGTGATCATCCTCGGCCTGGTCGCGATCGCGTTCTTCTCCGCAACCAGCGGCGCCGCCGCACTGAGCGCGGGCGTAGGAGTTCTCGCAGCACTCCTGGTGCTGGCCGCGATCCCCTTCTGGCTGGTGTTTGGAGTCGCCCTCCTGTTCGCGGTCAGGGCAGTCGTCCTCGACGGCTTGAGTGCCTCGGCAGCGCTTGCGACCGGGTTCCGGCTGATCCGGCGGCGCCTGGGCCGGGTCGCCTTGCTCTGGCTGCTCATAGTGGCGGCGGGCGTTGTGGCCGGCATTGCGGTGGGTGTCGGCATCGCGCTGCTGACTGTGCTGGCCGGCGCGTTCATCGTCGGGGCGGCCCTTGCCAGTGGTTACATAGCAGCCGTGATCATCGGCGTCCCGTCCGCACTCTTGTGGCTGGCGGTCGTATTCGCCGTGGCCGGCGCCGTCAGCGCGTTCAACTCGACCTACTGGACGATCGCCTATCGGCGGCTCGAGGTCGAGCCTGAGCTGACGGGTTCGACCCAGATGGCCCCTCCCTCTCCGGCTTAGTCGCTTCGCTTCTCGCCCGAGGCCGGCGAGTCGCGCCGGTCTCGGGTGATTTCCTCTCGGGTCGCCTTCACGTCCAAGTCGACGAGCACCTCAACAGGCCCACTTTCGGGGGGACCTCTGGTTCTCCTTCGGCAGGGCGCCGCAGACTTAACATTCGTCGCGATGCAATCGCCCGGTAGCCTGGAGTCCGCCCCGGCTGCCGCGCAGACGGTACGCAATCCCTACTCGAGCTGGCCGAACTGGCTCTACCCGAACCTCGTGGCAGTCGGCCTCGGGCTATTCGCCCTCTACTCGCTGTGGGTGGTATTCCTCAACCACGAAGGACGCTTCGGCCCGTACCTCAGCCCCTTCTACTCGCCGGAGATCACGATCCGCGTCGGTGGCCTCCTGATCCCCCCGGCGCTCTGGGTAGCCTGGGCGCCGCTGGCCTTCCGCGGCACCTGCTACTACTACCGCAAGGCTTACTTCCGGGCCTTCTTCGGGCATCCCCGGTCCTGCGCCGTTCCGGAGAGGAAGGGCGACGGGTATCGCGGCGAGACACGACTGTGGGTCTTCAACAACCTGCATCGCTTCGCCCTCTACGCGATCGCGGTGCAGATGGCCTTCCTCTGGTACGACGTGATCGCCCAGTTCGTCTACCAGGGCCATTTCCACCTCGGCATCGGCAGCCTGCTCATGACCGTCAACGTGGTCTGCCTCTCCGGCTACACCTTCGGCTGTCACGCGCTGCGGCACCTGGTCGGCGGCGGCACCGACTGCTTCAGCTGCAGCCGTGTGCGGCACCGCCTCTGGCGCGGGGTCACCGTCCTGAACATCGCCCACGACCATTGGGCGTGGACATCCCTCTTCACCGTGCTGCTCACCGACATCTACATCCGCCTGCTGATCGCGGGCGTGATCCCGGCGGTGCCCTGGGTATGAGCGTCGCGGCCTACGAGACCTTCGACACCGACGTCCTGGTCGTTGGCGCCGGAGGAGCCGGCCTGCGGGCGGCGATCGCAGCCGTCGAGGCCGGCAGCAAGGTCATTGTCCTGGGCAAGTCACTGCTCGGCAAGGCACACACCGTGATGGCCGAAGGAGGCATGGCGGCGGCCCTCGGCAATGTGACCTCGGAGGACCACTGGGAAGTGCATTTCGCGGACACCATGAAGGGCGGCAAGCTGCTCAACGACTGGCGGATGGCCGAGATCCACGCCCGGGAGGCGCCCGAGCGGGTGCTCGAACTGGAGCGGTGGGGCGCGGTGTTCGATCGCACCCGCGACGGCCTCATCCACCAGCGGCCGTTCGGTGCCCACACCTACCCCCGACTGGCCCACATCGGCGACCGCACGGGTCTTGAGCTGATCCGCACTCTTCAAGATCGGCTCGTCCACCAGCCGGGTGTCACCGTGCACATGGAGACGACCGTCAGCCGGCTGCTGACCGCCGGCGGCAAGATCGCCGGCGCATTGGCCTACCGCCGTACCGACGGCGCCATCCACCTCTACCGCGCCCCTGCTGTCCTGCTCGCCACCGGTGGCGGCGGCCGGATCTACCGGATCACCTCCAACTCCTGGGAGTGCACCGGCGATGGGACCGCGCTCGCCTACGAGGCCGGGGCAGAGCTGCAGGACTGCGAGATGGTCCAGTTCCACCCGACCGGCATGGTCTGGCCACCGGGCGTGCGCGGAATCCTGGTGACTGAAGGTGTGCGCGGTGAGGGCGGGGTGCTCAAGAACAGCCAGGGCGAACGGTTCATGCAGCACTACGACGCTGAGCGGATGGAATTGTCTTCGCGCGACGTGGTCGCCCGAGCGATCAACTCCGAGGTGCTCGCCGGTCGCGGGTCACCCCACGGCGGGGCCTTCCTCGACATCACGCACCGGAGTCCGGCCTACATCAAGTCGAAGCTGCCCTCGATGTACGAGCAATTCCTGAAGCTGGCGCGGGTCGACATCACCAAGGAACCGATGGAGGTCGCGCCCACCATCCACTACTTCATGGGCGGCGTCCGGGTCGAGGCCGGGACGGGCGCGACCGCTATCGAGGGCCTCTACGCGGCGGGCGAGGTGACCAGCGGGCTCCACGGTGCGAACCGCTTGGGTGGCAACTCCCTCACCGACCTGCTCGTCTTCGGCAAGCGGGCCGGCGAGGCTGCCGCGCGAAGAGCCGGCTCGGTCGGCCGGCCGGAGATCGAGCCTGAACAGGTCGAGCACGCGATCGAACACCTTCTGGACCCCCTCAACCGGCCCCACGGCGAAAGTCCCTACGACCTGGTTGCCGAGTTGCAGGATCTGTGCACTCGGCACGCCCCGATCATCCGCGACGGGCCGGCCCTCGTGGCCGGCCTGGAGAGCTTGCTGGTGCTGAAGACGCGGGCCGCCAGAGCGGGTGCCGGGGGCCCCAACGGTCGCGCCTTCAACCCCGGCTGGCACACGGCTCTAGACCTCGAGCACATGCTTGTCAACGCCGAGGCGTTGCTGCGCTGCGCGATCGCCCGGGAGGAAAGCCGCGGTGCCCACACCCGGAGCGACTTTCCCGACCTCGACCCGGCGCTCGCCGAGATCAACTTCGTGGCCGCCCGGCACGGCTCGGGTATGGCCGTGAAGCCGGTCCGCCGAGAGCCGGTACCCGCTCAGCTCGCCGAGTTGATCGAACACCACTACCCGAAGTACCGGCCCGAGGAGATCGAGTGAGATGACAGCCGGCGCAGAGGTTCAGTTGAACGTCTTTCGGGGTGACAGCGACGAAGGGAAGATGGTCGCTTATAACGTCCCCGTGCAGGAAGGCATGGTCGTGCTGGACGCGGTCCTCTGGGTCCAGGCCCACCTCGCACCCGACCTGGCGGTGCGCTGGAACTGCAAGGCTGCGAAATGCGGATCCTGCGCCGCCGAGGTGGACGGCTTCCCTCGGCTGATGTGCAAGAGCCCGGTCGCCGACTATGGGCAATCGATCTCGGTAAGGCCGATGAAGGCCTTCCCACTCGTTCGCGACCTGGTCAGCGACGTCAGCTGGAACTACGAGGTCAACAAGCTGATCCCACCCTTCACGCCCTCCGCTGCGGACGCGGCCGATCCGCAGCCGTGGCGGATGGAGCAGGTGGATGTCGACCGCGCCGTCCATTTCCGCAAGTGCATCGAGTGCTTTCTCTGCCAGGACGTCTGCCACGTCCTCCGCGACCACGACGCGAAGGACCGCTACTTCGGTCCCCGCTTCATGGTCAGGACGGCGAGCCTCGAGATGCATCCCCGCGACGCGCTCGACCGGCGCCCACAGCTGCACCAGGAGGGAGGCATCGGGTTGTGCAACATCACAAAATGCTGCCAGGAGGTCTGCCCGGAACACATCAAGATCACCGACGACGCCATCATCCCGCTGAAGGAGCGTGTCGCCGACCACTACTACGACCCGGTACGGGGCCTCTTCCGAAGGCTGCGCGGGAGGTAGCCGAAGTCGTCGGCGACCGGCCTCGCGGATCTAGCGGGGAGCCAGTCGCCGGTCGAGCTCGGCCGCAATGGTTCGGGCGAGGTCCTCGAAGGTGGCCTCCGCGGCACGGTGCATCACGACGGCATCCAGTCCCCGGCCGGCGATCCCGAGCGGAGGCTCGTAGCTCCCGCTCACGGTCACCTTGGTCTCGCGATGGGTGTGTGGCTCCAGGTGGAACTCGCCCTCCATCGTCGGGAAGAGCGCCGCGCCCGAAGCGGGCTTCCAGGTAACCCCGACGCGGAGCCAGTCCGCCGCGGAGCGGACGGGACCGAGCTCGACCACGACCTTCTTGTGGAGGGGAATACCAGCCAACTCGAAGCCAACCTCAGCCAGGTGCGTGTCCAAACGCTCGCCGATCGACTGGACGAGGTGGGGGAACCATGTCTCGCTTCCGTCCTGCAGCGCGGCGATGCTCTCGCGAACCGGGTGATCGGTGATTGCGTGGGTCTTCACGAACATGGGCCAACTCTGGCGCCGGCAGTGCTCTGCGGCATGTGCCATTCGTCCCCCAACCGGCCTGACGAACGTCCCGAAGGGGAATACGCGTCCGCTAGCCGGCGGTGGCCGGCGATGGGGCACTGTGGAGTCGAGACGCGGAGTAGAGCGCTTCGATCTCGGCCGCGAAATGCTCGCCGATGACCTTCCGCTTCGGCTTCAGGGTTGGGGTGAGCTCGTCCAGGTTCTCTGCGAAGTCCCGCTCCAGGAGGGCGAACCGCTTGATGCTCTCGAAGCTGGCCAGGTCGCGGTTGCACTGGTCGACAAGCTCTTGGAACAGCCCCCGGACACGGGGGTCCTTCTTCAGTTCCGCGGGCATCCCGGCGATGCCGAGCTGGGATCGCACCGCGTCCCAGTCAGGGACGATCAGCGCCGCCGCGGAGGGCCGCTCGTTGCCGACGACGAGCACGGCTTTGACGGCGCGCTCCGCCTGCAGCCGGGCCTCGATCGGCAAGGGGGCGATGTACTTCCCGCCCGAGGTCTTGATCAGGTCCTTCTTTCGATCGGTGATGGTGAGGAATCCGTCGGCGAGGAAGCCCATGTCTCCGGTGCTCAGCCAGCCGTCGGCGCTCAGCACCTCGGCGGTCGCCTGTGGGAGGTTGTAGTAGCCGGAAGTGACAACCGGGCCGCGGACGAGAACCTCGCCGTCGTCAGCCAACTTCAACTGGAGGCCGGGGAGCGGCTGTCCCACCGAGCGGTACCGGTGCATAGTCTCGGTGTTGGAGGTCGCGCCGGAGGTGGTCTCAGTCATGCCCCAACCCTGCAGTATCTTCACGCCCAGGGCCCAGAAGAACTGCTCCACCTTCTCGTTGAGTGGCGCGCCGCCGCTGATGAAGAAGCGAAGCCTTCCCCCGGTCAATCGCTGCCGGAGCGAGTCCAGGACCAGTCTGTCCGCGAGCCTCACCAAGAGCCGGGCGCCAGGGCCGCTCTCGGGAGCCATCCGCAGGATCCCGACCCCGATCGCCCACTGGAAGAGCGCTCTGTGCAGGGCGGGCTTTAGGCTCACCTGGTCGTGCACCGCCTCGTAGATCTTCTCGAAGGCCCTCGGCACGCCGATCATTGCGGTCGGCCGCGCGGCCTGAATGTCTTCCACGAGCGTATCGATCGAGCGGGCTAGGTAGATCGAGCAGCCGGCGCAGGTCGGCACGAACACGCCGTCGACACGCTCCAGCACGTGGGAGTAGGGGAGGAAGGATAGGAGGATGTCGGAAGGCCCGAGGTCGAAGACCTGGAGACCCGCCTTCTCGGCTGCGATGAGGTTGGAATGGCGCAGCATCACCCCCTTCGGCTCGCCGGTGGTGCCCGAGGTGTAGACGATGGACGCCAGGTCCTCCGAGCGGACGGATCCAATCCTGCGATCCAGCTCTTCGCGCTCCGCGCTACCCGCAGTTTGGAGCCAGTCCCGGACTTCGGCGTCGATGAGCACGACGCGCGTCGTCTCGGGACGGGGATCGAGCCTGGCGGCGAGGTCCGGGCTGCCGGCGATCAGGAGCCGCGCTCCCGAGTCAGTGACGATGTGGCGGACCAGGCGCGGCAGGCTGCTCGGGTATATCGGCACCGTCACGCAGCCGGCGACCTGTATGCCCAGGTCGCAGAAGAGCCACTCGACCCGGTTCTCGGCCATCAACGCGACCCGGTCGCCGGGCGCCAGGCCCTCGCGGACGAGGGCGGCTCCAATCCGCAGCGAGGCGTCGGCGTACGCCTCCCACGCGATTGTCTGCCAGGTGCCGTCGCGGACGTGGTGGAGGAATGGCGCACCGCCGCGGAGGCGAGCTCGCTCGAGGATGATGCCGGGCACCGTCTCGATTTCCGGCCCCACGAGCGAGTGGGTGTCTGTCACTTCGCCGCCTGGTCCGCGGTCACGTCGAGGCTCGGACCAGTCTGTTGCTGGCCGCGAGCTGCTGCGACGCGGTCCTTCACAAGTCCCGCCGCCGAGTCGACGAAGTCCTTGGCAGCGGCTTCGGCGACCCGGTGGAGGAGGACTCGGTTCACACCCCTCCCCAACAATCCGAGCGGAGGCTCGTACTGCGCGCTCAGGCCCAGCTGCGTCCGCTGAGACCCCAGCGGCTCTATCTCGAGCTCGGCGTCGACCGTGGGAAAGAGAGCCGGGTGTTGCTCCGACGCCCAGGTGATATGGATCACGCTGCCGCCCGAGCTGGTGGTGATCCAGTGGCTCAGCAGCACTACTCCCAGCCGCCGCAGGCTCCGGCCGGCGACCTTGACCCCAACCTCGAGCAGCAGGCGACCGGTCGCCGCCTCCGCCTCTGCCGCCAACTCGGGAAGCCATTCCTCGAGTGGCTGACCGATCGCTCCGTCGCGCACCACCTCATAAGGAAGTGGAAGCTCCGTGTAATAGCGCAGAAACATGTCGCCAGATTGGGTCGCGGCAGGAGTGGACGGAAGGGGCGAAGGTCCCGGTAGCTTGGTGACAGCCGACTCCGGATGAGTGGAGCCGGCAGCGAGTCTTGACGGTCCTCGGCCGACAGCGTTCAGCTTTCGGCGATGCGCCGGCCGGATATGGCCTCGATGGGAATCCGAATCCAGCAGTCGGCTGAGCTCCATGCCCAGGAGCGCAACGGGCCATGCCTGAGGCGGCTCAGCATCGCCTCGTCCGAAACGCGATGTGCGGTTCCATGCGCCAGGACGCTCCAGCCCGAGTGCCGCATCGGCTTGGCGTCGTCGACCTCGAACGCGACCAATTCGCCGTCGAAGGTGCTCAGCGCGGTGCCCTCGCTGGTCCGAAGGATGATGGAGCCTTCATCAAAGACGTAGTTAACCGGTAGCACCAAGGGCTTTCCGTCGCTGACGAATCCAACCCGTCCGACGTACGACTGGTGGGCCAGGAGGTGGAGGCATTCGTCTTCACTGAGCTCCTCGAGATTGGAGACCGGCTGCTGATCCATGTTCATGTCACGAATTCTCTGCCTCCGCGGGATCCGCTCACCACCAAGCGGTCAAGCCGATTCTCGGGGTCAGCGACGGTCGTCGTGTGGGCCGACGGTACCTCGGCGATGGTGCCGATCGCCTCTCCAGCGTGTGGCATGATCCGCGAGCTCAGGACTCCTGCTGCGTCGGCCCGCTCAGAATCCCCGCTTCGGCGCCGTGCCGGCACGGCCGACGGGGCGACAATGATCTTCCAATCTTCGAGGGCCAGTTAGCCCTCAAATAGGGGCCATCCGGCCCACGGTGCGAGCTGCGTTCCGCCGCACCATAGATGGCGGAAAGGTTGCGAATGAAGGTCAATCGGCTGCCCGGGTTCTTCCAGGCGATCGCCCTCGACTTCGGCGGCAGGTACCTCGAGTAGGCCGTGGCCATCCCCGCTCCCGATCCGAAGATCGGCCGACTGGACCGGCCGGCGCTCGGCCTGAGCGAGGCGGAGGCCGCCGAGCGGGCCGCGCGAGGCCAGTCCAACGTAGTGCGGGACCAGGCCAGCCGGTCGTTGGCCGGAATCATCCGCGCCAACCTGTTCACCCGCTTCAACGCCTTGCTCGGGGGCCTGTTGGTGGTGACGCTGATCGTGGGTCCACCGCAGGACGCAGTGTTCGGCTTGGTCCTGGTGGCGAACGTGGCGGTCGCCGTCGTCCAGGAGCTTCGCGCCAAGGCGACCCTGGACCGGCTCGCCGTCCTGTCGGCCAGCAGGGCAAGAGTTGTCAGAGGTGGCAATCCACGCCTGCTGCCGGCGGCCGATGTCGTCCTGGGCGACCTCCTGGAGCTTCGGCGCGGGGATGAACTCGTCGTCGATGGATCGGTCGAATCGACCGATGGACTCGAGGTCGATGAGGCGCTGCTGACGGGCGAGTCGGAGCCTCGCTCGAAATCGGCAGGCGACACGGTACTAGCCGGCAGTTTCGTCAGCTCCGGCTCGGGCCTCATTCGCGCCACCAAGGTCGGTGAGGAGCGCTACGCGCGCCGCATGACCATCGCGGCCAGGCGCTTCCAACTCGTCCGCTCGGAGCTACTCAGGGCGCTCAACCAGATCCTGCGGCTCGTGACCTGGATCATCGGCCCGTTAGCGGTGCTGCTGGTCGTCAGCCAGCTTCGGGCCAACCCCTCCCTGCCCGATGCCATCCGCGGCTCGGTCGCCGGGGTGATCACGCTGGTGCCGGAAGGGCTGATCCTGCTCTCCAGCGCCGCGCTCGCCCTCGCGGTCCTCCGGCTGGGCCGGCGCCGGGTCATCATCCAGCAACTTGCCGCGGTCGAGATGCTGGCCCGTACCGACGTGCTCTGCCTCGACAAGACGGGCACCCTGACCACTGGTGTTTTGAGGCTGGTGACGGCCGAGCCATTGATCGGCGGATCAGGCTGGCGCGAGGCTTTGGGCGCCCTGATTCATGCCGATCCGGACGCGACGCCAACATCGCGCGCGCTGGCGAGCGAGTTCGCGCCACCGGACGGCTGGACGGTCACGGCTCGCGTCCCTTTCTCCTCCGCGCGCAAGTGGGCTTCGGCAACCTTCGCTGGGCGGGGCACCTGGGTGCTGGGCGCTCCCGACCTCCTGCTACCGCCCTCGGCGGCCGGTGTCAACGCGCGGCTGCGATCACGGCTTGATGGCCTCGCGGGAAGCGGCAAGAGGGTGCTCCTTTTCGCACGCGCCGAAGCGCCATCTGCAGGTGCGGTGTTGGGGCCACTCACGCCGCTGGCAGTGCTGGCTTTGGGTGAATCGCTCCGGCCGGACGCTCGGGCGACGATTGAAGACCTCGCTGCTCAGGGAGTGGCGGTCAAGGTGATCTCCGGTGACCACCCGGCCACTGTTGCCGCAATC
Organism: Candidatus Dormiibacterota bacterium; assembly: GCA_036564345.1. GTDB lineage: Bacteria > Chloroflexota > Dormibacteria > Dormibacterales > Dormibacteraceae > UBA6019. Next base: position 2,432 of record DATCOZ010000301.1, on the reverse strand, counting down.
GCGAGAGCCGCGGGCCTCACCTTCGAGGTGCGCCCTGTCGATGGTCCGTCGCTCCCGCCTCCGGGCGAGGAGCTCAACCGGATCGCAGAGGGAGCGTTCGTCTTCGGACGTGTCACACCGGAGCAGAAACGCGACCTGGTGGCCGCGCTGCGAGGGCACGGGCACACAGTGACCATGGTCGGAGACGGCGTCAACGATGTCCTGGCGTTGAAGGAAGCGGACCTCGGCATCGCGCTGGGTGACGCCGCCGGCGCAGCCAGGGCGATCGCGGCGGTGGTGGTGCCGGATGGGACCTTCGCCGTCCTGCCGGCGGTGCTGCACGAGGGCAGGCGGGTCGTAACCAACGTGGAGCGGCTGGCCAGCCTCTACCTGACCAAGACCATATACGCGCTGCTGATCGTGTTGGGCGTTGTCGTGGCCACACTCCCGTTCCCCTTCCTTCCCCGGCAGCTCACCCTGGTCAGCGCCTTCACGATCGGCATCCCATCTGTGGTGCTCGTCCTCGGCCCCGCGTCGGAGCGGCTTCGTCCGAACCTCCTGGGAAGGGTCCTCGCCTTCGCGATCCCGGCTGGCGTCGTCGCCGCGGCCGGCACTTTCGCCGCCTACCTGATCGCCGTCAGCGACCGCAGCCTCGGCCTTCTCGAAGAGCGGACGGTGGCCACCCTGGCGGTAGCGGCGTGCGGCCTCTGGATCCTCGCCCGACTGGCCCGCCCGCTGACCGCAGCGCGGCGTTTGTTGCTCTGGTCGATGACCGCTGGCTTGCTGCTGGCGATTGCGGTGGCCCCCGTCCGGGACTTCTTCGCGCTCGACATCCCGGGCTTCATGGTCTTGGCCGAGGCGGCCGGAGTCGTCGTCGCGGTCCTGGTCGCGCTCGAGGCCGGCGATCGTCTTGGGCGCCTCTTCGGGCGCCGACCGGACCGTGATCGACGGGCCAGGTGACTCTGTCCTCTGGCCTTACGTGATACGACGATTGCCGGCAGGAGGATACGAAATGCAAGCAGCCACACGCACGACGATCAGCTTGAAGGATGCGGCGGCCGGCTTTCTCGCCAGCCGAAGGATCGCAGTCACGGGCGTATCCCGGGTGCCCCGGGGACATGGCGGCAACGTCGTCTACCAGCGTCTGAAGGAGCGTGGCTACGAGGTGTTCGCGGTCAATCCGAATGCCGATGAGGTGGAGGGCGACCGCTGCTACCACGACCTGCGGTCGATTCCCGGCGGCGTCGAGGCCGTCGTGATCGGCACGCGGCCGGACGCCGCCGAGGAGACCATGCGCGAGTGCGCGAACCTCGGCATCGCGAAGGTCTGGATGCACCGCTCCTTCGGGGCCGGCAGCGTCTCCGCCGCGGCCACCGAATTTGGTCGGGCACACGGAATCACCGTCATCGACGGCGGCTGTCCACTCATGTTCGACCCCGCCTCAGACGGTGCCCACAAGGCGTTCCGCTTCGTCTGCACACTTGCCGGCACCGCCCCGCGCCGCGTGTAGTCCGACAGCCGAGGAGGCCGAAAATGAAGAGGTCCCCGCCGCGGGGCCTCTTTACATCTGCACGACCTGAGTCGGGCGCGGTCAATTCACAGTTGCGGGGGTCCGCTCGTTTTCCGCTGCTGCCGGCAGCGACCGTGCCCAGGCCCTGGCGCGCTCAATTTCCCCGGTCTCAAGCGTCGTTTCGCGTTCGGCCTACCGCGACAAGGAAGCTCTCGGAGGGCGGGACCTGCCGCGCGCTCGCATCGCGCATCCACTTTGTGATCCCGGTTTGTGATCCCGGCAGCCGCCGAGCCCGAGAGCCACAGCGGCCAGCCGGGGCTCCATCATCCGGTGCCCCTCGGTCGGGCACCCGACAACCAGGAGGTCGGTTCCCGTGAGGAGAATGGGCGAAGCCTCATCCGCCGCGACAAGCCGCACGCTTCCGCTCGTCTGGAGCTCGTCAGCGATGGCCTCGGCGAGTTTCCGGGTGTTCCCGAAGCGGGATGCGTAAACGACGATGCTTTTCATGGAATCGTTCACCTCTCACCGCAGCTTGTTCCCATCGCGTCCGGTTCATCGAGGCCGTTTGTCATTCTCTTGCAGGGCCGTCCGACCCGCAGGCTGGAATCGGCATCAAGGCTCGACATCGAGCGAGCCCATGCAAGGAGCTTCCCTTTGAGTCCCGGCTCAGATGGGCCGTTTGGCCCGTTCCTCCAGGCCACTGCGCGAACACCCTTGTCCGGATGGCTGTAGCCGGGATTCGATCAAAGCCGGCGCCTGCGGGCTCCCTCACGCTGGAGCGGGCGGCAGGTCTGCCCGTAGATGAAGTGCTGGCGGCGCTCGGCAGCCGTGACGGTGGCCTCAGCGCGGCCGAGGTGCTGCGCCGGCGCAGTGAGGCCGGCCCGAACGTCGTCGGCGGACATTCCGTCAAGGCTATGTCGGTCCTCCTGCGCCAGCTCCGCAA
>DATCOZ010000144.1:0-46995 GCA_036564345.1 Candidatus Dormiibacterota bacterium | reverse complement strand
GAGCTTGCGCACGGCGAGCCGGTGGCCGTCGGTCGCCGCCAGCGTCAGATCGGTGCCCTTGACCTGGAACAACACCCCGGTGAGGACCGGACGAGCCTCGTCCGTTGAGGCCGCCATCTGGGTCTGTTCGACCGCTCGGAGCATCTCGTCGAGGGGAACCTCGAGCCGGTCGCCCTCATCCGGCCGAGGACTGGGCGGGAACTCCTCCGCCTCGATGCATTTGATGTGCGTGTCGAAGCGGCCGCAACGCAGGCCGAGGGTCTGCGTCTGGAGATCGAGCTCGAGCGTGAGCTCCTGGTCGGGAAGGGTTGAGACGAACTCGGTGATGAGCCGAGCCGGGACCGTCGTGCCGCCTTCATCGGCGACCTCGGCCGGCACGACCTTGCGGATCCCGATCTCGAGGTTGGTCGCGGTCAGGACCAGGCCCTGGTCGGTTGCCTGGATGAGGATGTTGTTCAGGATCGGCAGTGTCGTGCGAGCCGAGATCGCCCTGGAAACCGCCTGGAGGGATTGACCGAGCGGACCCGGCATGCAGCTGACTTTCAAACCTTGCTCCTTGTCCCCACGACTTCAGTACTGAACCGATAAAGGTATTCAGCCGGCGTAGCAGTAGGCCCTGTGCAGTCTGTGCACGGCGAGTTCGCGGTGAACTCGGCGCCGGGTCGCAAAGCGTATAGGAAAAGTCGCCGCCTTCCTCCCTGCCTGTTAAGGGCGATGGGGGAAAGAAATCGGATCTGCCGGTTCTTAACCAGCAGTCCCTGCCGGTTCCACCGGGCGCTGTGCAGAGGGATCGCCCTCATCGGTCCGCGTAGAGCCGGTCACGGATCGACTGAATCTCGTAGCGCAAGCGCTCGTCCTCCTTCAGCTCGTTGGCGATCTTCTCGATCGAATGCAGCGCTGTCGTGTGGTCGCGGCCTCCGAATGCCTGGCCGATCACCGGGAGGGAGCTCGGTGTCTCCTCCCGGACGATGTACATGGCGACCTGGCGGGGAAAGACGATGTGCTTGTCGCGCCGCTTGCCCGTCAGCTCCTCGAGCGGGATGCTGTAGTGGTCCGAGACGGCCTTCTTGATCGCATCGATGGAGATCGGCCGGCGCGAGGCTGCCGGGATGATGTCGCTGAGCAGGACCGCTGCCGCCTCGGTGTCCATCTCACGCTGGTGGATGGAGGCGAACGCAATGACGCGCGTGAGTGCTCCTTCCAGCTCGCGGATGTTCTTCTGAACCTTGTGGGCGATGAAGGTGAGCACATCCTCGGAGACGTACCCGCCGGCGGTGCCCAGCTTGGACTTGAGGATGGCGAGGCGGGTTTCGAAGTCAGGTGGCTGGATGTCGGCGATCAAGCCCCACTCGAAGCGGGAGCGGAGGCGGTCCTCGAGCGTCGGGATCTCCTTGGGCGGCCGGTCGGACGAGATCACGATTTGCTTGTTGATCTCATGGAGGGCGTTGAAGGTGTGGAAGAACTCCTCCTTCGTCCGGTCCTTGCCGGCCAGGAACTGCACATCGTCGATGAGCAGCACGTCGACCGTCCGGTATTTGTGGCGGAACTCGCTCATCTGAGCGGTCTGGATCGAGGCGATGACCTCGTTCATGAACTGCTCTGATGTGAGGTAGGCGACCCGCTTCTTCGGGAAGCGGCGGCGAACCTCGTGCCCGATCGCGTGCATCAGGTGGGTCTTGCCCAGACCGACCCCGCCATAGAGGAAGAGGGGGTTGTAGGCCTGGCCGGGCGAGTCGGAGACAGCCATAGCGGTGGCGTGGGCGAAGCGTGAGTTGTTGCCGACGACGAAGGAGCTGAACTTGAACTTCTCGTTCAACTCCGCGCTGGCGACGCCCATCAGCTCGTCGGAGTCCTCGTCGAGGTTGAGGCGGAGCTCGTTCTCGTCGTCGTCCTGCTGCCGCGACTGACGGCGGGAGGTTGACGCGGCGACCACGAAGTCAACCTCCGCCTCGGTCCCGGTCACCGCCTGGAGGGTCTCCTGGATGAGGCTCGCGAAGCGGTCCTCGAGCCAGTCTTTGGCGAGCTTGCTGGGCACCGCGATTCGGAAGGTGTTGCCCTCCAGGGATTGGAGCGAGGTGTTCTTGACCCAGGTCTCGTAGCTGGGCTTGGCCAGCTGATAGCGGAGCTCCTCCTGGACCGCGGTCCAGATCTGCTCCTGGTTCATGCCTCCGCTCATTCGACGAAGATCCCGTCGAGGTAGCCGAGCCCGGCCGGGGTGAGGACGAGATGGGTTTGGTCGGTGGGGTCGAGCAGCCCCAGGCGGCGCAGGGAGTCGAGCTCCGAGCGGGCCGCGGCGGCCGGGATGCGCAGCTCATCGCAGATCGTGGTCAGCTCGCTGCCACCGAGCTCGGCAAGGAGGAGGAGGACCCGCTTGCCGTTGTCACTCAGCTCGGAAGGACGCTCCGAGGCGGAGTATGCGTGACCCAGCTCGGCCAGCTGGGGTCTGACCAGGCTGGAGCTGACGTGTCTGCCGGCGCCGGCGAACTCTAGCGTTACCACTGTCCCACCCCCCAGGTTGTCGCTTATCTCCAGCCGGCCGCCGCCTTCCTCCGCCTGCCTGGCCGCGACCGCCAGTCCGGCGCCGACCCCGGCGATCACCCTTCGCTCCTCCTCACCCGCGCTGGAGTAACCGGGCTCGACGGCGCGTCGCTTGTCAGCTATCCCGGGCCCGCGGTCGGCGACCCGAATCGTCCTGCCGCCGTTGAGGATCGAGACCGTCGGGCTCTGGAAGCGCGCATGCACGAGGTTCTCGATCAGCGCTTTGACTGCCGGCTGGGGAAGGATCGTCCCCTGGTCGCGGATAACCCGCTCTGTGGCGGTGCAAAGCCTGTGGATAAGTTCCTCCGGACCGGTCCCCTGCACTTCTTCGACCTTCGGCTCCGGCTCGCCATCCCGATATATGGCCAACCGGGCCGACAGGCAGGTTTCCGACCCGACCTGCAAGCTCTGGCTTCTCCTCTTTGCCGCGTGTGGAAAACGACGACCGAGTTCAAATTCGAGCGCTCGCCCGGCGACCTCCGGGCGACGAACTCGCCTCGATCGCGAGATCCAAAACAACCGGAAGCGGACTTATCCACAAAATGACCACAGCCCGTGGATAGAATGATTGCTGCGACGCGTACTGGGACGCTTTGGTTCGGGCCTCAGTCGCGGTACCCCATGACCGCTTCCGCGCCGGGATTCTAGCAAAGGGTCGAGACGGTCGCAAGGTATCGACGCAGCACCAAAGCTGACATGCGGTTTAACATGCCGCGAATACAACTCCTATACTCCGCGAGTTCAAGCGAACTGCTTTGAACTGAATCTCGCGACTGAAATAAAAGAACGAAGAAGAGAGGTCGACGGCAATCAAGAGGACATACCAACCCAAGAAGCGATATCGCCGCCGGGTCCACGGTTTCATGAAGCGGATGAGCACGGTGGGTGGCGCACGTGTCATCCAGAACCGTCGGCGCAAGGGTCGAGCTCGGCTCGGCGCGAGCTGACATGACCTGGCCCGCGGGCCAGATCCATGGTCGGTGAAGAAGCGCTTCCGGCTTACCGCACGGAGCGACTTCCAGCGCCTGCTCGCCGGGCGCCGCCTCTACGCCGGCGCCACGCTGGTCGGCTTTGCCACTCCCGGGAGGACGGCCCGCACCCGGGTCGGCGTCAGCAGCAGCCGCCAGATCCGCGGCGCTGTCGCTCGCAACCGTGCCCGGCGCCGCCTCCGTGAAGCGGTCCGGATCCACCTCCTACCGGATCGATCGAATGGTTCGACAGGTCGAGGGCCGGGAATAACCTTCGACGTTGTGCTGATCGCTCGCCCGCCCGCCCTGAGGGCGACCTTCGCCGAGATCGCCGCCGAGGTCGGCGAGTTCGGCGCGCGCCTGGCACGTTCGAACTGAAATTGAATGAAAGCACTCGTCCTCGGTCTGATCCGCGGCTACCAGCACACGCTGTCCCACCTCTTCACCGGCTCCTGCCGCTACTACCCTTCGTGCTCCCAGTACACTTACGAGGCGGTCGAGCGGTACGGGTGGGCCCGTGGATCGTGGATGGGGATGCTCCGGGTCCTCCGCTGTCACCCCTTCGCGAAGGGGGGCTACGATCCGGTCCCGTGATTGCCACGTATAGGACTAGAGGTAGCCGCTTGAACAGCCCGGGGGTGGGGTCATAGACCTTCGCCACGCACTCGACTTCCTGGGTCCCATCAAGACGCTCTGGGAGACGACCTTCCTGGCCGGCGTGAAGTGGGGGTTGACCGAGCTCTACCACGTCTTCGTGGGAGTGCCCGGGCTTGAGGTGATCGGGGCCTACGGCCTCGCCATCATCGCTCTGACGATCATCATCAAGCTGCTCCTGGCGCCGCTCTATCAACTGCAACTTTCAATGAGCAGAAAGAGCATGCAGGAACAGAGAAAGCTTGCTCCCGAGGTCGCCAAGCTGAAGAAAAAGTACAAGGGCGATCCGCAAAAGCTGAACACCGCGACGATGGAGCTGTACAAAGAGCATGGCGTCAATCCGCTCGGCGGACTGGCCGGTTGTTTGCCGGCAGTCGCGCAGTTTCCGATCCTCACCGCGCTCTACTGGGCGTTTTCAAGTTACCGGGTTTCGGACGCACATTTCCTGTTCATTCCGACACTGCTCGACGCACCGTCGAAGCACCTTTTGATCCCTGGTTTTCCACTCGTTCCGACAGTGGTTTTCGCGATCATCCCGCTGCTGGCCGCAGCGTCGACTTATGTGCAGGCGAAGATGATGCAGCAGCCGCCGAATCCGCTCGCGACGGAGCAGGAACTGCAGACACAGCAGATGACCAAGAGCATGTCGATGATGATGCCGCTGATGATCGCCTACTTCGCGATCGTCACCCCCGCGGGCCTCGGCCTGTACTGGTTCATCTCGAATTGCGTTGCTATAATTCAGCAGTATTTTGTGACCGGTTGGGGGCAGTTGCCGATACCGGGAAGGGGTTCCAATTGAGGTCGGCCGTAGGCCGTGGCCGCACTCTCGACGAAGCGGTCGACGCGGCATTGATCGAGCTTGGCGAAAGCCGGCGCAACGTCGACGTGAAGGTCCTCGGCGAGTCCGCCGAGGAGACGGTGGTCGAGGTCTCGATCATCGACCCGACAGAGCCGGCGCGACCACTCGCCGCCGCGGTGCCGGCGCCGGCCGACCCCGCCGCGGAGCGGGGCCGGGAGCTGGTCGGCGAGCTGATCGAACGGATGGGGATCGCCGGCCAGGTCAGCGTGCGCCAGGCGGGGGACCCGATCGTCCTCGACATCTCAGGCCGGGAGCTGGGCCCGCTGATCGGCTGGCGGGGCGAGAACCTGCGCGCCCTGCAGACCGTCGTCAACATGCTGATGAGCAAAGTGGGCGCCGACCGGCGCGTCATCATCGACGTCGAACGCTATCGCCAGCGGCGCGAGCACACGGTGCGCGAGATAGCCTTCCGGGCGGCGCGCCAGGTCAAGGTGACGGGTGATCCGATCACGCTGGACGCCATGCAGCCCTTCGAGCGGCGGGCAATCCACCTGGCCCTCGAGGACGACCCCGACGTGACCACGGTCAGCGTCGGCGAGGAGCCCAACCGGAGACTGGTCGTCGAGCCCAGACGGGCCGTCCAGTAGCTCAACCCGGTTGGCCGGCACGCACGATGCAGCCGAGCACATCCGACTGGCCATCTCGTTGGTCAACGCCGTCTCCGACGGTCCGACCGACGAGGAGATAACCCCGAGCGAGATCGCCGAGGCGATCCGCGACGCGCTCGAGGTGGGAGAGGGCGAGCTGCCACCCCCGGCGCATCGATACCTGGTCGAAGCACTCGACGCAGTCTCCGACGGGATGCCGGCGGACTTCGTGGCGATGGGTCTTTACGCAGCGCTTGGAGTGCTCGGCGAAGCCTGACCAGGCGGCGGGGTGGGCGGGTTCGGCCGCCTCGAAATGTTCCACGTTTTACATCGCTCGTCGAAGCGGTTTTAGGCCGGCTCAGCCAACAGGCTGGGTGCGCTCGGGCGCCTCGACTTGGCTGGCTATACTGGCCGACGGATGAGCGTCGATCAATTCACTGTCCGCCCCCTACATGGCGGCGCTCGTCTCGTGACCGCGCCCATGCCGGACCGCGCCTCCGCGAGCTTGGTGCTGATGTTCGGAGTCGGGTCACGGTACGAGGAGGACCGGCTTGGCGGGGTCTCACACTTCATCGAGCACCTCTTCTTCAAGGGCACCCGGCGGCGTCCCACCTCGAAGGAAATCGCCGAGGCCATCGAAGGTGTCGGCGGGGTCATCAACGCCTCCACCGACAAGGAGGTCACGACCTACTGGACGCGCGTGCCGGCGGACCATCTCGAGCTGGCGATCGACGTGCTGTTTGACATCGTCACCGATTCCAAGCTGACCGTCGACGACATCGAACGGGAACGGATGGTGATCCTGGAAGAGTTGAAGATGTACCAGGATCTGCCGCAGGACTACGTCCACAGCCTGTTCGAGGAGGTCATGTGGCCTGGCCATCCCCTGGGCCGGGACATCGGCGGCACGCTCGAGTCGGTCACGCGGATCACCCGCGATGACCTCGTCGAGTACCTGGAGCATCACTACAGCCTGCCGGGCCTTGTTGTGAGCCTGTCCGGTGGCATCGACCCCGAGAGTGCCGCCGAGATGATGGGCTCACGCATCGGAGGCATCGGGCTCCGGAATGGCAGTGGCTACCTGCCGGCGCCCGGCACCCTGGACAAGCCAGGGCTGGCGTTCTTGAACAAGAAGACGGAGCAGGCCCACATCTGTCTCGGCACTCGGGGGATCAGCTACCTCGACGACGACCGCTACGCCCTGGACCTCATCAACACGATCCTTGGAGAAGGCATGAGCTCGCGACTCTTCCTCGAGATCCGAGAGAAGCGCGGACTGGCCTACGACGTCCACAGCTTCACCAGCAAGCACTACGACTGCGGCTACTTCGCGGTGTATGCCGGGGTGGATCCGAGCAAGGCGGAAGAGACTGTCAATGCGGTCCTCGCCGAGCTGCGCCGGATGGTCGACGAAGAAGTTCACGAGTCAGAGCTTTCCAAGGCTCGGGAGTACACCAAGGGTCGGCTCCAGCTTGGCCTCGAGAGTACCAACGCGATGGCCAGCTGGCTCGGCCAGCAGGAGCTGCTCGCCGGCCGGATCCGGCCTGTCGGAGAGGTTGTCGCCGCGGTGGATGCGGTGGATCCGGCGGCGATCAAGCGGGTTGCCAAGCGAGTTCTCGACCAACCGATCCAGCTGTCGGTGATCGGCCCCTTCAAGTCCGACGCCAAGTTCCGGGCGGCGATCGGCCTCTAGCCTCCGAGCCTGCGGAGGTGTCCGATATCTCCTTGTTCGGCGCTCTGACTCAGGCGGCCCGGCGGCGATCCAGGTCGGCGGTCGCCTGGACGAAGCTTGGGCGCACCACCACGGGCCCGAACTTGCCCAGCGGAAGCAGGCGGATCCAGGCCCGAGATTCGATCTGGTTCAAGGCGATCGGCCCGAAGGACCGGGAATCACTGGAGTGATTCCGGTTGTCTCCCATCACGAAGTAATGTCCTGCTGGGATCAGGAAACCGCTGGGATCGCCGCTGTTGTCGACGGGCCAGTTGGCATTGGTGACCCAGGGGTCGTTCTTGGGAAGGTACGGCTCTTCGAGCTGGCGTCCGTTAATGAAAACCTGGCCCCGGCTGATCTTGAACCGCTCGCCCGGCAAGGCGACCACGCGCTTGACGAAGTCCTGGGAGTTGTCGAACGGGTCCTTCAGGATGACGATGTCGCCCCTCGACGGGGTCGTGAACCGGAGGTCGATCTTGGTGGCCAGCACGTAGTCGTTGTCGTTAAGGGTCGGCACCATCGAAAAACCGATGACGTGGACGGTTTGAATGGCGAACGTGATGACGATGTACAGCCCAACCGCAAGCAGCAGGATCTCCGCCAGTTCGACGAAAAAAGACCGAGCCGGCTGCACCCGTTCGACTGCCTCCGCTGACGCTAGTGGTTTCGCTTGTCTCACCGGCTCCACGCTTTGAGCCGGCCGCCTCGTGCAGCTCGACCCGGGGGAATGTAAAACGTGGAACAAGCCTAGCTGGTCAGCTTGCCGTACAACCCCTGAAGCTCTTCCTTGGACTTGTAGCTGAGCGTGATGCGACCGCGGCGCAGGCTGCCCGTCAGTCTGACCTCAAGCCCGAGCGCAGTCTCCAGCTCGGCAGCCAATTTCTGGAGTGCCGACCGCGACGAGGCGGCCGGGATGCGTGGCCGAGGCGGCACGTAGCGCTTGACCCACGCCTCCGTCTGGCGAACCGAGAGCCGGCGCGAGAGGACCACCCTGAGGCCGTGCTCCTGGTCCTGAAAGCCGGGTAACCCCACCAGCGCGCGAGCATGGCCGGCGCTCAGCGAGCCGCCGGCGACCGCCGACTGAAGGGCTGGGCAGGCGGTCAGCAAGCGGAGCGACTGGGCGATCGATACTCGGTTCCTGCCCAGGCGGCGGGCGATCTCCTCCTGGGTCAGATGAAACTGATCCGAAAGGACACGGATGCCGTGGGCCTCCTCGATCGGGTTGAGATCCTCCCGCTGCAGGTTCTCGATCAGTCCGAGCACCAGCCGATCGGCCTCCTCGGGCTCGTCGCGAACCAGCGCCGGCACGCGCTCGAGGCCGGCCAACCGCGCCGCCCGCCAGCGCCGCTCGCCGGCCAGCAGCTGGTAGCCGTCGGCGAGCCGTCGGACGAGCACGGGCTGCAGAAGGCCGTGACTCCGAATCGAGTCTGCCAGCTCTCGCAGAGCTTCGGAATCGAAGCTGCGCCGGACCTGCTGGTCGGAGGGACGGATCTGGTCGATCGCGACCAGTTGCGGGACGCCCGACTCGTGGCGGTCGGTTGGCAGCGGTATCAGCGACTCGAGGCCGCGGCCGAGGCCACGGCGCTTGGTTTCCATCATCGTGCGAGTACCTCCTTTGCGAGCTCGCGGTAGGCGACCGCCCCCTTGCAGCTCGGGTCGTAAATCGTTATCGGCCAGCCATGGCTCGGCGCCTCGCTCAACCGAACGTTGCGCGGGATGAGAGTGGCGAAGACCTCTGCCGGATAGGCTCGGCGGACCTGGTCGACGACCTCCCAGGCAACCGTGGTCCGCGCGTCGAACTGGGTCATCAGGATCCCCCCCAGGCGCAGCTCCGGGTTCAGCCGCTGGCGTACCAGGGCAACGGTGTAGACGAGGTTGCCGAGGCCCTCCAGGGCAAAGAATTCGCACTGCATGGGGACCAGAACCTCGTTCGCGGCCGTTAGGGCGTTGAGGGTCAGAAGGCCGAGCGACGGCGGACAGTCGATGATCACGTGCCCGAAGCCGCCGCGCAGCTCGCCCAGCGCCCGGCGCAGCCGGAACTCCCGCTCCGGTTGGGTGGCGAGCTCGATCTCGGCGCCGGCCAGCGAGAGGTCGGAGGGAACCAGGTGGAGGCCCGGCACCGCGGTCGGCAACGCCACATCGTCGATCACCGCCTCGCCGCTCAGCAGCTGGTAGACCGTGAGCCGCTGCCGGCGGACGTCGAAGCCCAGGCCACTGGTGCTGTTGCCCTGCGGGTCGAGATCGATGAGGACCACCTGGCGCCCCAACTCGGCCAGCGCAGCGCCAAGGTTGATGGCCGTCGTCGTCTTGCCTACCCCACCCTTCTGGTTGACGATGGCGACAATGCGCGTTTCCGTAGTGGGCACCAATATCTTGGGTTCGGTGAGCTCGGGATGCGGCAGATCTTGTGCCAGTCCCTCGGGGGCGTGCATCATTTGAGGCGAATTCTAGCGCCGCTCGAAGGCTCTGCCTACTGCGGCTGTTAAGGAACTTTTGCGGCGATCAGCCCGTTCCGCCGACCCACGTACCAGAGCGCGAAGGCTCCGCCCACGACGACCACCTCGGCGGCAATCGCCCAGACCAGCACCGAGTCCGGTATGCCGATGCCGGCGAGGGCGTTGTAGGCAGCGTGGCTGACGATCGCGGCGGTCGTGTTCAGCTGGCGGCGGACCAGGCCGAGCCCGCAGCCGAGCGTGAAGACGAGCAGGGTGTCGATGGTCAGCGCGTACTGGGTGTGGATGGCGGCGAAGGCGAGGGCCGCGATCACCACCCCGAGCCGCGGCTGGAGAGCACCCCGAAAGAAGGATTCCTCGGCGATGCCGGGAGCGAGAGCGATCGCTGCGATCCCGAACAGTCCGGTGATCCCGGCGTAGTAATGGGAGGTCGCCTGGCTGAGGCGGTGGGCGAGTGCCGGATCGAGCTTCAACTGGAGGTACTCGGCGCCCTGTGAGATCGCGACGAACAGGCCGGCGACGGCCAGCGCCGCGAACACCTGCCAGAGCGCGGGTCGGACGATGCCAAGGCGCTCCAGCGCTCCGGGGAGCGACCGGCGCGTGAACATGCCGACGCCGAGCAGGGCGAGCAGCAGGATGGGGATCTCCTGCAGCACGACGTCGATCGGCTGCAGCTGGGCGGAGTCGCGCACCGCGGCGAGGGCGTCGTGGCTCGCCTGATAGTTGGCCTGGACGCCCACGATCAGAACCACCGCCACCAGGGCCAGCATCCCGACTGGGCTTACCGGATCAAGAGGAATCACGCGTGCCAGCACCCGCCGCACGGCCGTGAAGAGGACGGGAGCCGCGACGGCTGCAGCCAGGACCAGGATTGCCGGCGGCAGGGGCTCTTCCTGGCCCAGCGCTGCGAGAACCAGGTGGTAGGTGCCACTGACGCCCACCAGGAGGATCGCGCCGCCCGCGATCGCCAGGTTGGCGAACCATGCCCAGCGACGGCTCGCGGCAAGGTTGGCGATGATCACAGCGGGCGCAGGCGCGATGGCGGCGAGCTCGTCCTGCCAGGTAACCAGGAAGGCGAAGTGGGCCAGTGCCGGGAGTATATTCGCCAGCCGGCCGGCTCCGGCGCCGCGCTCCGGGCCCGGTCGGAAGGGGTCGATACAATTAGCCCGCGATGTCGCCCGTACCCGCCTCCGAGGGGCCGGGAGTGCCGCGGCAGGCCACGACTCCTGGCCAGGAGACTTCCGCAGCCGAGCTCGAAGCACTGGCCGGCGAGGTTGGGCGCGTGCTACCGCTGCGTCCCGGCGAGCAGCAGGACCTTCTCGAACGGATCCAGCGCGGACCCGACGAAGGCGCGGTCGCGCGCCTGCTCGAGACAAGGCTTGGCATGGTGCTCAAGCTCGCCTACGACAAGCGAGGGCGGGGGCTCTCGATCGGGGATCTGTTCCAGGACGGGTCGGTCGGCCTGCTGGCAGCGATCCGCGCCTTTCCCGCCGCCGGCGAGGCAGAGTACGGGAGCTTCATCGCGGCGCAGACCGCCCTCGCCATGGAGGACGCCCTGCTGGCCGAGGAGCGGTCGGTCCGCCAGGAACGGCTGCTGATCGAGGCCGCCGCCGATTACGACCGCGTCGAGCTCCTGCTCGCCGGCGAGCTGCACCGGGTGCCGACGGCCGCGGAGATCGGTGAGAGGTTGGAGTGGACGCCGGAGCGAACCGAGCACATCCGCGCGATCGTCCTGGATGCTCGCCTCCGCCACGACGAAGAGCTGTTGCTTTACGTCGAGCCCGAAGAGGTCACCGACCTGCTGGGCGAGAACGAGTTTGGCAGCAACTGAGCGCACCGCGCTCCACGCCGAGCACATCGCCCTGGGCGGGCGAATGGTCGACTTCGGCAGCTGGGAGCTTCCCCAGCAGTATTCCTCGATCCGCGACGAGCATCTCGCGGTCCGCAACGTGGCGGGCGTCTTCGATCTCAGCCACATGGGCCGGCTCGACGTTCGCGGCCGGGGTGCGGCCGACTTCCTCCAGGGAGTGTTGACCAATGACGTGAGCCAGGTCGCCCCCGGGCGCGCCCAGTACACGCTCCTCTGTCGGGAAGACGGTGGGATCCTTGACGACCTCGTCATCTACCGGCGGGCCGAGGACGACTTCCTCGTGGTCGTGAACGCCTCCAATCGCCTCAAGGACGTCGGCTGGTTGCGGGACCACGTTCCCGCCGGCGTGACCCTGGACGACCGCACCCACGACGTAAGCCTGATCGCCCTCCAGGGTCCTCGAGCCGAGTCGCTGCTGCCGGTGGGCGGCCTCGACGTGGCCTCGCTGCCCTACTTCGGGTTCGGCCAGGGCGAGATCGACGGAGTGCCGTCGCTGATCTCTCGGACCGGTTATACGGGCGAGGATGGCTTCGAGCTCTTCGTCCCGGCCGAGCACGCTGCCGAGGTCTGGCGCGCCGTGCTCGAGGCGGGGAAGGCGGAAGGAGTGCTTCCCTGTGGCCTCGGTGCGCGTGATGCCTGCCGGCTGGAGGCCGGCCTTCGACTCTATGGCAACGACATGGACGAGACCACCAACCCCTTCGACGCCGGTCTGGGATGGACGGTCAAGCTCGGCAAAGGCCCATTTCTGGGTTCCGAAGCGCTTGCCAGGATCAAAGCCGCCGGAGCCCGGCGCCGCATGGTCGGGCTGACGACCAGCGACCGCACCATCCCCCGCCACGACAGCCGCGTCCTGCGCAGCGGCGAGGCGATCGGTCGGGTCACCAGCGGGACCTGGTCGTTCTACCTGAACCGCGGAGTCGCCATGGCGTCCCTGGAAGCGGGTAGGGGCGGCCCCGGCGACAAGGTCGAGGTCGACGTCCGGGGCAAGCCGGGCAGCGCGGAGATCGTCTCGCTGCCGATCTATCGCGGTTCGGTCAAGTCGCCGGCCGCGTCCAAGAACTGAAACCAGGAGGGTCAAGTGGCGGAGAGGAAGTACACGGCGTCCCACGAGTGGATCGTTCGCGATGGTGACAGCGCGACGATCGGGATCTCCGATTTCGCGCAGGCACAGCTTGGCGACGTCGTGTTTCTCGAGCTGCCGGCGAAGGGGGCCAAGCTCAAGGCGGGTGGATCCTTCGGGGTGATCGAATCGGTCAAGGCCGCGTCGGACCTCTACTCGCCCGCCACCGGAACGGTTCTCGAGGTCAACGAGAAGCTGACCAAGAACCCGGAGCTGGTCAACTCCGACCCGTACGGCGAGGGCTGGCTGGTCAAGCTCCAGGTCGAGGGCGAGCCGGAGGGCCTGTTGACCGAGAGCGAATACAAGGCCACCGCCTCGGCAGGACACTAGATGCCTTACCTCGTCCATTCACCGGAGGACCGGGCCGCGATGCTGGCGTCGATCGGCGCCGCCTCGATGGAGCCGCTGCTCGCCGACATCCCGGCCAGCCTTCGAGTCGCCCGGCTCGATCTGCCCGACGGGCTCAGCGAGACCGAGGCGATGGGGCGCATCCGGTCGCTGGCCGGAAGCAACCGCGTCTTCGAGGACCGGCTGACTTTTCGGGGCGGAGGCGTCTACCGCCGATTCATCCCCGCCGTCGTCCCCGCGGTGACCTCCAAGGGGGAGTTCTACACCGCCTACACCCCCTATCAGCCGGAAGCCAGCCAGGGCTGGCTGCAGGCGATCTTCGAGTTTCAGACCATGATCGCGCAGCTCACCGCCATGGATGTAGCCAACGCCTCGCTCTACGACGGGGCGACGGCCGTGGCCGAGGCGGCGATGATGGCCGTGGTCCACACCGGCCGCGACAAGGTGCTTGTCGCCGGCTACCTCCATCCCGAGTACGAGGAGACCCTCCGCGGCTTCGCCAAGGGTCGAAAGTTCCACGTTTTACATCACCGGCCCAAGGGCGGGGTCCTGACCGCGGAGGAGCTCGAGGCCGAGCTCCACGACGGGATCGCGGCGGTCATCTTTCAGCAGCCCAACTTCCTCGGCCTGGTCGAGGACGCTGCAGCCCTGACCGCCGCCGCCCACGCCCACGGTGCCCTGGCGATCGCCAGCGTCGACCCGATCAGCCTCGCCCTGCTCGCCGCGCCGGGCGAGTACGGGGCGGATATCGCCGTGGGGGAGGGCCAGCAGCTCGGCCTCGCTCCCAGCTTCGGCGGTCCCCACGTCGGGTTCATGGCCTGCCGGACCGAGCTCATCCGCCGCTTGCCCGGCCGCCTGGTGGGGCAGGCCTTCGACGGTCAGGGCCGGCGCGGGTTCGTGCTGACCCTGCAGGCTCGCGAACAGCACATCCGACGGGAGAAGGCGACCTCCAACATCTGCACCAACCACGCCCTCTGCGCCCTCGCCGCCACGGTCTATCTGACCTACATGGGCCCTGATGGGCTGCATTCGATCGCGGCGACCAGCCTTAGCCGCGCCCACCACCTGGCCGAAGGCCTGGGCCGGCTTCCCGGCTTTCAGCCGGCGTTTCCGGACGCCTCTTTTGTCAACGAGTTTCCGCTTCGCGTCGAAAACTCCCGGCAACTCCTCGCCCGGCTGGCCGGGCAGGGCATCATGGGCGGCCTCGATGCCGGCCGCTGGTTTCCCGAGCTCGCCGGAGTGCTCCTCTTCTGCTGCACCGAGCTCAACGACCCGGCGGCCCTCGACGAGCTGGTGGAGGCATGCCGGTGACCGAGCAGCTCGCCTTCGAAAAGAGCCGCGAGTCGCTCCCCGGGCCTCGCCTGCCGGCCGCTGGCGTTCCCGAGCTGGCACCCGGTCAGGTCCTTCCCAAGGGCGCCCTCCGGAAGACCCCGCCCGGGCTGCCCCGGCTCAGCGAGCCGGAGCTGATGCGGCACTTCAGCCGCCTCGGGGCGATGAACTACTCGATCTCCAAGAACTTCTATCCGCTCGGCAGCTGCACCATGAAGTACAACCCGGTCGTCAACGAGGTCGCGGCGTCCCTGCCCGGCTTCGCGCTCCTCCACCCCTACCAACCGGAAGAGACCGTCCAGGGCGCCCTCGAGCTGATGTGGGACCTCGAGCGAGCCCTTTGCGCGGTGGTCGGGATGGACCGGATGAGCCTCCAGCCGGCCGCCGGGGCGCATGGCGAGTGGGCGGGCCTGCGCATGATCCAGGCCTTCCACGAGGACCGCGGAGACGAGCGGACCGAGGTGCTGGTGCCGGACAGCGCGCACGGCACCAACCCGGCCAGCGCGGCGCTCTGCGGGTTCAAGGTGGTCGAGGTCAAGTCGGCTCCCGACGGACGGGTGAGCCTGCCCGATCTCGAGGCCAAGCTGAGCGAGCGGACGGCGGCCCTCATGCTGACCAACCCGAACACGGTGGGGACCTTCGAGAAGGACATCCTGGAGATCGCCGGCCTGGTCCACGGGGTCGGCGCCAAGCTCTATTACGACGGCGCCAACCTGAACGCTCTGATGGGCATCTGCCGGCCCGGCGACATGGGCTTCGACGTGGTCCACCTGAACCTCCACAAGACCTTCACGACGCCCCACGGCGGGGGTGGCCCGGGTGCCGGCCCGGTGGGCGTGAAGGCGGAGCTCGAGCCGTTTCTGCCGACACCCACGGTCGCCCGCCCCATCGGCCACTTCACGCTCGACTACGACCGTCCCAAGTCGATCGGCCGGGTCCGCAGCTTCTACGGCAACTTCGGCATGCTGGTCCGGGCGCTGACGTACATCCTGGCGATGGGCGGTGACGGGCTGACGCAGGCCTCCCACGATGCCGTTCTGGCCGCCAACTACGTCCGTCAGAACCTGGAGGACGTGCTCGAGTTTCCGCAACCTCCGCCTTGCAAGCACGAGTTCGTCGCCTCGGCGCGGAACCTGCCCAACGGGATGAAGGCGCTCGACCTCGCCAAGGGCCTGCTCGAGCGTGGTTTTTACGCGCCGACCATCTACTTTCCCCTGATCGTGCCCGAGGCGGTCATGGTGGAGCCCACCGAGACCGAGTCGAAAGCGACCCTCGACGCCTTTACCGACGCTGTTCGGGAAATCGTCCAGCTCGCCCAGGATGATCCGGAGCGCCTCCATCGGGAGCCGACCAGCCTCCCCGTGGGCCGGCTCGACGAGGTCGCCGCCGCCCGCAACCCGGTGCTCCGCTGGAGGCCGGCGGCAGCGGATTAGGCGGCGGGGCGCTGGCCCCCCGTAGGGGGGCCAAGGAACGGCGGTGTGGTAGAATCTGACTTGTCAAACCCTACGTCTTGCTACGACACGCCCATTCGGCTGTCGGCCGAAGGAGGCGTCCATGAATAAGCCCACGGCGAACGACCTCGGGAGCGGCGCTCCGCTTCGCGACGGCCGCGCGATCCGGCCCCGGCCGCTTGGCGCCGACGTAGCTTACACAGCCGAGCAGATCCAGGTCCTCGAAGGCCTGGAGCCCGTTCGCCGGCGTCCTGGCATGTACATCGGCTCGACCGACAACCGCGGTCTCCACCACCTGGTCTGGGAGATCGTCGACAACTCGGTCGACGAGGCGCTGGCCGGCTACTGCACCGAGATCCTGGCCACGATGCACTCCGACGGGAGCGTCTCGGTCCGCGACAACGGCCGCGGCATCCCGGTCGACAAGAAGGAGGACGGCCGCAGCGCACTCGAGATCGTGCTTACCGTGCTCCACGCCGGCGGCAAGTTCGGTGGCGGTGGCTACAAGGTCTCCGGCGGCCTCCACGGCGTTGGCCTCTCCGTCGTCAACGCCCTCTCAGAGCGGCTCGAGGCGTACGTCCACCGCGACGGCAAGGAGTACCACCAGAGCTATGTCCGGGGCGTGCCCCAGACTCCCGTCCAGGTGGTCGGCAAGAGCACCGACCGGGGCACCATCATCCGCTTCTGGCCGGACAGCCAGATGTTCCCCGACACCTCCTTCGATCGCGAGCTGATCCTCCACCGGTTGCGCGAGATGGCCTTCCTCAACAAGGGCCTCAAGATCATCCTTGCCGACGAGAACCTCGGCTATCCCTACACCTTCTACTTCGAGGGTGGGATCGTCGCCTTCGTCAAACACCTGAACCACGGCAAGGGCGTCGTCAACTCGCAGCCGATCTACGTCGAGCGCGAGGTCGAAAGCACGGTGATCGAGGTCGCCCTCCAGTACAACCAGACCTTCGTCGAGAACGTCCTCAGCTTTGCCAACAACATCAACACGGCCGAGGGCGGCTCCCACATGACCGGGTTCCGAACCGCCATCACCTTCGCGCTCAACCGCTACGCGCGAAAGGCGGGAATCCTCAAGGAGTCGGACCCCAATCTGACCGGCGAGGACGTCCGCGAGGGCCTTACCGCGGTCATCAGCGTCAAGCTGCTGGAGCCCCAGTTCGAGGGCCAGACCAAGACCAAGCTGGGCAACGCTGAAGTCCAGGGCCAGGTCTCCAACGTCCTCACCGAAGGGCTCACGCAGTACCTCGACGAGAACCCGGCGGAGGGCCGCCGGATCATCGAGAAGACGCTCACCGCCGCCCGTGCCCGGGAAGCCGCGCGGCGCGCCCGCGACCTGGTCCAGCGGAAGTCATTGCTCGAGTCGACGACGCTTCCCGGCAAGCTAGCCGACTGCTCCGAGCGCGATCCCGCCCTCTGCGAGCTCTACATCGTGGAGGGCGACTCGGCGGGAGGTTCGGCCAAGATGGGGCGCGATCGCCGCTTCCAGGCCATCCTGCCGCTTCGCGGCAAGATTCTCAATGTCGAAAAGGCACGGATCGACAAGGTGCTCGTCTCGGAGGAGATCCGCAACCTGATCACCGCGATGGGCACCGGCATCGGCGAGCGCTTCGACATCGAGAAGGCGCGCTACCACCGCGTCATCACGATGACCGACGCTGACGTCGACGGCAGTCACATCCGCACCCTCCTGCTGACCTTCTTCTTCCGCTACATGCCCGAAGTCATCGAGCGCGGCTACCTGTACATGGCGCAGCCGCCTCTGTTCAAGCTCACCAAGGGCAAATCAAGCTACTGGGTGTACAACGAGGGCGAGCGCGACCGAGAGATCAAGCGCCTGGGCGGCAAGATCGAGGTGGCCCGGTTCAAGGGTCTCGGTGAGATGAATGCCGACCAGCTGTGGGACACCACCATGGATCCGGCTCACCGCGTGCTGATGCAGGTCAAGATCGAGGACGCTGCGGCTGTCAACGACATCTTCGAGAAGCTGATGGGCAGCGAGGTCGAACCCCGCAAGAAGTTCATCCAGGCCCACGCCAAGAGCGTGCGCAACCTCGACGTCTAGCGCCACCCCAGGAGTGCCGGTTCGAATCGCAGTCGATGGCATGGGCGGTGACAACGCACCCGGCGAGGTCGTTGCCGGCGCGGCGCTTGCGGCAGCCGAGTACGGCTGCGAGGTGACCGTCGTCGGCCAGGAGGCGGTGATCCCGCCGCTGCTGGCGGCGCATCCAACGCTCCGCTTCCATCCCGCAACCGAGGTCGTGGCGATGGACGAGCACCCCGCCCAGGCGGTCCGCCAGAAGAAGGACAACTCGATGAGCGTCTGCGCCCGGCTCTGCGCCGAGGGCGCGGCCGACGGCTGGTGCTCGGCGGGCAACTCGGGCGCCATCCTCGCGGCCGCGCTTTTCCTCCAGGGCAGGATCAAGGGCGTCGAGCGGCCCGCCCTCGGGACCATCGTTCCGACGGCGGCCGGCTTCAGCTACTTCCTCGACGTCGGCGCCAGCGTCGACAGCCGGCCCGAGTTCCTGGTCCAGCAGGCGCAGATGGGGTCGGTCTATGCCCGGGAGATGATGGGCCGCGAGAATCCCCGCGTCGCCCTGCTCTCCAACGGAGAGGAGCCGTCCAAGGGAGACAGCCTCGTGAGGGACGTCTACCCGCGGCTGGAGAAGTCGGAGCTCAACTTCGTCGGCAACGTCGAGGGCAAGGACCTGCTGGCCGGCCGGGCGGACGTGGTCATCGCCGACGGCTTCGTCGGCAACGTCGCGATCAAGATGATGGAGGCCACCGCCGACTTCCTCTTTAGGACCCTCCGCGAGGAGCTGCCGAGATCGCCGCTCGGTTTACTCGGTGGTTTGCTGATCCGCGGCCGGGTCGCGAAGATTCGGGCTAGGATCGACTGGCGCGAGTTCGGCGGAGCCCCGCTGCTCGGCATCGACGGCGTCGCCGTGGTCGCCCATGGCCGGTCCGACGCTCGGGCCATCAAGAACGCGATCCGGGTCGCCAAAGAGGCGGTCGAGCAGGATCTCGTCGGCAAGATCAAAGAGGCGGTTGGCAAACGATGACGAGGGATGGCAAGAGGCGGCGGGTGGTCGTCACCGGGATGGGGACCGTTAACCCACTCGGTGCCACGCTCGAGGACTACTGGCACGGCCTCATCGAGGGTCGGTCGACAGCCAGGACGGTCGACCGCTACCCCACCGACCGGCTGGGGACCAAGTTCGCGTGCCTCATCGATGCCTTCGACCCCTCCCTCTACATGGACCGACGGGTCGCCCAGCGCAACGCCCGCTTCACCCAGATCGCCGTCGCCTCGGCCCGAATGGCGCTCGACGACTCGGGCTTGGACGTCGGCCAGGAGGACGTCTTCCGGGTCGGCGTCGAGATGGGGACCGGCATCGGTGGCTTCACCGAGATGGCGGAGGGTGCCCACAACTTCTACGCCGGCGGCCGCAACAATCCCCTGCTGGCGCCGATGATCATCCCCAACATGGCGGCCGGCCAGATCGCGATGAGCTTCGGCCTGAAGGGCCCCAACTCGACCATCACGACGGCCTGCGCAGCCTCGACCCAGAGCATCGGCACGGCCGCGCGGACGATCGAATTCGGCGACGCCGACGTGATGCTGGCGGGCGGCACCGAGGCCAGCCTCAACCCCTTCGGCATCGGGGCGTTCAACGCGATCCGGGCGCTCAGCACCCGGAACGACGACCCGGAGCACGCGAGCCGGCCATTTGACAAGGATCGAGATGGCTTCGTGCCGGGCGAGGGCGCCGGTGTGCTGGTGCTGGAGTCGCTCGAGCACGCCGTGAACCGAGGGGCGCGCATCTACGGCGAGATCGTCGGGTTCGGGGTCACCGACGACGCCTTTCACGCGGTGGCGCCGGACCAGACCGGCGAGGGACCAGCGCGCTGCATGACCAATGCGCTCAATGACGCCGGCATCCAGGCGGCGGACGTCGATTACGTCAACGCGCACGGGACCTCGACGCCGCTCAATGACGCTGCCGAGACGCGGGCACTGAAGATGGCTCTTGGCAAGCACGCCTACAAGGTCGCGATCAGCTCGACCAAGTCGATGGTCGGACACCTGCTTGGTGCCGCCGGCGCCGTCGAAGCCATCGCGGTGCTGTTGACGATCACTCGCGGCTTCATCCACCCGACGATCAATTACGAGACGCCCGATCCCGAGTGCGACCTCGACTACGTGCCTAAGCAGGCGCGCAAGCACGATGTCCGCATCGCGATCTCCAACGGCTTCGGATTCGGCGGTCAGAACGCGACCGCCGTCTTCAAGCGCTACGAAAGATAGGAATGTAAAACGTGGAACCACGCGACCCCAACGAACCACAGGACCCCACCGGATCGCAGGACCCCAACATCGGAACGATCCTGCCGAAGCAGCTCCTGGAGGAGATGCAGACCTCCTACATGGAGTACGCCATGTCGGTCATCATCAGCCGGGCCCTCCCCGACGTGCGCGATGGGCTCAAGCCGGTGCAGCGCCGCATCCTCTACGCCATGTTTGGCGAAGGTGCCACCGCCGGGTCGCGCTACAAGAAGTGCGCCGCCTTCGTGGGCCAGGTGATGAAGCTCTATCACCCGCACGGCGACGCCTCCATCTATGACGCGATGGTTCGGATGGCGCAGCCCTTCTCGCTCCGCTACCCGCTGGTCGACGGCCAGGGTAATTTCGGCTCGGTCGACGGCGACCCGCCCGCGGCGATGCGGTACACCGAGTCGCGGCTCTCCCGGATCTCCGACGAGATGCTCGCCGACATCAACAAGAACACCGTCGACTTCGAGGAGAACTACGACGGCACCGAGCAGCAGCCGACCGTGCTGCCGGCTCGCATCCCGAACCTCCTGATCAACGGCGCCACCGGCATCGCCGTCGGGATGACGACCAACATCCCGCCCCACAACCTGCGCGAGGTCGTCGCCGGGGTGAACCACCTGATCGACAACCCCGACGCGACTTCCGAGGATCTCAACAGTTTCATCAAGGGTCCGGACTTCCCGACCGGCGGCATCATCATGGGTACCGAGGGCATCCGCTCGGCCTACGCCACCGGCCATGGTCGCGTCATCGTGCGTGCCCGCCACCGCTTCGAGGAGGCGGCCAACGGCAGGGAGCGGATCATCATCTACGAGCTCCCCTACGCGGTCAACAAGGCCAACCTGGTGGCCAAGATCGCCGAGCTGGTCTCCGACCGCAAGCTCGAAGGCATCGCCGACCTCACCGATGAGTCGGACCGGGACGGCATGCGGATCGTCATCGAGCTCAAGCGCGATTCGCGCCCCTTCACCGTCCTCAACAACCTCTACAAGCACACCTCTCTGCAGCAGACCTTTGGCGTCATCATGCTTGCGCTGGTCGACAAGAGGCCTGTGGTCCTGGGCCTGAAGCAGGTTCTTCAGCACTTCATCGACCACCGCCGCAACGTGATCCTGCGGCGCACCCGCTATGACCTCGAACAGGCGCAGGAGCGGGCTCACATCCTGGAAGGCTTCAAGATCGCCCTCGACCACCTCGACGAGGTCATCGCGACGATCCGGGCCGCTGCCGACGGCGAAGCCGCCAGCATCGCTCTGCAGGAGAAGTTCGGACTCTCCGACCGGCAGGCGAAGGCGATCCTCGACATGACCCTGCGCCGCCTCACCCAGCTCGAGCGGAACAAGATCGAGCTGGAGTACGAGGAGGTGATCAAGCTGATCGCCTACCTGGAGTCGATCCTGGCATCCGACCAGAAGGTCCGGTTGCTGATCCAGGAAGAGATGAATGAGATCGACAAGAAGTACGGCGACGATCGTCGGAGCGAGATCTCCCCGGATGCTGCGCTCGACCTGACGGCGGAGGACCTGATCCCCAAGGAGGAGGTCGTCGTAACCCTCACCCACCGGGGCTACATCAAGCGGCAGCCGTCGGCCACCTTCCGTTCGCAGCGGCGGGGTGGCGTCGGGCTCCGCGCAGCCAAGCCCCAGGCCGCCGGCGACGCGCCGACGGGCACCCGCGAAACGGACTACGCCGAGCACCTCCTGATCACCCACACGCACGCCTCGATGCTCTTCTTCACCCAGTCCGGCCGCGTCTTCCAGCTTCGCGTGCACGAGATCCCCGACCGCGAGCGGCAGGCAAAGGGCATCCCCATCAACAACCTCATCGACATCACGTCGGGTGAGCGGATCAGCGCCGTCTTCATCCGTCCCGAGGAGGAGACCGAGGCGCGCTTCATGCTCATGGTCACCAGCCAGGGCCAGATCAAGAAGACGGCCCTGAAGGAGTACGCCAACGTTCGCCGCAATGGCCTGATCGCGATCAACCTGCAGAAAGACGACGAGCTCAATTGGGTCGCACCGACGACCGGTGAAGATGACGTCATCATCGCCAGCCGGCTGGGCAAGGCGAATCGGTTCAGCGAGACGGAGGTGCGGGCCATGGGCCGCGACACCCAGGGCGTGATCGGCATGCGGCTTCGGCCGGGTGACAGCGTCGCCGGCATGGTCGCGGTGCAGGGTGACGAAGGCGACCTGCTGGTGGTCACCGAGCGCGGATTCGGCAAGCGAACGCCGATCGCGGAGTATCCACGGCACCACCGGGGTGGACAGGGCGTCTTCACGCTCGAGGTGAACAACCGGGTCGGACCGCTGGCGGCTCTCCGATTGGTCACGGACCCGGAGGAGGAAGTTCTTCTGATCACGGCAAGCGGGATGGTGCTGCGCACAATGGTTCAGGACATCCGCCAGATCAAGCGGCAGACGATGGGAGTCATCGTGATGCGGCTGCAGCCAGACGACAAGGTCGTCGCGATCGCGCCGGTCGGGCTCGATGACGAGACGGACCGGCTCGTCGATGACAAGCCCGAATAAGCGCGTTTGACAGCATTGGGGTGGGCCGGCGTCGGCATGGCCGTCGCCGGCCTGCTGGCGGTTGTCTGCGAGCTGGTTTTGGTGCTGCCGCGCGTGATGCGCTTGACAAAGCGGCTTCGGGAACTGAACCTGCTGCTCGACAACAATCTCCGGCTGACCCAAGATGAACTACAACTCCTGCAGCAGGCACGCATCGAAACCCACTCGCTCCTCCGGCCCTACCGCCGGCTTCGGAGGTGGCTCGTCCACCCCGTCACGCTTGCCCTGTTCGCGTCCTACCGCCGCCGTGCGGCCACTCGCCGGAGTGCTCCTCCGGTCGGCTAGATGATCGGGTCCCGCACCGGCGGGTACGAGCTTGACGAAGCTACCCGGGCAGCGATCGATGCGCTTCCGGAGGCGGCGCGGACGCCGCTCAGGCGCTGGCTGACCGCGGTCAGCAACGAGCTCGCCGAGGCGCGCCGTCGAGAGCCGCGCCGAGATGGCCAGGCATCGGGCTCGGAGGGGGACCTGGAACGTGAGCGGACGCGTGTCGCCCGGGAGCTGCACGACACCATCGGCGGGGACCTGGCAGCGTCGGTCGCCCTTTTCAAGTACTACTTCGAGAACCCGACCGGGCGTGGCTCGAGGGAAGAGATCCTCACCAATATCTATGAGGTGCTTCAGACGTCCCTGCAGAACCTGCGCGGCATGCTGCGCTCGCTTCGTTCACGAGAGGTCGGGCCGGCCGGTCTGGTAGGCGAGCTCCGCGACATGGCGACCGCTTATAAGCGGTTCCACGGCCTCGACGTCCTTCTCCAGGTCCGGGGCGACGAGCAGGAGCTCACCCCGGCTCACCAGGAGGTCGTCTTCCAGGTGGTGCGGGAGGCGTTGAGCAACGTCCGCCGACATTCCGAGTCGGGGACCTGCCTGGTGGACTGCAACTTTGCCGAGCAGCCGTTTGCTGTCTCGATCAAGGACTGGGGAAGCGGGATCGTCACCCAAAACACGGATGGCTTCGGGCTGATCGGCATGCGGGAGCGGGCGGCCGGGATCGGCGGACGGCTGCAGGTCGTCAGCGCTCCCGGCCGCGGCACCACGATCTTCCTTTTCGGCCCCCAACCAGACCTCGAGCCCTAGCCCTTTCCTGCCAGGCTGAGGGGCGCGCTCTCGGTCCGCCGCTCCTCGAGCAGGTCGGCGACCTGGCTCGCCGAGCGCAGTTTCAGCTTTCGCAGCACGCTGCCGACCGCCTCCAGCGCGGCGCTGCGATCGATCCGAAGAGCCCGGGCGATCTCAGCTCCCGAAAGGCCCTCCCCAAGCAGGTAGGCGACCATCCGCTCGGCGCGAGTGAGTGGTCGGAGCGGGTCGATCGCGGCGGCGACGTACGCGGTCAGGGTCGCCGCGATGGCGGTTATGTAGTTGAGATCCTCCTCCTCGTACCAGTGTGGCGTCCGGACGCCGAGGATGAGCAGCCCGGCCGGCCGCAGGCCCGGTTCATTGACGGGCGCGTAGAGGATCGTCGGCCAGTCCAGCTCCCAATCCTCGACGCCTCCCACCGGCGTCGTATGGATCGTTGAGATGGAAACTGCCCGCCGTTCATAGAGGGCCCGCCGCGCCAGGGGCGTGAGCTCCTGGATCTTCCGCTCGCTGGGTTCGGCAGCCTTCCCTTCGCCCGGCCCGTCGGCCAGGACGACCAGCCGGCCGGAGCGAAGGCCGGCCAGCTGCCAGCGGTCCTGGCGGACCATCGCCAGGGCCGCGTCGAGTCGCTTGACGGTGTCTCGGATCCGCGGTTTCGTCTTCATTGACCGAGGCTAGAAGCGCCCCGGCCTTCAAGTCCTCAAAGCCAAGTCACACAGTTATCAAATCCGTTTGAAAGGTGTAGCGTCCCCCGCGTGGGGGTGGCCGGGGCTCGAATCCTGGTGGTCGAGGACGACCCGGAACTGGCATCACTTTCGATGGGCGTCCTCGAGCGGGCCGGCTACCAGGTGATGGTGGCTCACACCGGCGCGGAGGGGATCCGGCTCTCGCGTCAGGAGCTGCCTGACCTCACGCTGCTGGACTTCGAGCTGCCCGACATGGATGCGATCGAGCTCCTCGACCAGATTCGCGACGGCGCCGACCGCACGCCGAGCCCGGTCCTGATCCTGACCGGCGCTCGCCATGGGGCGAGTGACCAGGTTCGAGGCCTCGAGCACGGCGCCACCGACTACCTCGCCAAGGGGATCGATCGCGCGATCTTCCTGGCCCGCATCCAGGCCGCCTTGCGCGAGCACCGCGCCGAGGACGGCGCGATCCGTCGCGGTGCCGTCTTGATCGATCCCCGGTCGGGAACCGTGCGTCTGGACGGCCGGCCCATTCACCTCGACCGAAAACCGATGCTGCTCCTTTACCAGCTCGCCAAGCAGGAGGGGGCGGTTCTCACCCGCGAGGAACTTCTGAGGCTTGTCTGGAGCAGCGATTACGACGGCTTCGAGCGCTCCATCGACCAGGCGGTTTACTCGGCGAGAAAGGCGCTAGGCGACCCGAAATGGATTCAGACCATCGCCGGGTTCGGCTATCGGTTCCGCACTCTTCGCTGAGGCCGTTGCGAGCGGCACGAGGACGGTGAAGACGGCTCCCGGGTTCGCGCCACCCTCGTAGATCAGCTGGCCGCCGTGCTCGCGGACGACGCCGAAGGCGGTGAAGAGGCCCATCCCGGTTCCCGCAGGCTTGGTCGTGTAATGGGGTTCGAAGAGATGATCGCGCTGCTGATCCGAGATCCCCGGCCCGCTGTCCTCGACTGACAGGCTCGCCCAGCCGCCGCGCCGAATCCCGACTGTCAGCTTCACCCAACCGCCATGGGTGACCGCCTGGAGAGCGTTGATGACAAGCTCGGTCACCACCTCCCGAAGCATCGCCGGGTCACCGTTGGCAAGCACGGGCCGAACCTGCCCCGCCACCTCCACCCGGGTCCGCTGGCTCGCAGCGAGGCCGCGAACCATTTCTGCCGCGGCGAGGGCGACCTCGGTCAGGTTGAGCGGTTCGCTTGCTATCTCGATCCGAGGGCTGGCGCTGGCCGAGAGCCGGTCAAGCGTCTGGAGCGCCGCGTCCGTCGAGGCCTTAGCCCCCATCGCCCGCCCCCTCGCCTGAGCTCCGAGCCGCATTTCGAGAACGTCCTCGATATAGCCCTTCGAGATGGCGAGCTGGTGTCGGAGGCCGTGAACGACTCCCTCCAGGGCCCGGGAGTAACCCAAATGCCGCTGACTATCAGCAACCTGGGCTTCCAGCGCCTCCCGCGACCTCCGCTCCGCGATCGTTTCCGTCAGCGTCACTGATAGGAGGGCCACAACAATCGCAAGGAGATACCCCCGCACTGAGCCGTTCATCATGCTCGATATGAGAATCGCGGCCAGAGCGAAGTAGACGAAGGCCGCTAGAAATGAGCGGGAGAAGATTGCGCGGACGGTCCTTTCGATGGGTTCGTCGGTTAATACAGCGAGACCAATCAGGTTGACGAGCCAATTTGCAAGAGTCATTGAGAGAGCAACCGCAACCAGCCCAATCGCAGTTCTAAGCGTCGTCTCTGATCCAACCCCAAGCCTGAGTGCGGAGGCTCCAGCCGTCCAGAAGACCGTCGCGCCTACCCCAGCATATCGATGGCCTTTTGGACCGTGGCGAACCCATGATAAGCCGGCGACAAGGCCAACCAAACCGGCTAATGGAGGCCCAAGCAACATTGCCGCCGACTGAGTAGCGATCATAGCCAGGCGCAAGTAGCCGCGGTCCAGTCGAACCACAAACACGCCTAAGCCCAGGCTCATGAGCGCCAAGAAGCCTGCCTCCTCGACTTGTATCTGGGCGCTTACTGAGCTTGACGGGCCGAGGAGGATGGCGGCAGCGCCGCCGAAACCAAGGGCCAGCTCAATCCACGGAAATAGATAGGTGAGGTTCGCTCGGGATCCAACGGGCCCTCCTTCCCGCCCCATTTGGTCGGATGCTAACACCGGTCCCCGGGTATCTGGTAGAGCGGCTGTTAACCTTTCAACGAGTGCCTACAGGTGGCCGTCCTGATCCACCAATTGGCGTCGTCATAGTCGATGACCGACGCTTGGCCCGCATTGCCGCTAAGGCAATCATCGAAGAGTCCCGCGACTTGGCTTGGCTCGGCGAAGCTTCTTCGGCAGAGGAGGCGATAAGTCTTATTCCGCGAGTTAGGCCTCAGGTGGTTCTCCTCGACGTGGAGATGCCTGGAATTGATGGGGCAGAAACCGCTCGGCGTCTTAAGACTCTCATTCCGGACCTAGTAATTCTGGCGTGGACCGTATCCGACGAAGGCGACGACTTGCTACGAATGCTGCAAGCTGGCTGCGCCGGTTACGCCCTTAAGGAGTCAGGACCTGCCGAGCTTCACAACGCGATACGGGCGGCCCTGAGAAATGAAACCGTGGTCCCGCGCAAGATGCTTGGTGCGATACTTCGGCAGGCCGCCGACTACGTGCCGGACGCCATGTCGGAGCGTGTTGTGCTCACCCCAACAGAGATGACGATCCTTCGTTTGATTGCTAAGGGATTGCCGAGCAAGCAGATCGCTCTTAAGGTAGGCATAGCCCCTTCCTCGGTTGAAACACACATACGAAACATCTACCGAAAGCTGGACGCAAACAGCCGCACCGCTGCCGTTGGCTTTGCGCTGAAGCGCAGGTTGCTGAAGGTGTCCGACCTCTAGTCGGAACGGCCAGCGGCGTCCTTAGTTTTGTGGAAGCGACAGTACTTAAGACAAAGGACGCATCTTCATCGGAGCGTAGGCCAGACTCCTCGTGGGGTCGCAAACGTGCCAGTTTTCGACTCAACCAGCGTTAGATCTCGTGAACGGAATATTCGGTTGAGGTGTGGTAACTGATGTTTAAAGTTCTTCGTCGTCTTTTCGCAACTGGTTCCCGCCCTCAGGTCCTGGGTGACTGGCGGGTCTGAGACTCAGTGGCCTGGTTCTCAGGCTCTGGAGTCCGGTTAATCGAACGTTGAAGTGTGGGGATACTGGTAATTCCAGTTCCCTACACGCTGTTAAGATCTTCGCGCCGTGCGCCCATATGAGTCTCTGGACAGGGGGACGCAAGCCTATCTAGCGACGGTTGTCTTCCTTGGCCTAGCCATAATCCCCATCGGCTGGGAGCTCCACCCAGTCGACATCAACGGCAAGCTTCTGTATCTGGCCGTCTGGACACAGCTTGCTCACCTCATGCCCGTCCGATGGACCCGAGGGATCCAAGTTGTCTCGACCCCACTTCTGGTCGCGACGGCCCTTGTTGCTCCTGGGGCCGGCGTGGCGCTCGTGGCTTGGCTGGCCACTTTCGATCGCCGCCGGCCAGGTAAGGAGGTCACCTGGTGGGCATTTCTCTTCAACGGCGCCAACTCCGCATTGAGTTATGGGGTTCCATCTCTTGCCCTCACCTATATCTCAATTCCCGAGCCGTACAGCCTGCCCATCAAAACGGTCGTGCTTACGTTTGCAGTGATTTGCATCAACTATCCCCTCACAGCGAGAGTCATCGGAGCGCTCGCAAATATGTCGGTGCTGCAGGCGTTAGTCGAGAACGTCGGGATTACGACTATCCGAACCATGATGATCATGGGGTTCGTCGGGGGCATGCTCGTCCTGGTCCTTACGACGCCGGTTGGTTACGTGATGGCGCTTGGACTCTTTGGAATTCTCATCGCTATCAGGGCCAACCTTGCGGACGCCCAACAGCAGACCGTGGAGCGACTGCAGACTTTGCAGCTGGCTGCTGAGACTCTTGACGCGCGCGATCCTTACACCGAGTCCCACTCGCAACGGGTGGCCGACCTCGCCGCCCGTCTGGGCGACGCGTTGGCTCTTAATGGGCGCGAGATCGAGCAGCTGCGCACCGCCGGCGCGCTGCACGACCTGGGCAAGATCGGCGTCCGCGACGACATCCTCAACAAGGCCGAGCGGCTCAGCGAGGAGGAGTGGGAGATCATGCGACGGCATCCCGACATCGGGGCCGACATGATCGCCAAGCACTCGGCGCTGGCGCGGGTGGCGCCTCTTGTTCGGGGCCACCACGAGCGGTGGAACGGCACC
This sequence comes from Candidatus Dormiibacterota bacterium, assembly GCA_036564345.1. Lineage (GTDB taxonomy): Bacteria > Chloroflexota > Dormibacteria > Dormibacterales > Dormibacteraceae > UBA6019. The sequence goes on along the minus strand of DATCOZ010000144.1, from coordinate 18,173 downwards.
GGCTACCCCAAGGGACTCAAGGAGGAGCAGATCCCCCTCGGCTCCCGCATCCTGGCGGTCGCCGACTCCTTCGACACCATCTCGACGGCCAGGATCTACCGGCCCAGCAAGATGACGGTTCTGGAGGCGGTCGAGGACATCACCCAGAGGGCGGGCAGCTGGTACGACCCGATCGTCGTCAACGGCCTCCGGCAGCTCCACAGCCAGCCGCTCCTGCCGATGCCCGAGACGCCCGAGGCTCCCGCGTTCACGCAACGTGGTGTGCTCCGGCTGCTCTGGAGCCGCCCTCGCTTTGCCCGACTGCTGGTGGGCACCACGGTTTCCAGCCTTGGCGACCCGATGACGACGGTAGCGACGCTCGTCTGGCTGTACGGCAACACCGGCAACCCCTTCTTCGTCGCCGGCGCCTACATCGTCAAAGCGATCGCCACCATCATCATCAGCGCCGGCGCCGGAACTCTTCCCGACCGGGTCCGCCGCGCACCGCTGATCATCAACCTCGAGCTTGGGCGGGCGTCCCTCCTTTTCGTGACGCCATTCCTTCTCAACATCACGGTGTGGTCGATCTTTCCCATCCTCTTTGTGCTGGCCGCCGCCAACGCGATCGTGGAACCGGCCCGCCAGGCAGCCCTTCCCGAGCTGGTCGAGCCTCGCGAGGTCGGGCCTGCCAACGCCGGGATCAGCGCGGCGGGGATGATCGCCGGCGCGGGCGGCTACGCGCTCGCCGGCCTTGTCATCTGGGCGACCCTCAGCGCCTTCTGGCTCTTCCTCGCCGACGGGCTCACCTTCCTGGTGGCCGGCATCCTCGTCTTCGGCCTCGGTAACCTGGGCGGCGGGGTCAAGCGCGTCGGGATCTGGGGCGGGATCGGTCGAACCTGGGCTGTGGTCCGCGCCCGCTCCCACCTGCTGGTCGCCGGAGCGGCCGCCTTCTTCATCAGCATGAGCTTCCCGACCCTCATCACCCTGGCGTATAGCCTCAACGGCGGCAAGGACGGCGCCCGAACGTATGTGATCCTCGAGGTCATGCTGGCCACCGGTATCGTGGTCGGCAGCATCTTCGTCGGGCGCATGCGCAACATCGGGTCGATGCGCACCGTTGCGCAGGGACTGGTCCTGACCGGCGCATTGAGCATCGGCATCGCAATGAGCCCTTACTGGCTGGTCGCGATCCTCCTGCTCTTCGCCAGCGCGGGCAACCCGGTTTACTCAGTCGCCAACGTCACCGCACTGATGGAAATCAGCGACGGGAGCAACCGGGGTACGGTCATGAGCAGCCGGTTCGCGATCACCCAGCTCGCCCTGATCGCGGGAGCCGCCGCTGGCGCTCTGATCAGCAAGTTTGTGGGGCCGGCGGCCACCTATGGTGTCCTCGGCGCCGGTCTCGTCGGTCTGGGCCTCGTCGCCGCCATCCTCGCCCGCGAACGTACCCAGATCGTGCCAGCCACCGAGTGACGGGAACCAGCCGGCCGGCAGACCAGGCGTGCCGTTGACCGAGGCCCAAACTCCCGAGCCGAGGACCGAGCACGCCGTGGCCGCCGGAGTGCCGGCGCGCCGGCGCCGCGTCAGGTCCCTCCAGATCGGGGTCGGGATCGCGGCGGTTGTCCTCGGCGCGGGCGTCGTCTACCTGATCCGCGACACGCTCGGCGCCTTCGTCCTCGGCGCCCTGCTCGCCTTCCTGATCAACCCCCTCGTCGACCGGCTGTCCGCCTGTGTGCCCCGTGCCCTGGCGATCGTCGTCATCTTCATCGCCCTGGTGGCGGGCCTGGTCGGAGTCGCCTCGGTGTTCGTTCCGCTGCTCACGACCGAGATCGGCCAACTGCAGCAGCAGACCCCGAGCATCCTGTCCCAGGCCCAGCACTCGGTTGAGAGGATGCAGGGCCAACCCATTGTCCTGTTCGGCTTCCGGATCGACCTGACGCGGCAGGCGAGCAACCTCGACCAACGAGCGGGCGAATTCCTCCTGGGCCAATTCGGCAACGCCCTGACGATCAGCCTGGTGGCGCTGAACCTCCTCCTCCAGGTCATCCTCACGCTGATCGTCGCCTTCCTGGTGAGCTTCGACGCCCACCGGATCAGCGCCTTCGCCCGAGCGCTGGTCCCTGGCGACTACCGGGAGGATTTCGACGCCATCTGGCCCAAGGTCAAGGCGATGCTCTTCTCCTACCTTCGGGGCCAGCTGACAGTCGCCGCGATCATCGGCGTCGGTGTCGGGATAGCCCTGGCGATCGAGGGGATGCCGTTCGCCGTGGCCCTCGGCGTCCTGGCCGGGATCACCACCCTGGTCCCCTTCATCGGGCCCTGGATCGGCGTGGTGCCGATCGAGCTGGTGGCACTGAGCCTGGGTCCCCAAGAGGCGATCCTGGTCGGCCTCACCTACCTGGTGCTAACCAACATCGTCCTCCAGTTCCTCTTTCCGCGGATCCTGGGCGCCGCGGTCAAGCTGCCCGCGCTGCTCGTCATCGTCGCCTTTATCGCCGGCTTCGCCCTCGCCGGATCCTCGGAATGTTCATCGCGATACCGGTTGCGGCTACTATCGCGATCCTGTTCGACCACATGTACCTGCGCATCTACGGAACCGAGCCATGAAGTTCGCCATCGTCTCCGACATCCACTCCAACTGGCAGGCTTTGCAGGCCGTGATGGCGGATATGCCAGAGGTCGACGAGGTCATCTGCCTCGGCGACGTCGTCGGCTACGGAGGCGATCCCATCCTCTGCCTCGATTTCGTCCGCGAGAAGCGCTGGCCGACCCTGGTCGGCAACCATGACCGGGCCTGCACCGACGTCGACATCCTCGAGTGGTTCAACGAGGACGCCGCCCGGGCGATCGAATGGACGGTCGTCCGCCTCGGCAGCGAACGCCTCGAGTGGCTGGCCAGCCTGCCTGACTGCGACCAGATCGGCGACGAGATCGTGCTCGTCCACGGCAGTCCGCGCGACCACATCTACGAGTACATCCTTGACGGGCCGACGGCCGAGGCCAACCTGGCCCTGATCGAGGGCCAGATCTGCTTCCACGGCCATACCCACGTCCCGGGGATCTTCCGGCACGAGGACGGCAAGGTGATCCACGAGTACCAGGTGGGCACCTTCCGCCTGGCCGGCACAGAGCTGGTGAATCCCGGCTCGGTTGGCCAGCCGCGCGACGGGGTTCCCGATGCCAGCTATGCGATCTGGGACCGGACCGCTGGAACCTTCGAATTCAGGCGCTGTGGCTACGACCGCGAGGGCGCCAAGGCGGCGATCCGCGCCGCCAAGCTTCCTGCCCGGTTCGCCGACCGGCTCGACACCGGCCGCTAGAGGTCCACAAACAGGCGCTTCTTGTAGGCCAGGTAGGCCACGATCGCGATGTTCAGGGCAAGGCCCCCGACCCGGAACAGGGTCACCTTGTTGACCACCTCCCAGACCTCGTAGGGGATCAGGAGCCCGGTTGCGAAGACGATCAGGTATTCGGCCCAGCGCCGCCGCATCGCCAGCCCGACACCTTCGGCGCCCTCGACCAGGGCGTAGCCGATCAGCGCCACGCCCAGCGTCGTCTGGTGCTGGTAGAAGCCGACGTAGACGAGCAGCTGGTTGAGGAGCCGAAAGATGAGATTGGCGTCCGCCGCCAGCAGCAGATCCCGGTTGGCGTCGACCGCCCATTGGTAGAGGACACCGGTCCGTCCCAGCACGATGATGCTCAGTGCAAGGGCGATCAGGATCGTCGACTTGACGATCCGCTCGATGATGATCAGCCGGATCAAGGTGTCCTGGGATTCGCTCTTCCGGCCGAGCTCGATCCAGAGGCGTGCCAGGACGTGCCGGCGGGACGGCTCGCTGGCGGCTACTGCTCGAGGTGCTCGCGGAACAGGATGACCTGGCAGGCGGCGAACTTGAGCACGTAGGGCACCGTCTTGCCCAGGTTGAAATCGCCGAAGCGGCGCTTGTAGGGAAGGCCCATCACGATCAGGTCGGCCTTCCACTCCTCCGCCTCACCGACGATCGCGGGCCCCGTATCGCGGGCCTGGACCAGCTCCGTCTCGCAATCCAGCTCGTACTCGGCGACCAGCTGCTCGGCCTTGACCAGGATGTCCTCGCCGCGCTCGACCTGGGACTCGATAACCGCTCCCAGCGGAAGCGAGCGGTTGACCTCCAGGATGTGGACCGCGTAGATCTTGACGCCCGGCCTCTTGGGTGCCATCCGGCAGGCGATCCGAACGGTCTCCTCATCCATCTCGTGGCCGTTGAGGGCGATCATGATGCGGGTCGCCTCACCCTTGTGTGCCATCAGTGTTGGGACACTATGCCGTCCGCCCGTGGACCGAGCGGCGGTAGAGGAGCCAGCCTCCGAAGGCGAGCAGGGCCAGCGCGGGAACCACCTCCAGCCCGAGGGTGACCCCGTCGCCGGACCGGTGCAGGATCAGGTAGCCCACGATCCAGCCACCCAGCGCGACCGAGAGCAGGCCCATGAAGGTGAAGGGGAACCGCATCGCGCGACAAATCGTACCGGCTGACCGATTCGGGCATAATCCATTGCTCAGTGAAGGTCGTCATCGTGGGCTGTGGTCGGGTCGGAGCCCGCCTCGCTTTGCAGCTGACGGGCGAGGGCCACGAGGTCACCGTCATCGACCAGGCCGCCAGCTCCTTCAGCCGCCTCGGTGACAACTTCGCCGGCACCGCGCTGATCGGCAACGGCATCGACGAGGACATGCTCAAGCGCGCGGGGATCGAGGAGGCGGACGCTTTCTGCGCCCTCACCAACGGCGACAACCGCAACATCATGTCGGCGGAGATGGCGCAGAAGGTGTTCAACGTTCCCAAGGTCGTCTGCCGGATCTACGACCCCATCCGCTTCGAGGTTTACAAGGATCTCGGGCTGGGCGTCATCTGCCCCACCATCATGGGCACCGACACCGTCCACGAGATCCTCGTCAAGGACTGAAAAGGGAAACCATGTACGCGATCGTGATCGGCGGTGGCAAGGTCGGCTACTACCTCGCCCGCGACCTCCTCGAGCGGGGCGACGAGGTGCTGGTGCTGGAGAAGGACTCGGCACGGGCAGAGTGGCTCAGCAGCCAGCTGGGAAGCGTCGTACTGACCGGTGATGGAGACGAGATGTCCTTTCTCAGCACGACCGGGATGGACCGCGCCGATGTCGTGCTGGCGGTCACCGGGGACGACGAGGACAACCTGGTCGCCCTTCAGCTGGCCAAAAAGCGCTTCAACGTCAAGCGGACGATCGCCCGCGTCAACAACCCCGCAAACGTCCGGATCTTCAAGATTCTCGGCGTGGACCAGGCCATCTCCGCGACCGAGCTCCTCCTCGGCGCGATGGAAGAGGAGATCGGCTAGAAAGGCTCCCCTGTCGGAAGGGAGGCCGGCTCCTTTGCCCGTTGTCTGGGGGAAATGAAAAGGTCCACCCGGCGGGGCGGACCTTTTCGAATCGGCCGAGTCCGAGCTACGAGCTCTTGCCGATCTTGAAGATCTTGGTACCGCAGTTGGGGCAGGTGCCGGTGATGGCGGGCTTGCCGTTCTTCATCGTGATGTTCTGTGGGTCTTTGATTTCAACGTTCTTCTTGTCTTTAAGGCAATAGCCTGTCACTGCCATTAACTTACACTCCTTGACTAATAAATTGACTGACAAACTGACTTACAAATTGATCGTCTCGCCGCGGTCCTGTGCATTCTAGACACCTGTCCCGCTGAATTCAACCCCAATTCGCCGCCAATTCACTGACCCGGTCCAAAACGGCGGTGCTAGACTGGCCCTAAAAGTCAGGCTTCCTCGTTAGGCCAGGCTCCAACGCGGACAGAGGCCGTCGCCCGGAAATGTCGAGAGACGCCGACGGGTAGGACAGGCCTCGCCGGATTAAGGCGAGGTCCCGGACGGCTGAGTAAGGAACTCTAAGCCGCGTTGTGCCGAAGCTAAACGAGCAGGGGAGGCAACGATGGTATTTCTCAGCGAGTTCCTGGGCGCCGAGGTAATCGACGTCGAGCAGCGGCGGGTCGGCCGCGTGCGCGACGTGACCGCGACGGTCGTCGAACCCTATCCGGTGGTCACCGGGATCGTCGTCTCGCGGCGGCGGGGCGAGGTCGTTCCGTGGAGCTCGATCCGCACCTTCGCCGGACGCGAGGTGGCGCTTCGCGCCGGGCCGGAGAGCGTCGCAACGGTGAGCGCAAACGATGCCGACATCTGGCTCAGCCGCGACGTGCTCGACAAGCAGGTGATCGACACCGACGGCCGGCGGGTCGTTCGGGTCAACGACCTCCAGCTGGTCGAGAGCGGCGGCAAGATGCTGCTCGTCGGCGCCGACATCGGGCTTCGCGGGCTGCTTCGCCGGCTCGGGCTGGAGAGCCTGGGCAAGTCGATCGCCCGGCTCCTCCGCCGCGACCTGCCGATGGTGCTGGTCTCCTGGGACGTCGTCCAGCCGCTCCACGGGGAGAGCGGGCCCGCCGACGCCGTCCACCTCCGGATCTCCGGCAAGCGGATCAGCAAGCTCCACCCGGCCGACATCGCCGACATCGTGGAGGAGCTTTCGGCGCGGGAGCGGAGCGCCATCTTCGCCCAGCTCAGCGACGAGATGGCAGCCGAGACGCTCGAGGAGCTCGAGCCTGAGGACCAGCGCTCGGTGATCGAGAACATGGACGCCGAGCGGGCGTCTGAGATCCTCGAGGAGATGGGTCCCGACGAGGCCGCCGACCTCCTGGCCGACCTCTCCGAGGACCGCGCCCGCGAGATCCTCGACCTGATGGAGACGGACGACGCCAACGACGTCCGCGAGCTCCTCTCCTTTCCGGAGGACACGGCGGGAGGACTCATGACGACCGAGTATGTGGCGGTCTCGGTGGGCCTCTCGGCACAGGAGTGCATCGAAGCCCTGCGCGTCCTGGAGCCGGAAGCCGAGCACGTTTATTACGTCTACGTCATCGACGAAGAAGAGCATCTCATCGGTGTGCTGTCGCTGCGGGACCTGATCGTCGCCCACCCACAGACGCCGATCGCGGAGTTCATCCGGCGCAACGTCTTCACCGTGAACCTCGATGCAACCCGGGACGAGGTCGCGGCGACGATGTCGAAGTACAACCTGATGGCACTCCCCGTGGTCGATGACGAGAACCGGCTGCGCGGCATCATCACGGTCGATGACGCGCTCGAGAGCGTTCTGCCAGAGGGCGTAAAGCGCCGCCTCCCCAAGCTCGTCAGCTAGCAAGGCAGTGTTCGCCCGACTTCGCCGCTCGCGCCGGCTATTCGTACTGCTCGCTGTCGTGGGTCCGGGGCTGATCACCTCCAACGCCGACAACGACGCGGGCGGCATCGCGACGTACGCCCAGGCCGGCGCCGAGTTCCGCTTCAAGATGCTCTGGCTCCTGGTCGTCGTCACCGTCTGCCTGATCGTCGTCAACGAGATGAGCGCCCGGATGGGCGTGGTCACCGGCAAAGGCCTTGCCGATCTGATCCGGGAGCGCTTCGGCGTCCGCAGCACGGCCTTCGCGATGGCGCTGCTTCTGGTCGCCAACGCCTTCACGACGGTGGCCGAGTTCGCCGGGATCGCGGCCGGGATGGAGCTGCTCGGGGTGTCCAAGTACGTCTCGGTGCCGATCGCGGCGATCGTGATCTGGCTGCTCGTGGTACGGGGCAGCTATCCGGTCGTCGAGCGTGTCCTCCTGAGCCTCGGCATCGTCTACGTCACCTACGTCGTCTCCGGTTTCCTGGTCCACCCCGACTGGCCGGAGATCCTCCGCTCGTCGGTGGTGCCCCAGGTCCAGGTGTCAAGGGCCTACTTCCTGCTCGCGATCGCGCTGATCGGCACCACCATCACGCCCTGGATGCAGTTCTATCTCCAGGCTGCGATCGCCGAGAAGGGGATCCCCGAGGACCAGCTCGCCTACAGCAGGGCGGACGTGATCGTCGGGTCCGTCGTCACCGACGTGATCGCCTTCTTCATCGTCGTGGCGACCGCTCTCACCCTCGCCGGCCACCTCTCGGCGGCCCAGCTGGGCAACATGCAGGCGGGTGACTATGCCCGCGCCCTGGTTCCCGTCGCCGGCCGCTTCGCCGGGATCCTCTTCGGGATCGGCCTCGTCGGCGCGTCCCTGCTGGCGGGGTCGGTTGTGCCGCTCTCCACCTCCTACGCGGTGAGCGAGGCTTTCGGCTTTGAGCGGGGGGTCGACCGGGGGATCGGCGAGGCGCCCATCTTCTTCGGCATCTTTACCTTCCTGCTCACCGTCGGCGCGCTGGCGGTCCTCGTCCCCGGGGTGCCGCTGGTCTCCATGATCCTGCTCAGCCAGGATGTGAACGGCCTGATCCTGCCGGCGATCCTCGTTTACATGCTGATCCTGGTCAACGATCGCCGCCTGATGGGCCGCTTCGTCAACAGCCGGGGAGCCAACGTCATCGCCGGCGTAACCGTGGCCGGCCTGATCGTACTCACGGCGCTCCTTCTCACGAGCTCGCTGCCGGGTTCCCTTCTGGGAGGCTGAAACCTATCGCAATCGCTTATGGCAATAGTGATAGTCTCTTTGTATGAATCGCGCGTTGGGGGCGTTCGTCGCCGGCTGCCTGCTGATCTCCGCCTGCGGCACGCCGGCCGGCCTCCGGCATAGCGACATACCACCCCTCAACGGCAACCGGGCCTCATTCGACCAGGCGACCGTCGATCAGTCGACGCACCGCCTCTACCTCGCCGACGGGGCACTGCCGTCGGTCGACGTGTTCGACGTCAGCGGCGACCAGCCTCGCTTTCTGAGCAGCGTGAAGCTCGGCCACGCACCTCACGGGTTGGCGGTGGCAACCGACCTCCGCAAGGTCTTCGCCGGCATGGACGGCGGTGGCGTGGCGGTGATCGAGGCCGACCCGGCGGCGAAGAACGTCAACACCGTGATCGCGACGGTCCAGACCTCCGCCGCCAAGAACGTGGACCTGGTCGACTACGAGCCGACCGGCCATCTCATCTGGGCCGCCAGCAGCGACGAGGGGATCCTGACCAAGATCGACGCGATCCGCAACCTTGCCCTCGGCCACGTCAACCTGTCGCCCGGCCTCGAACAGCCACGCTTCAATCCCGGAGACAACCTCCTCTACCTGCCGGACATGACCAAGAACGTGATTTACAGGATCGACCCGGTGAGGCTTGCCGTGCTCACGCAGTGGGACCTCGGCGTGCCCTGCGCACCGACCGGGATGGGCATCGACCCAAAGCGGGAGATCGCCCTCCTCGGCTGCAGCGACCCTTCGATCGCCTACACGCTGGAGTGGAACCTTGCCAGCGGGCACCGGGTTCGCACCTTCACTGAGGTTGGGGCCGCCGACCAGGTCGTCTATGACCAGGCCAATGGCATCTACCTGGTCGCCGGCCTGAGCGGCGGCGTCACTGCGATCGGCTTCTTCGACGCCGGGGCCACGGTCGCCTATCGGAGCTTGAAGCTGACCCACGCCGACAGCCGGGCGGTCGCCATCGACGATGCCGGCAAGGTCGTCTTCACCCCCGACGCGCATCCCGGCGAAACGGGTCTGATCAGCTTCCCGCTGCCGGTGAAAGAGACCGCCGCACCCCCGCTCGTGGCTCCGCTCATCTACCTGCTGCCGTTGCTGCTCGTTGCCCTGGCGGTGTGGTACTTCGGGAGCCGGCGGCAGCGCCAGCGCCGGCTCGCCGGCCGGCCCATGTACAGCTAAGAGCAAGCTAGACAAGCGCCTCGGCGACCCTCGCCGCCAGGTCCCCGGGCGTGGCTTCGGCCAATCCCCGGAGCCCGACCGCCGAGATCGCCAGTGATGCGCATGCGATGCCGTACCCCAATGCGTCACGAAGGGTGTCGGGGCCGCCTCCCCACTCCAGCCAGGCCGCCAGCATCCCGCCTGCCAGGGCGTCGCCGGCCCCGGTGACGTCGACCACCGGATGTCCGGTCAAGGCCGGCAGGCGGCTCGCCCCTCGGTCCGTCCAGACCGAGCAGCCCCGTTCCCCGGCCTTCACGACCAGGCCTGTGAGGTCCCACCTGGCCCGGAAGCGCTCCGGCTCGTTCGGATCGCCGCCCAGCGCCGCCAACTCCTCCCGGTTGGCGAAGAACCAGCTGGAACCTCGCAGGACCTGTTCCGCCTGCTCGCGGTGAGAGGTGAGGTAGGAACGCATCGAGTCCGCAGCAAGGAGGCGGGCCGAGCCCCGGAGCGCCTCGACTGCCGCAAGCTGGCGGTCGGGGCGCATCGAGCCGACGAAGGCCCAACCGTCGTAGCCGGGAGGGAGGTCAGGCAACCAGCGATCGTAGATGCCGTCGACACTGCCGCGATCGACGTTGCTGCCCCCCTGCTGGCGGGCTGACCAACGGTAGGTCGGTAGGTCGACCACGGACATCCGCGAGATGTCCACCGGGCGGCCGGCCAGCGCCGCGCGGACGGCGGCCAGGGCGTCGTCTCCGACGGGCGCCACGATCTCGACCGGCCGGATGAGGCTGGCGGCGAGCGCGAAGTAGAGGGCCGAGCCGCCCAGCTCATCGGTCACCATCCCGAAGGGGCCCTCGAGGGTGTCGAGGGCGATCGACCCCGCCGCCAGCAGCCTCACGCGCGGCGCTTGGTGCCGCTCACCTCGGTGCGATGCCCGGAAGCCCGGGACAGCTTCTCGAGCAGGTCGGCGGGGCCCGAGAAGGGCTCGACCTCGATCCAGCTGTGCCCGAGCTCACCGAGCGAGTGGGCGTCGCTGCCGAAGGCGACCGGCTTGCCTAGATCGCGGGCGATCTCCGTCGCAGCCTGGTTGGCACCCGGGTCGGCCCACTGGTTGTAGCCCTCGATCACGTCGATCCGGTCGGCGAGGGCGACCAGCCGATGCGGCGCGAAGTTTGCCCGCCAGCGGTCGAAAGGGTGGGGCACGTAGACGAGGCCGCCCATCTCGTGGATCTCGTCCATGACCGCCTCGGGCCGCTGCCAGGCCTTGATGGTGCGGTGGATGAAAAGTCCGATCACCTCGCCCTCGGTGGTCTTCACCTCCTCGCCGGCGATGACCAGGTCCGGTTCCAGCTCGAGGAAGGCTAGCGCACCCTCGGCCGTGTTGTGGTCGGTCAGCGCGATCCGGTCGAGGCCCAGCTCACGCGCCCTGGCGGCCAGCTGCTCGAGCTTGGTGCTGCTGTCGTGCGAGTAGTTCGAGTGCATGTGGAAGTCGACCTTCCACAGCAACGAATCCCCCAATTACCGGTTCTTGAAGAGGGGGATCACCTTGGCCTCGGTCCGGGAGCGGATTGACTCCGTCATCAGGACCTCCTGGGCCCGGAAGACGACGTCCATCACCTGCTCTGGCCGGCGGTCGCGGCCGAGCTCCTCCTGGAGCTCGCGGTCGGTGTGGTTGATCACGTGGGCGATCCGGGGAAGCAGCCAGCCGGGGACCAGCTTGACGTCCTGGATCAGGCACTCCTCGAGCCAGTAGAGGAGCTCGTCCGCCTCGCGCATCAGGTTCCTGGGCTTGGCCCCCAGCTGCTTGCGGCGATGCCAGAAAAGCGCACGGTTCTGCTCCTCGACGGTCTGCTCGATCATGGCTTTTCGGCCACTATACCCGCGGCTCGCGCCTGGGCGACGGTCGAATTGATTTAGCCCGGTTGAGCCGTCAGCTCGCCTGCGGGTAGCAGAGGGTTCGCCAGCCGTCAGCGGCCGGGATCAGGTGTACCTGGCGATAGACGGTGAGCTCGCGCCACTCCTGCTTGAGCCGGTAGCGCACCGCCAGCCGGGCGACGTTTCGATAGGTGCGGTTGTGGTTGCTGTCAGTCCACTCGGGGACGATGTTCACCGACCCGATCTCCGCGTCGACGAGCTGGGCGGCACCGTCTTCCTGGAGCTGCATGCCGCGGATGAAGCTGTCCTCGCTGCCCCACGATCGCTGGGCGTCCTCGGCGAGCATCGCCCACATCTGCTCATAGCGGCCCTCTCGCTGCAGCCGGGTGAAGCGGATCTCGAAGGCGCCCGGAGCGATCGACGCCGGCTCGGGCGGCCGGATGGGCCGCGGTGTGGGCGGCTGGGCCGTGTACGCCGGGGTCAGCGCGGGCTGGCCGATAGGCGTCGTCATGAAGCTGGAGAAGTCGTCGGCCGGCCAGGTCGTGAAATGACCGGCCACCTTCGTTATCAGGCGGTCGATGACGGCCCAGCCGCGGAGTAAGGAGAGGAGTCCAAGGATCATATCGATCTAGATATTGGGTGGTTTCCCCAGACTGTATACACCATGTGGATAACTTACAAGTGCCTTCGTTTTGCGCGAGGCCGGTGTGTACGCAGCGCTTTCTCCAATTCCGCATAAGCGCGGGGGTCGACGTCCGGCGATGCAAGGGCGCGTTCGAGGAGCGCGGTGATCCGGTAGAGGGCGGCCGTCGGCAACGTAGGGATCAGCGCTTGGACGCGCTCGACCAATGCTCTCCGGCGGGCGCTTTCGGCCCTTGTCAAGACGGGGGGGTAGGCCGCGCGGAGGCTAGCCGAGCACGGCCGACAGGGGGGACGTCTCCCCTCATGATTGAGCGAGGCGGCGGACGATGGCTGCCACGGCCGGCAATGGAACGCCCACCGGGCAGGCTGCCGCGGCCGCTTCGAGATCGGCCTGCGCAGTCCCTGGCGCCGTGGCATCCAGGTCGCCCTTCACGAGCGGCAGCTGGTGCAGTGGGCGCAGATAGGCGGAGGCCAGGTCAGGCAGGTAGGCGCCGCCGAGGCGGCCGGCAACCATCGCGCAGATGCCGCAGTTGATACAGCGCGACATCGCCGGCAGCAGCCCGCGCTCCTCCGCCGTCAGCGCAACGTAATGCTCCGGGCCATAGACGACCTCGGCGGCCGCCGCGCCGCCACGGCTGCCCCGTCCGGCCCAGCGCCGGACCTGGTGCCCGGCATATGCGGCCGCGAGGCGGCTCAGCGCTGCCGCCCGGTCGCCGCTTCGCGCCATCGCTATCGAGCCCTGGCCCCGGCGATCAGCTCCTGCTCCGCCCAGCCCCAGCGGTCGAGGACGGGAGCTCGGCCCAGCCAGAGCTCGGAGCGGAACTCGGCGGCGGCCTCTCGGCGCTGGCTCGGGCTCCAGCCGAGCTCGCGGCCGACCACCTCTGCGGCGCGCTCGATGCAGAGGGCCCCTGAGCAGGGCCCGGCGGCCAGGCCCACCCGGCGGAATGCATCGGAGAGTGTTCGGACCTGCTCGTTCCGCGCAGCGTGGGCCAGCTCGGCCACGGTTATCGGCTCGCAGCGGCAAACCAGTCCGCGCTCCGGCCGGCCGTCGAAGATCCGCGGCGCCCTGCAGCCCTGGCGGGTCTGGAGGCGGGCCGCCGCGAGCGCGGTGATGCCGTAGCGCGCCGCGAGCTCGGCCGCCGGCTCGGCTGCCACCTCGGCTCCCGGCAGCGGCGCGGTGCCCGTCGTGCAGACGGCGTCGATGCCGAGTTTCCGACAGACCAGGTCGGTGGCTTTCTCCGCCATCAGCCGGTACATCGAGAGCTTGCCGCCGATGACGCTGACAAGGCCGGGCGCGGCGTCGGCCGTGTGGTCGAGGATCTCGTAGCGCCGGGACAGTTCGTCCTCGTAGCTTCGCCAGCGGTAGATCGTCGGCCGCACGCCGGCGGTCGCCCGGATCGCCCGATGCTGCCGGAGCGACGGCATGACGCGGTCGAACGCCTGGAGGATGTAGTCGACCTCGTCGGGGTGGACCTCGATGTCGTCGGGGTCGCCGTAGAAGTCGTCGTCGGTCGTTCCCGCCAGCGTGAAGTTGCCATGGGGAACCATCAGCAGGCCGCGGCCGTCGACCGCGTCGCAGCTGATCGCGAAGTTGCTGACGCGCCGGTCGTAGACGATGTGGATGCCCTTCGCGGGCCGCAGGTCGATCGGCACCCCGGCCAATTTGCCGAGGATCGGCGACCAGGGCCCGGTAGCGTTCACGGTCACCCTGGCGCGCGCCTCGTTCAGGCTCCCGTCGCTTCCTCGATAGCGCACACCAAGCACGTTGGGACCGTCGCGAATGAGGTCGACGACGCAGGCATGGTTCACGGCCCTTGCCCCGTTCTCGGTCGCGTCCTGGATGTTGGCGAAGGTGAGCCGGTGGGGGTCGACTCCCCACTCCTCCATCGTCATCGCGCCGACCATGCGATCGCTCAGGCCGGGCTCCAGGTGGCGAGCCTCCTCGGTCGTGAGCCGGAGGTGACGGTTCGAGAGCTTGAGCGGCTGAAAGCGGTCGTAGACCTCCATCGCCGTCTCCAGGCGCTCGATGTTGTGCCGGTCGCCGGGCATCACCGGGATGAGGAAGACAACTCGGTGAACCATGTGACGGGCGATGCTGACGATCTTCCCCGCATCCTCCGCACTGAGCCGGGTCGTCCGCCAGTCGAACTCCAGGTAGCGGGGGCCGCCGTGGATCATCCAGCTCGACGCGCCGCTGGTGCCGCCGCCGTAGTCGCCTTTCTCGAGGAGGAGCACAGAGGATCCCCGACGGGCCAGGTCGCGCGCGATGCCCGACCCGGTGACGCCACCCCCGATGACGACTACGTCATGGGCCGAAGAGGTCACTCGTGGTCCGTGCGAGCTTTCTGAAACGCCTCGATCAGCGGCCGGGCAAGGTTCTGCGGCATCTCCTCGTAGTGCGAGAACTGCTTCTGGAAGGTCCCTCGGCCCTGGGTGATGGAGCGGAGGTCGAGGGCGAACTTCTGCAGCTCCGATTCGGGCACCTGGGCGCGAACGGTCTGGGTTCCGTCCCCGGGCTCGGTCCCGGCGATCTTGCCGCGCCTCCCGTTGACGTCACTCATGATGTCGCCCAAGTAGCGCTCGGGAACCGTGATCTCGACGTCCATCACCGGTTCCAGGATCACCGGGCTGGCGTCCATCGCGGCCTTCCGCATCGCCTGGCCGCCGGCCAGCTGGAAGGCCATGTCGGAGGAGTCGACGGTGTGGAACTTGCCGTCGAGCAGGGCGACCCGGACGTCGACCATCGGGTAGCCGGCTACCGCCCCCTTGCTCATAACGTCGATGACTCCCTTCTCAACCGAGGGCCGGAAGTTCTGGGGGATCGACCCGCCGAAGATCTTGTCCTCCCATTTGAAGCCCTCACCGCGGCCGGTCGGCCCGACCTCGATCGTGCAGACGGCGTACTGGCCGTGACCGCCCGACTGCTTGACGTGGCGGCCCTCTACTTTCGCGGTGCCGGCGACCGTCTCGCGGTAGGCGACCTTCGGCAGGTGCTTGGTCGCCTCCACGCCATACTTGCGGCCCAGCTTCTCGAGGATCACGTCGAGGTGGACGTCGCCGAGCCCTGAGATGACCAGCTCGTGGGTCTCCTCGGTCCGGTCAACGTGGAGGGTCGGGTCCTCCTCGGCGAGCCGGGCGAGGCCGGTCCCGATCTTCTCCTCGTCGCCCCGCGACTTCGGGAAGATGGCGAGGGCGTAGACGGGCAGGGGAAGCTCGAACTCTTCCGCGGGCTTGACCGTCTTGTCGCCGATGGTATCCCCGGTCAGGGTCTGCTGGAGCTTTGCCACGGCGCCGATGTCGCCGGCGCAGACCTCGGGCGTGTTGACGTGTTCCTTGCCCCTGGGAAAGAAGAGGCCGCCGATCCGTTCGTCGGCGTTGCGGGTCACGTTCTGGAGGTGCTGGTCGCCCTTGACGCAGCCGGAAAGGACCTTGAAGTAGGTGACCCGGCCCACGAAGGGGTCAGCGGTCGTGTTGAAGACGAAGGCCTGGGTAGGTCCGTTCAGGTCTGCCTCCGGCGCCGGGAAGAGGCCGACGACCGAGTTCAGGATCGTGCGCACCCCGAGCAGCTTCGTCGCCGAGCAGCAGACGACCGGCGCCACGGTGCCGGCGACGATCCCCTCGCGGAGCCCCTTCTGCATCTCCTCCTCGTTGAGCTCGCCCTCCTCAAGGTACTTCTCGAGAAGCTCGTCATCCCCCTCGGCCGCCGCCTCCATCATCTGGGCCCGGTACTCCTCAACTCGCGTCTTGAGGTCATCCGGGATGGGTACCTCCTGGCCCTTGCCGTCGCCGCCGCTGATGAAGGCCTTCATGTGGAGGAGGTCGACGACGCCTTTGAAGTTGGCCTCGGAGCCGATCGGCACCTGGATCGGAACCGGCTTGGGCCGGAGGACCTCGCGGAGGGATTCAACGGTTCCGAAGAAGTCCGCGTTCTCCTTGTCCATCTTGTTGACGACCACCAGGCGTGGCTTGCGGTCCTTATTGCACTGATCCCAGGCGATCTCGGTTCCGACGGCGAGGCTTGCGTTGGCGCTGACGACGACGAGAGCGCCCTCCACCGCCCGCAGGCTGCTCACGACCTGCCCGGCGAAGTCGAAGAAGCCGGGCGCGTCGACGAGGTTGACCTTGTAGCCGTCGTGCTCGACGCTGGCGACCCCGAGGCCGATCGAGATCCGCCGCCGTGCCTCTTCCGGCTCGAAGTCCATGGTTGCCGTGCCCGCGTCGGTGGAACCCATCCTCGCGATCGTCGCGGTGGCGTGGAGCAGCGCCTCGGCGAGGGTCGTCTTGCCGTCGTGTGAATGGCCCAAGATCGCCACGTTGCGGATCTTGTCCGGGCCAAACCTGGGCACGGAGGTTAAGTCTAGATCGAGCGATAGACCGGCCCGTCCGGCAGTTTGCCAGGACATCCCCTGGGGTAAGATCAACGAGTTCATGAGCAAGCGACAGGCGACAGTCGACGAGATCGTGGCGGCCATCGAGGCGGCTCGGGACAAGGTCATGGCCGACGAGGTCAAGTCACTGACCAAGCTGGGGATCCCCAAAGCGATGGCCTATCAGGTCATCGCGAACCGGTTCCACCAGACCGCCGCCAACCAGGATGAGGCCGAGCCGGACTTCGACGCCGGACCCACGCCCTCCTGGGAAGAGATCGGCTAAGCCGCTGACGGATGAACCGCGCGCAGCGGTTCACGCGGCTCCTTTCGATCCTCTCCGAGGTCGTTCGGCACCCCGGCCAACACCCAGCCGAGCTCGCCGGCACGTGCGGCGTGTCGGAACGAACGCTCCGCCGTGACCTCCATGAGCTGCGCAGGCTGGGATTCGAGCTCGGCTATCTCGACGGCTACCAGCTCCAGGGCCGGCTCAACCTCGACGGGAGCTTCACGCCGCGGACTTATGCTCTTCCGATCGTCTACGAGCAGCAGCTCCGGCTACTCCGCTCCAGCTTCCCCGAGTCGTTCGCCGACGCGGTCCAGGCCCGCGTGGAGTCGGCGGCCCCGGCCGCCCTTGCACAGCTCTTCTCGGGGGCAATCGAGCAGATGAAGGTGGGTATGTAAAACGTGGAACAGCCGCTTCCCCTGGTCCTCGTCAACAGCGGAGAGGACTCCGACTTCTACTACGCGACCCGTTTCCTCGCCCACGACCCTGCCCTTTATCTCAGCTTCGGCGAAGGAGACGACGTCCTCGTGCTCAACATCCTGGAGCTCGAGCGCGGCCGCCTGACAAGCACCGCCAAGAAGGTGATCGACCGGGCCGACCACGGCTGGGAGGAGGACCCCGACACCTACCGAAGCTGGGCGAAGCTGGCCGCCAGGCTCCTCAAGGAACGGGGCATCGACCGAGTGCGGGTGTCGGCCAAGCTGGCCGCCGGTTACCTCGAGGAGCTGCGCGCCCATGACGTCTCGGTCGAGATCGAAAAGCAGCTCTTCGTCCGCGACCGCCGCCACAAGGACGCCGACGAGGCGGAATGGATCCATGGCGCCCAGCGGGCCGCCGAAGCGGCCGTGGCCGAGGTGGCCGGCCTGCTCGGCTCATCGGATGTCGTCGACGGGATACTCGAGCTGGACGGCCGGCCGCTCACCTCCGAGCGGTTGATGGCCGCGGCCCAGGCGGCCCTCAACGAGATCGGCTACGGGTGCGAGGACATGATCGTGGCGGGCTCCCCCGAGTGCTGGATGCCCCACTACCGGGGAGAGGGGCCGATCCGCGCCAACGCCCCCGTGATAATCGACATCTTTCCGCGCGGCCGGGTCTCCCGCTACCACGGCGACCTGACCCGGACGATCGTCGTCGGCGAGGTGCCGGAGCAGGTGCGACGGATGTACGAGGTGGTTCTCCAGGCCCTCGACGCAGCCATCGCAATGATCCGGCCGGGGGTGACCGGTCGGGCGGTCAACGACGAGGTCTGCCGGGTGCTGAAGGAAGGCGGCTTCGGGGCCGCCTACAAGGGCTTCGAAGCGCCCCCGGGTACGCCGATGATGATCCATTCGACAGGCCACGGCGTCGGTCTCGACGTCCACGAGCTGCCCAAC
>DATCOZ010000098.1:0-9111 GCA_036564345.1 Candidatus Dormiibacterota bacterium | reverse complement strand
GTCGTGGCGAGCGCCGGAGTCCGCGCTGGCGATGCTCGAGGCCCTTGCCGCGCTCGGGGACCTCGAAGCGCTGGCCGAGCAGGTCGCGTCTGTGCGTCGGTTCGCCGGTGCCCTTGCGTTGCTGACCCCAGCATGCGACCGAGCCGAAGGGCTGGTTCGGGCAGGCGCCGGCGATCTGGAGGCTGCGGCAGTCTCGCTCCGCCGGTCCCTGGACGCATTCGAGCGTCTCGGCGAACGGTACGAGTCCGCCAGGACGAGGGAGGTCCTGGCAGGCGTATGGCCTGGCGAGGAGGCACGCGACCTTCTTGCTGAAGCCCTGCAACACTACGACGAGCTGGGCGCCAGACCTGACGCCGACCGGGTCCGGAACCTCCTGGGCGATGCACCTACCAGTGCGTAGGTTCGGGGCCTGTGGACATCGCGATTGCTCGCTTCCGACACCTCACGGGAAGCCGGCCGTGGTCGGCCCGAGGTTCGAATACGAACCGTCCGGGGTTCAGATGAGTGCCCCTGATCCAGCTTATTCGAACCCTCAAGTCCAAGATGAGGTTGCGAGGCTGCATGAGCTGATCATGATCGCCGGCTGGCCCGGAACCGCCTGAAACGGCAAAGGCGGCAACCCTTTAGGGGTGCCCGGCGTCGTCGTACTCGTTGTGGGTGGTGACCTCCCTCAGGCTGCCGGGCCCGGCTCGGTCATCATGGACGGCTACTTCGCGTCGGGAGAGCTGTCGTCTACGATGTGCGCGCAGGCGGCCAGCCGCGAGGGAAGTTGCTCCCGGCCGGATAGTGCAGAAGGATCACGATGGAAGAGCGTCGCGCTGCTCGGTTGGAAAAGCTCCACGAACGGATCCGTAGCGCACCGGGGAGGCTCTCCCCCGAACTGCGGGCGGCCGTCATCGACGGCAAACCTGTTTCGGATCCTCCTGCGCAGGCCCACGTCGAGACCGTCCGCCTCCACGCCTACAAGGTGACCGACCGATCGGCCGCGGGGGAGGATCTGCGCCCACGGGACCGTCGTGACTCGCCGAAGGTAGGACCCATGACCGCTCGGCTACGTCGAGGGCGCCGATGCGACGAGCCCGTGCCGGCAACGGGGGACTGAGATACTCTCCGCGTGAAGCGCACGGCCGGCCGAACCGACAAGCGATGAGCGAAGTACCCACGCTGGCATCCGATCCAGTCCTGCAGGCGCTCGGTCCACTGGCCTTTCAGATGCGTCGGGGCGTCGCCTCCGTGGTGGGACGGACGGCCGAACTGGCCGCCATCGAATCCGAGCTGGCGGCGGCTCGAGAGGGACTATCTGCGGTCACCCTGGAGGGCGAGCCCGGGATCGGGAAGACGCGCCTGCTGCTCGCGGCCACCCAGCTCGCCGTGGAGCGAGGGTTCACGCCCGTGGCCGTGGCCGCCGACGAGGAGCTCCGCGGGCCGTTCCTCCTGATGCGTTCGATCCTCTCCTCGATTCCGGCGACGGAGGCGGGCGATGGCACGGCGGCCCAGGACATCCTGAAGCGAGCGCTCCAAGCCCTGTCCGGGCACGACGATGCCAGCCTGGAGAGCCTCCCCGCGGACCAGAAGCTGCTTCGGCAGTTCGATCTGGCCACTCTGGCCATGCGGGCGCTGGCCGCCGTGAAGCCGCTGGCCCTGTTCGCCGACGACATCCAGTGGGCGGACGAGGACAGCCTGCGGGCGCTCCGTTACGTGGTCAGGACGGACGCGGCCAGCCCGATCTTCCTCCTGCTTGCCATGCGCCCGGAGGAGACCGCGCAGGTCACCGAGGCCGTGACGCTCATCGCCGACATGGAGCGCATGGGCCTCATCCGCCGGGTGAAGCTGGGCCGCTTCACGCAGATCGACACCGCCGCGTTCCTCCGCCAACACCTGGGGGGACCGGTCGACGTGAACAGCGCGGCGACGATCCACGCCCAAGCCGAAGGCGTCCCGTTCATCCTGGAGGAGCTGGCCCACGCGTACCGCGACGCCGGGATGATCCAGCAGATCGACGGTGTGTGGTCGGTGGCGAAGAACGCGGATCGGCTCGCTCCTTCCGCCGTCCAGACGCTCATCCAGCGCCGCTCGGGTCGGTTGCCGGAGGAGACGAAGGCGTCACTGTCCGAAGCGGCGGTCCTGGGGCGGAGCTTCAGCTTGCGGGACCTCCTCGCGGTGAAGGCCACGCTGGGGGACCCCGTCGCGGAGACCGAAGCCGGCCTGGCCGAGTCGATGGCCCCAGCCGTGGCCGCGGGCTTGTTGGCCCAGCACCAGGCGGGCTCGCCGGCCGACTACAGCTTCACCCATGAGCAGGTGCGGCAGTTCTCCTTGGCTTCGCTTTCCCCTCCGCGGCGGCGGGCCATCCACGCCGCCGTCATCCGGATGCTCACCGAGGACGGCGAGCCGCCGGTGGAGAGCCTGTCCATGCTGGCCCATCACGCCGCGGCCGCCAGCGACACCGAACGGTGCGCGCGCTTCTCGGTCGGCGCGGCCCACGCGGCCCTGGCTTCGCACGCCCCGGAAGAGGTCCTCCGAGCGGTCGAGGTGGCCCTGCCCCTGGCCACGGATCCGAAGGACCGGGTCGACCTGCTGTCCCTCCGCGACGACGCCATGGACATGCTCCGGCGGCCGCAGGACCGGCTGGAGGCCCTGGCCGAACTGGCGGCCCTGGCGGACGCCCTGGGCGATCCCCACCTGGAGCTGGACGTGATGCTGCGGCGGGCTGCCGCGCTCCGATTGGCGGGAGAAGAGGACCGGGCCGCCGTGATGGCTCGGCGGGTGGCGGAGCTGGCCGGGGAGCGAGGCGACACGAAGGCAGAGCTGGCCGCGTCGCTCGAGCTCGGGCAGTCGCTGGTTCGAGCCGAGCTGGGCGAGGGGTTCGTCCCTTCTGCCGCCGAGGTGGACTTGGACGCTGCCGAGGCGGCTTTCGCCCGAGCCGCGGCGCTGGCGGAGGAGCTCGGCGACGAGGCCTCGCTGGCCGCGGCTAGCCGAGAGCTCGGCTGCCTCCAGGTCGGTCGGGTTCGGGCCTGGTTCGTCGATCGGGTCAAGGCGGGCGAGCACATCCCCATCATGGCCAGAGCGGCAGGAGGTGAGTCCCTCGACGACATCTTGCCCACGCTGCCGGTCGCGCCGAACGCCCTCGCCGCCGGGGGGCATTTCCAGCATGCTCTCGCGCTGTTCGAGAAGATCGGGGATCGGCGCGGAGTGATGTCGACGATCATCGCCATGGCCTATCTGAACTTCGGTCCCGACATCCACATCGGGGCCAACCCCGCACAGCGGATCGAGGAGATCCGGCGCCTAGCCACCCGTATGAGGTCGCTCTCGAAGGAAAGCGAGCGCGCCGCCGCGGACGCTCAGATGGCATACGGGGTCCATGTGTTCGCACGGGCCAAGGTCATCCCGGACCTGGCCATCTCGCGAGGGGAGGAGGCGTACTGGGCGGCCAAGACCCTGGGCGACCGCTCTCTCGAGTTCCTGGCCGCGGGCGGAACGGCAATGGCGTTCCTCGACCTCGGTGAGATCCAAGAGGCCGAACGCTGGCTGGGCCTTGCGGCCAGGGCCGCCACCGGGGCGCCAACCCCGCTGCGGGCTCGCCGCCTGGAGCTGTGGCGCGCACTAGCCCGAGCCGCGGCAGGGGACGCCGCCGGCATGCGCGAGCACTTCGACCGGGCGCTGCAGGCGGCAACGGAGCAGGGACGCCCGGCGGGACGGTGCGAGATCCTGGCTCGCCTGGCGCTGGAGGCGGCCCGTCTGGGAGCCGAACGTGCTGACGAGGAGCTCCTTGGCTTGGCGGAGCGCTCGGCCTTGGAGGCGAAGGCGCTGGTGCCGTTGTTCGTGGCGCACCAGCCCTGGGGCGTCCAGGCCGACGCGGCCTTGGCCGAGGTGGCGCTGGCTCGCGCCGACCTCCCCGCAGCCGCCCAGGCCGGGCAAAGGGTGGCCGGTGCGCTCCAGGAGGCCATGCGCGAGGACGTCTATCCGGAGATCCTTCTGCCGACCGCCCGGGCAGTACTCGCGGCGGGTGAGGAGCCCGACAAGCAGATGATCCGGATGTACCTCCAGCTCCTGCTGGCCATGACCGCGCAGCGAACCGTGGATGAAGGGGTCCGGGTCCGATGGTTCAGAGGCCCGATCGGCAGGGAGTGGACAAGGCTGGCCGGGCCCGTGGGGGACGCTGCGATGGCCGGAGCGGCTGCCAGCGGCGCGCTGTCGGCGCTGGGCGAGGACGAGCGCCGGCTGCTCGGCCTGCTGACCGAGGGATTGACAACGGAGCAGATCGCGGAACGGGTGGACGCGCCCGTGGAGTCTGTTCGGCTGAAGCTCCAGCAGATGTTCGCCAAGGTCGGCGCGTCGTCGCGCGGAGAGGCCACGGCCTTCGCCCTGCGCGAGGGGGTCCTGTAGCGATGCTGCGGGCCAGGGTTGACCGCCATCGGTGCATCGGGGCTGGCAATTGCATCACGATCGCCCCCTCGGCCTTCGACTGGCACGATGGCGACTTCGCCAAAGCGGACGTCGTCGACCCCGCCAGCGTGGAGGACGAGCTCCTGCGGGAGGCAGCCCTGGCCTGTCCCACGCTGGCCATCGTGATCGAAGAGGTGCAGGAGTTCCTGCCGTGGCAGCTCCGGACGGCCGAGGCAGGCCGGCCCCGCCGGGTGATGAAGACCTTCATGTTCACCGACATGGTCGGCTCGACGGCGCTGGTGGAAGCGCTCGGGGACGAGGCGTGGGCAACCCTGCTGCGCTGGCACGACGACACCCTTCGCTCGCTGTTAGCCGCGCACCAGGGCGAGGAGATCAGCGATACGGGCGACGGGTTCTTTGTCGGGTTCGACTCTCCGGAGGCCGCCCTGGCGTGCGCCGTGGCCATCCAGCGGCGGCTGGCCGAGCAGCGCCAAGCCCAAGGGTTCGCTCCACAGGTGAGGATCGGAGTCCACGCCTCGGTGGCCACCCAGGTGGCCCAGAACTTCCGGGGCAGGGGCGTGCACGAGGCAGCCAGGATCGCCGCCCTGGCCGGCGGGGGCGAGATCCTGGCGAGCCAGGTGACCGCCGCCGGGTCCCGGTACCAGGCTTCTGAGTCTAGGACCGTGACCCTGAAGGGCATCGCCGAGCCGGTGGAGATCGTCTCGATCAGCTGGCGCTGACCGCCGCCGCCGCTCACCGATAAGGAAGGATGACCGTCGATGGCACGGCGGTTCGTGGTGATAGGTGCAAGCGTGGCTGGCGGAACAGCCGCCGCGACCTCCCGCCCATCCTGGCTTGGGAAAGCCACGAACGGGACAAGTGCCCCCTGGAGGACTCGAACCGCCTAGGTCCGTCGCGGCGACCGCAGTTCGCGGGCCGGGGCCGTGAGCCTAACCACGTATGCGTTTTCGCTTGATGAGGACGGAGAGACTGCGAACGGCTTGGCCGAGGCGGGGTTCCGAGAGCGTCATCAAGAGGTCGAACCTACCGAACGGTAGGTTCGAGTACCGTCCTGTTTGGTCCACTTCAAGGGCGTGTTCCGTCAAGCGGGTGCGGCAACCGCCCACCCCAGCGCCTTGGCTGCCGCAGCCATCCGCTCGTCGTACGTGATGATCCGGGCGAGGTCCGCGCCGAGTTGTTGCGCAGTCGCAAGGTGGATGGCTTCGAGCGAGCGCAGGTCAAGGGGCATCATCGCGCCGGCAGCGTTCAGGACTCGATCGTTGACCCGGACGAGGTCGACCCGTGCCAGGACGTCTTGACCGCGCTGGATCGCTTCCGGCCCGAGGGCCAGCAATGCCCGCGCAACCTCGGTCCGGGCGAGGGCGCTGGAGATGAGCGGCCGCCGACGCCGGATGTATCGACGGAGGGCTTCGGACTCCGGTTCGCGCACTGCGAGCTTCACGAGAGCTGATGAGTCGAGGTAGGTGGCTCTCTCAGCGCCCATCGCGTCGGAGGCGCCCCAGCACGCTCGACGGCGGCTCCTCGCCAGGCCCCAAGGGCAACGGATCGGGTAGGTCGTCGAGTCTGTGCCAGCTCGCGACGAGGTCACCCGCCGCCCGGAGGTGCTCGATGGGGCCTTGGCCTGGGCGAGGGGCAAGGACGGCGATGGGGCGGCCGCGGTCGGTGACCTCGATGGTCTCGCCGGCCTCGACACGCCGAAGCAATTCGCTTGCCCGCTGCCTGAGCTCCCGGATCCCCACGCTCGCCATGTGCTATTTGTAGCACATGCGGATGGCCGGTGTCCATACCACGACGGGTTGGGTGAACGCCAACCACGATCTCCGGCGTCAGAGGCCGAGGTCGGCGGCCCGGCGCACGAGCTCCAACTTGGAGCTGACTCCGAGCTTCGCGTAGGCGTTGCCGAGATGGGTCTCGATCGTTCGCTCGCTCAGGAAGAGGTGACGGCCGATCTCTGAGGCCGACTCGCCCTGAACGGCGAGCCGCACCACCTCCATCTCTCGCCGGCTGAGCGCCCCAGCTCCCATCAGCACCTTTGCGTGGCGGGGGCGGCTGCGGGCTCCCGTGACGAAGGCCTCGACCTCATCGAGGACGGTGTCGGCATCGTCGAGCCAGGGCCGGTGATCCGTGCCCGGCAGCTCGACGAGCCTGGCCTGCGCGATGTTCGCGGCGAGGTAGCGGCCGTTGCCTACGTCCACCCACCGATCGTCCGTGCGGTGAAGGACGAGCGTCGGCACGCCGATGGTCGGCAGGAGGTCGCGAACGTCGATCTGCCCGTTGATGCGCATCAGATCGCGGGCCATGCGTGGACTCGCGGCGACTCGCAGGTATCGCCCCCAGCGCTCTTGACTCTCGGGGTCGGGAGGGAGGTTCGGGTTGACGATGTCCCACCACGCCCCGGTGACCCACGCCTCGTCGAAGCGCTCCAGGAACTCCTCGAGCTTGGCGGGAGCCAGGCCCCACGGGTAGTCGTTCGCCGCGACCTTCTTCGCGTAGGACCCGTACAGGATCAGCGACGCGGCCCGGTCCGGATGGGCCGATGCGAACGCGATGCTGAGGGCGCCGCCCTCCGACACGCCGAACAGCGGCGCGCGATCCGTTCCCGAGGCGTCCATCACCGCACGGATGTCGTCCGTGCGCTCATCCAGGGTCGGTGCGCGCATCATCGGATCGGACATCCCGGTCCCTCGCTTGTCGAACACGATCAGCCGGGCGAACGAAGCGAGACGATGCAGGAATCGAGCCAGGTAGGGCCACTCCCATGCGGCCTCGACGTGGGAGACGAACCCCGGAACGAGCACGAGATCAGGTGGACCCTCGCCGATGACCTGGTAGGCCACGTTGACTTCTCCGCTTTTCGCGTATCTCGTCGCGGGGGCCACGCCGCTACTGTAGGGCGTCTCCGAGAGACGCCGAAGGGGGCCGCGATCGTCACACTCGGGGCCCCCCGTACCGGCGTGATCACCCGACGAGCGCTCCCGCCGCGAGTGCCCTGACGTCCTCGGTCGAGAGCGGCTTGCCGGCGATACCCCAGTCGCCGCTCTTGACCTCTTCCAGGACGCACCACGTCACGCCTCGCATGTTCTCGCCTTCGATCGACACCATGGTGTCCGTCAGCTTCTCGACGATCTCCCGCTTCTGCGGGTCGCTGAAGACGCCCTCGATGATCTTCACGTTGATGAACGGCATCGTGCCTCTCCTCCCATGTCTCGTACTGTCCGTCGGTCCGGATGGCCCGGTTGGTCCTCGGTGCTTTCTTGCCTCCTTGGTTCGTGCACCCTCCTCTCGCGAGATGGCCGCATCGCATCGAATCGAGCTTTCTGGAATCGTGGGGACCGACCGCGCCGCCCCTCAGAGCCACCGGCGCAGAAGGCGGGTCAATACCGGCAGGATCACGTAGGTCATCAGCGTGAGCAGCACGAACGGGTACAGGGCGGCCTTCGCGGGCAGAGGCCACCGGGCGACGTGCGGAGCGATGAACGCGAGGAACCCGAGGACCAGCGGATAGAGTCCGATCAGCGAAACCACCAACATCTTCCAACGGCTGACCGGGCCCCGCTGCCCCATCTGGCTCGTCGGCGTCATCGATGTCATCGCGGCCAGGTCCGAGCCCGGCGCGTCGTTCGCCCGCTGCGGGGACGCGATCTCGCTTCTCCCGATCGTTTGCCGCGTCATCGTGACCCCCATGAAGTCCTCCTATCCTCAGTTGTGCCCTCCACGGTAGGAGGGCCAGCGGGCGCTTACATCCGTACCGGTACGCAATTCGCGAGCGGTCTGCCGGGCCCCCGCCGGTCCACCGACGATCCCTGACCTCCTCCCGCGTTCGACGGGGAGGCTGGCATCCCCGGCGGAACGCTGGCTAGCCCTCTTGTCCTGAGGTGCGGCAGCAACGGATGATGTGTCCTATCCGAAAGCGGTCAGGAGGATGGGATGGACGTGCTCGAGGTTCGGGGGCTCCGCAAGACCTATGAGAGCACCGAAGGCGACGTGGCCCCCGTTCGCGCGCTCCGGGGCGTCGACATGACGGTCGAGGCGGGCGAGTTCGTGGCGATCATGGGCCCCTCCGGCTGCGGGAAGTCCACACTGCTCAACATGGTTGCCGGCCTGGACACGCCGAGCGAGGGCGACATCGCGGTGGCGGGTGAGTCGCTCGGCGGCAAGAACGAGGACGACCTGGCCAGGATGCGGCGCAGCCACATCGGGATCGTGTTCCAGTTCTTCAACCTGCTCGAAGGGATGAGCGTGCTGGACAACGTCGCCCTCCCCGCGGTCGTCGCGGGCGCCTCCCGCAAGCAGGCCGACAGCCGGGCCCGGGACCTCCTCGACCTGCTGGGCCTCTCGGACAAGGCGGGCAAGGCGCCCGGCGTTCTGTCGGGCGGCCAGCGGCAGCGGTTGGCCATCGCCCGGGCCTTGGCGAACGAACCCACCCTGCTCCTGGCCGACGAACCCACCGGCGCGCTGGACTCGGTCGGCGGTGCCGAGGTGATGGAGCTCTTCCGGCGCCTCCACCATGACGGCCAGGCCATCCTGCTGGTCACCCACGACGACGAGGTGGCCGCCGCCGCCGACCGCATCGTCCAGATGCGCGACGGCAGGGTGAGCACCGAGGGCCGCGTGCCGGTGGGAGGGCTCGACGCCGGGTCGCTGTTCGGCCCGTCGCTCGGCGCGCCAAAGGGTGACACCCCGTGACGGCGGTCTGGGTTCGAG
>DATCOZ010000294.1:0-2506 GCA_036564345.1 Candidatus Dormiibacterota bacterium | reverse complement strand
CAGCTCCGACCTGGGACGAGGGCGACAGCTGGATCGTCACCATGCGTCATATCGCGCTCGAGGGGAGGGTCTGGGTGCTCGGCAACGGCACCTCAATCCAGGGCCGCGACGTGCCCGCCGACTTTCCCGACCGGGCCGCGCTGTTTCCGGACGAGGACGAGTGGATCAATCCCGGCGACTCGGTGATCGTCTCTCCTTCGGGAACCATCGTCGCCGGCCCGCTTCACCAGGAGCATGGGATCCTCTACGCCGACTGCGAGATCTCGACCGCCGCGGCGCGCCGCACCCTCGATGTGACCGGGCATTACTCGAGACCGGACATCTTCAGCCTCGAGGTCCTCCGCGAGCCGAGCCAACCCGTCAAGTTCTCCGGGTAGCCTGCCGCGCTGATCTGGTTCCGTCCGGTGTCTCTCGCGCCATAGGCCGGCGGCGCGAACCGGAGCCCTACCCGGCTCGAGTCTGATGTGGAGCCCACAGGGGAGGCGACCTGATTTCCATGCTTGACAAACAGATTCCAGCGGAATAGGGTTCGCCGAAAGGCATTCGGCATTGTCGAATGCGAGTCAACAAATTGGGGGTTCAACTCATGTACTCGAAGACCCAGCGGGCTTTGGCGGAGGTCCTCGGAACGGCGGCCCTTGTGCTGGTGGGGCCGGGATCGGTAATCGCGACGCTGACGCTCGCGGGGAAGGCGGTGCCGGCGGTCACCGAGTCCGACCTCCTCGGCATCAGCTTCGCCTTCGGCTTCATCATCACAGCGCTCGTCTACGCCATCGGCAAGGTATCCGGCTGTCACATCAACCCGGCCGTCACCTTTGGGCTCGCGGTGACCAAGCGGTTCCCCTGGCGGGACGTGCCCATGTACTGGGCGGCCCAATGGGTGGGAGCGGTCATCGGCGCCTTCGCCATCTGGGCGACCTTCGGCCAGAACGCGGTGACCTTCGGCATGGGCCAGACCGCTTTCAGTGACACCGGCTCCTACATCGGTCCAATGTTTGCCGAGCTGGTCGGCACCGCGCTGCTGATGTTCGCGATCCTCGGCATCGTCGACTCCCGCTCGCCGGGCGACCTCGCCGGCATCGTGATCGGCGGCGCCGTCGTCGGCATCATCCTGATCTTCGGCCCCGTCTCCGGCGCTTCTCTCAACCCGGCTCGCGCGTTCGGCCCCGAGCTCGTCGCGGCCATCGCGGGTGGGACCACCCACTGGGTGCAGTACATCCCGGTCTACCTCCTACCCGGCCTCGTCGGCTCCGCCGGCGCCGCCATCATCTACGACTTCCTGGCCAATCCGCGGATCGTCGAGATGCCGATCAAGGAAGCGGTCACCCACCCGGACGAGGTCCCCGCGGGGGCCCACTAGAAGAGAAGGAGGCGATCAGAAAGCAATGGCGCAAGTAGCGAATCGGATGCGCAAGTTCCTCAACGAGCCCGGCCAGCTGGTCAAGGAGTCCCTGGTCGGCCTGGAGGCCGCCCACGGCGACATCCTCCGGGTCGACCGCGAGGCTCAGATCGTGGTGCGCAAGGCTGCGCCGAAGAAGGGCAAGGTCGGGCTCATCTCGGGCGGCGGCTCGGGCCACGAGCCCCTTCACGGCGGCTTCGTAGGCCTCGGAATGCTCGACGCCGCCTGCCCTGGTGAGGTATTCACCTCCCCGGTCCCCGACCAGATGCTCGCCGCCACCAAGGCGGTCGACGGTGGGGCGGGCGTTGTGCACATCGTCAAGAACTACACGGGCGACGTCCTCAACTTCAAGATGGCGGCCGACGACGCGGCTGACGAGGGCATCAAGGTCGAGTCGGTCGTGATCGACGACGACGTGGCGGTACAGGACTCGCTCTACACCGCCGGCCGGCGGGGAGTGGGGGCGACCGTCCTGGCCGAGAAGATCGCGGGCGCGGCGGCCGAGAAGGGCGCTTCCCTGGCCGACGTTGCGGCAGCCGTACGACGCGTCAACGACCGTGCCCGATCCTTTGGGGTGGCCCTCTCCTCCGCCACTCCACCCGCGGCGGGCAAGCCGATCTTCGACCTGCCGGAAGGCGAGATCGAGATGGGCATCGGCATCCACGGCGAGCCCGGACGGCGGCGCGAATCGCTGGGTTCCGCGTCCGATGTCGTCGCTGTGATGGTCGAGGCGGTCCTCTCGGACCTGAAGCCAGGAAATGGCTCCCGGGTGCTCGCCTTCGTGAACGGCATGGGCGGAACACCCTCTATCGAGCTCTACCTCCTCTACGGAGAGGTGGATCGCCGGCTCCGGGCGGCTGGCCTCGAGCCGGTTCGCAACCTGGTCGGCAGCTACATCACGTCGCTCGAGATGGCCGGCGCCTCGCTCACGGTGCTCGAGCTGGACGACGAGCTGCTGGCTCTCTGGGACGCTCCCGTGCACACGGCTGCACTTCGATGGGGAGTCTGAGCTACGGTTTGATCAGCCTCCAAATGGACTCCTTGACGATCCGAACCTGGATGCAGGGAATCGCCGAATCAATGCGAGCCGAGCGCGACCACCTGGTC
>DATCOZ010000069.1:0-13135 GCA_036564345.1 Candidatus Dormiibacterota bacterium | reverse complement strand
TCGTGATCGTGATGCTGATCACGACCGGCGGCCAGATCAAGAACCTCTTCTCCGACATCACCTACACCCTCAACAACCAGGCGGGCCTGTAGAAGAGGGACTGGGCCGCCGTCAGGGCCGCACCAGCACGGTGCGGGCCGGCGCCCCGTCGCTGCCGACGAGCTTGAGCGGCAGGCAGTAGAGGTCGTACTCGCCGGGTTCGACCCGGCTCAGGTCGAGGCCCTCGATTACGACGATCCTGGCCGCCAGCAGGGTGTGGTGGACGGGGTGCTCGATGGGGGCGTGGTAGCTCTCGACGGAGAGGTAGTCGACGCCGACGAGGAGCTTGCCCTCCGCGACCAGCCTCCGCGCGAGCTCCAGGCCGACGGCCACGAACTCGGTCTCGAACTCGGTCTCGGCGGCCGCCCAATGGGCCGAGTTGCGGGTCTTGAAGAGGATCCTGCTGTGCGCCGTCGCGGGCAGGTCCTCGGGCCGCAGCTCGAGGCCGGGCGGGTTCGCCTCCACCACCAGGCAGGGGCCGACCAGCGTCTCGATCGGGATCGAATCGATGCCGGTTGCGCCGTCGACGAAGTGGACCGGCGCATCAACGTGGGTCCCAGTGTGAACCCCGGCGTCGAGCCGGGAGACGTTGGCGGCGTCACCTTTGGCGATCGAGCTGGCCCGGGTCAGGCTGACCCGCGGATCACCCGGCCAGGTCGGCATGCTGGATGAGATCGGGACCGAGACGTCGAAGATCTTCACAGCCGACCAGCGTAGAAGGTGGTCAGCGACGGGCGCCGGGCAAAACTTGACTTTGGGCGGTTCGGTACTCTAATACATACGTATGACCAAAGCGACTCCAAGCGTCCTCCCCATCACCGGCCTGTCGGCGAAGGAGGGGATCGTCAGGGCGGCCGCCGAGTCGTTGCTCGAGAATGGCTACGCGGGCACCAGCGTGCGCTCCATCGCGTCCCGGGCAGGTGTCGCGATCGGCAACCTGCAGTACTACTTCCCGACCAAGTCGGAGCTGCTCATCGAAGCCTGGCGGCACCTCACCGAACGCTCGGTCGAGGAGCTCCGCACGAGCCTCAACCAGATGACCGATCCGATCTGGCTGATCGAGAGCGGGATCGTCAGCATCTGGGAGAGCCTGCGCCGGCTCGGCGACATCCAGCTGGCTGCCTTCGACCTGCTCGTCCAGGCTCCCAAGCAGGAGAGCCTGCAGGCGTTCCTCCCCGAGCTCTTCGCCCGCTACCGGGATGTCGTCGAGGAACAGCTCGACCGCCTCGAGCGCGACGGCAGGGTGCGGCTGAAGATCGAGCGCGAGGTGCTCGTCCCCCTGATCCTGAACACCGTCCTCGGCTTCGGGCTCTATTACGTGGTGACCCGCGACGAGGACTCCTGCCTGCGCGCGCTGAGCGCCTGGCGGGAGCTGGCGAGCAGCGTCGTCGAGCCGGTGCCGTGATCGTCGCCGACGAGCTCGAGGCGATCGAATCCCTCTGGGAGACGGGGCTGGAGACTGCCTTCGCCGCCTACCAGCCGGCCACCGCCTCGCTCGGCGAGGCAGACGGTCCGCGGGTGGCGCTGGCCGCGGCGCTGGTGGAGACCGCGCTCGGCCTGCAGCGGCTGGGCCGGCCGGCGCCGCCGGCTCCCGACCTGCTCCGGGGCGACCTCTGCCTCGCACGGGCGTCGCGCCTCCTCGCCGACACCCGCGACCGCCGGCTCCAGGTCTCCTTTGCGCGTGCCATCGAGGAGCAGTCGGCAGCGGCGGCCGCCGAGCGGGAGCTGGAGCCGACGCGCTCCCGGCTCCTCCGGGCGATCCAGGAGGCGAGGACGGAGGCGAGATGACGGCCACCGACCGGATCTCTCTCCGCAGCAGCAGGCCGACCGAGTTCGTCGACCTGACCGCCCGCCTCCAGGGCGCGGTCGAGAAGGCCGGCCTGCTCAACGGCCGGATCCACCTCCAGTCGCTCCACACCACGCTCGGCCTGGCCGTCAACGAGAACGAGCCGCTCCTCCTCGCCGACCTCGAGGCGCTCCTCCGGCGGCTCGTCCCCGCCGAGGCGACGTACCTCCACGACGACTTCTCGCTCCGAGTCGCGGTACCGGCGGACGAGCCCGCCAACGGTCATGCCCACGCCCGCAACCTGCTCCTCCAGCCGAGCCTCACGATCCTTGTCGAGGAGGGTGAGCTGCTGCTCGGCCGCTGGCAGGCGGTGTTCGCCGTGGAGCTCGACGGTCCGCGTGAGCGGGAGGTCGCGATCCAGCTGGACGGGGACTTCGCCAGGCGGGGCGCCGACGGCGTGAGGCGGCTCATCGAGCTCGAGCTGGAGCGCCAGCTTCACGCCGACCCGCGTCCGGTCGGCGACCCGATGCGCCGGCTGGTCGAGGCCGGCGGCAAGCGCTTCCGACCGTTCCTGGTACTGCTGACCTCGCGCCTTGGCCCCGGCCACGACCCGCTCCGAGCGGCCACCCTGGCCGCCGCGGTGGAGCTGATCCACGCCGCGACCCTGGTCCACGACGACTACGTCGACGAGAGCTCAAAGCGCCGCGGCCGCCCGACGGTAGCCGCCGCGGAGGGGCCCGCCCGCGCGGTCGCCGTCGGGGACTACTACTTCGCCAAGGCCACCCGGCTGATCGCCGAGCTGGGCAGCCCCGACGTCACCTCGACGATCGCCGGGGCGATGGAGGCGATCTGCCGCTCGCAGATCGACGATCTCGAGTTTCGCGGGCGCTACCCGGGCGACGAGGCCGCCTACCTGCGGGTCGTTCGCGGCAAGACCGCCGCCCTGATCGCCGCGTCCTGCGTCGCCGGCGCCCAGCTGGCGGGGGCGCCCAGCGAGGTCATCGAGCGCATGCGCCGCTACGGCGAGGCGGTCGGCGTCGCGTTCCAGATGACCGACGACGTCGTCGATTTCAGCCAGCACTCGGGCAAGCCGCTGGGCCAGGACATCCGAGAGCGGGTCCTCTCGCTGCCTCTCATCTACGCCAGCGAGGACGCCTCCCTCGGCGGGGAGATCCAGAGGCTGCTGGCCGGCCCGCTGCCGGACGAGCACCTCCGCCGGGTCGTCGACCTGGTCTCCGAGAGCGGCGCCCTCGAACGCGTGAACCGGCAGGCCCAGGGCCTCGTCCGGCTGGCCGTCGGCGAGCTCGAGGGGGTCGACCTGGACGGCGTCAAGTCAACCCTGGTCGAGGTCGCCGAGAGCGTGGTCGACCGCCATGCATAGGCAGGTCGGGCTCGGCCTCGCCTCGCGCGGCGACCTCCGCGACGCCGTCGAGTACGCTCGCCGGGCAGAGGCCGCCGGCCTCGAGTCGGTCTGGGTCCACGACAGCTACTTCGAGCGGGACCCCATCTCCTACCTGGCGGCGATGGCCTACGCGACCCGCGAGATCCGGCTTGGCGCGGGATCGCTCAACCCCTACACCCGCCACCCCTTCGTGCTCGCCGCCACCCTCTCCTCGCTCGACGACCTCGCGCCGGAGCGGGTCTCGCTGGCACTCGGCAGCGGCCTTCCGCTCCGCCTGATGCAGATGGGGATCCCTTTCGAGAACGCGCCGGCGCGTGTCGGCGAGGCGATCGACCAGGTGCGCGAGCTGTGGGCGGGCCGGCGGCTGACGCTGAACGAGAAGCTTCCGCCGCTGGTCCCCATGTTCCAGCCGCCGCACCGGATCCCGATCTACATCGCCGCCTACACCCGTCCCTACCTGGAGCTCGCCGGGGCGAAGGCCGACGGTTACCTGAGCCGGCCGCTGGAGTCCCTGCCGGCGTTCGAGCTGATGCGGCGGCGGGTGCTCGAGTCGGCGGTGGCGCACGGCCGGCAGGAGTCGGAGCTCGACTTCCGCGGCTACCTGTTCGCGCTCGTCGACCGCTCCCGGGCGGAGGCGCGAAACCGCGCCAAGCGCGATCCCTTCGTCATCTACATGATCTCCATCCTGTCCGACATCTCATTGAAGCGAGCGGGGTTCCCGGCCGAGCTGCGGGACACCGTTAACAGGCTCTGGCGGGCGGAGGACTACCACGGCGCCGCCCAGGCGATCCCCGACGAGCTGCTCGACGCCTACATCCTGGTGGGCACCGCCGACGACGTCGCCGAGCGGGCGCTCGAGTACCACCGGGCGGGGATGGACGTGCCCTTGCTGCAGCCGATCGTCCAGGAAGAGGCCCAAGTCCGGGCGGTGCTCGAGGCAGCTGTCACCTATGGCTCCGAGGGCAGGGTTGGAGCGGGCGCGCTCGGCTCGACGGGCGCCCGCGCCGGCTCGACCGCGGTTGAGCGGGAGGGCGCGGCCAGGCGCGCTTGGCGCAAGCTGGGCGCCGTCTACGAGGTGACCCGGCCGTTCAGCTTCACGGCCTCCGTGCTCCCGGTGACCGCAGGCGGCGTGCTTGCCTGGTCGCTGGGAAGGATCGACGTCCTGCCCTGGCTGCTCGCCGTAATCGGCGGCTTGGCCCTCCACGCCGGCACCAACGTGGTGAACGAGGTCTACGACGTTCGCCACGGCATCGACTCGATCACCTCCCCGCGAGCCTCGCTGGCGATCGTCAAGGGCAGGATCAGCGAGCGCGACGCTTTGACCCTCGCCTACCTCTGCTTCGCCGTGACGATCTTGATCGGGCTCTACCTGACGGCCGTCCGGGGACCCTGGATGGTCGTGCTGGGCGCGATCGGCCTGCTCGGCGGGTACTTCTACAGCGCGCCGCCCTTCCACTACAAGTATCGGGCGCTGGGCGTGCCCCTGGTCTTCCTGCTGATGGGACCGCTGATGGTCGTGGGCGGCTTCTTCGCCGCCTCGGGCGGATTCGACGGGCGGACGATCGCCCTCGCCGTGCCGGTCGGCCTGCTGGTCACCGCGATCCTCCACGGCAACGAGTGGCGCGACATCGGCGAGGACAAGAGGCTCGGCTTCACGACGCTCTCGGCGGAGATGGGGAGGCCATTCGCCCGCTGGTTCTACGTCGCCCTCCTGGTCGGCGCCTACGTGGCCGTCGCGGGAGCCGTGATGCTGGGCCTCCTCCCCACCCTGACCCTGCTCACGACACTGAGTCTCCCGGTGACCGTGTGGCTCCTCCACCAGGCCGAGAAGGGCGCCGCAGGCTCCCTCCGCTCGATCGCCATGATCGACATGTACACGGCCCGCCTGCACACCCTGTTCGGGGTGCTCCTGCTGGCCGGCCTGATCTCCGCGCGGCTCCTCAGCTGACCTGTTGATCAAAGGACGAGACTTCGCGCTCGGGATGGGCCTGGCCGGGGTGGTCTGGACCGCCGCCTTCCGGGGCAAGAGCCACTTCTGGCAGAAGATGGCGATCGGCGTCGGCGCGATGGGGGCGCTGGCGGTGGCCGCCAACCCCGAGCTCCGCTCCGGCCGCAACCGGCCCCGGCTCCGCGACGTCCCGGTCGGACTGGCCATGGCAGCCGTCCTCTACGGCATCTTCCGTGCCGGAGACCGTTTCGCACGGCGCGTCATGCCGACCGGCGAGCAGGACATCGCCGACGTCTACGAGCGCCGGCGGATGGCGCCCCGCTGGTTCATCGCGCCGGCCCTCGCCCTCGTCATCGCGCCGGGCGAGGAGCTCTTCTGGCGCGGGCTCGTCAACGGCTACCTGATGCAGCGGATGGGCCGGGTCGCCGGCTCGGCGCTGGGCGCGGTGATCTACGGCGGGATCCACCTGATCACGGGCAACCTCACGCTCTCCGGCGCGGCGGGGATCGCGGGCGCCTTCTGGAGCCTCCAGTACCTCTTCGAGGGGAGGCTGCCGGCGGTGATGGTGAGCCATATCGCCTGGGACCTCTGGATCTTCCTCGTCCAGCCGACCGTCGAATTGGACGACTGATTCCGGGCCATGGCGCAGCGGCTGGTCGTCTTCCTGATGCTGGGCGGCGTCGCCGGCTTCGGTGCCGTGTTCCTCGAGGTGCCCGGCATGGTGCTCGCCGTCGTGCTTCTCGCGGTTGTCGCCGGCACCTGCCGCCGGCGGTCCGACCTGGTCCGCGTCGGCGGCTACCTGATGGGGGTGGGGCTGGTCGGCTGGAGCCTGGTCGGACCGGCGGTGAAAGGGGGCGGCGGCTTTCTCTTCGTGAGTGGCTGGATCCTCGTCACGGGCTATGCGGTGGTGGCGGTGGTCGGTTCGCTGCTGGTCGCCGCTCTCGCGCTGGTCGAGCTCAGGCGCCGGGACCACGCGAGCTGACCTACTTCCTACTCGGGGCGGGCGCCTTCCTGGCCCTCTACCTGCCGCAGCCGATCCTGGCCCTGCTGGACCACGACTTCCACACCAACCCGGCGGTGACCGGGCTGACGATGACCGCGGGGCTGCTCGGCTTCGCGGTCTCCGGGCTGCTGCCCGAGGGCGACCCGGTTCGGACGATGCGGCAGGCGATGTGGCTGGTCGTCGTCTCCAGCGCCATCGCGGCCCTCAGCCCTCATTTCGTCGTGCTGCTGCTGGCGAGGGCGGGCCAGGGCGTCGGCGTCG
The DNA here is from genome assembly GCA_036564345.1 of Candidatus Dormiibacterota bacterium. Lineage (GTDB taxonomy): Bacteria > Chloroflexota > Dormibacteria > Dormibacterales > Dormibacteraceae > UBA6019. The sequence continues at coordinate 6,696 of DATCOZ010000069.1, read as the reverse complement.
GCCTGCTCGTCGCTGGCGGCCTCGCCGACATCGCGCGTCACCACCCCGCTTCCCGGGGCGGGCGGCTGACCGGCTCGCTGATCGGCGGCACCGCGATCGGAGGGCTGCTCAGCCGGGCGACCGGCTATTCGGCTCTCTGGCTGGGCTGGCGGGCGGCCTTCGCGATCGGCGGCCTGCTCGCGCTGGCCCTCGTGAGCCTCGCTCTTAACAGGCTTACTAGGACCGCCGCTGATGCTGGACGTACTGAGGTGGTCAGCCCCCCGGAGGGTGGGGCCGCGCCTTTGGGGTTGGTTTTGGCCGGGTTGGGGATCCTGTTCGTCAACATCGCCGTCTTCGACCTCCTCCCCTATCGCCTCGCCGCCGCGCCCTTCCACCTTCCCACCGCGGTCGCGGACCTCGTCTATCTCGCCTTCGTGCCCGCCCTGCTCACCGCCGGGCTCGCCGGGCGCGCCATCGACCGCTTCGGGGCTCGTGCCATCGTGCTGGTGACGGTCGTGGCGGGCATCAGCTGCCTGCTGATCGGGCTCCTCCCCGCCCTCCTCGCGGTTGCGGTGATGGCGACCGGGTCGATCTCCGGCGCCGTCGCCCTCCATACCAGCCACAGCGGCGCCGCCGCGGCCCGTGGACGCGTCGCCGTCGGCCGCTACCTGGCCGCCTACTACGTCGGTGGAGCGCTGGCCGCTCCCGTCGCCGCGGCCGCCTACCAGGCCTGGGGCTGGGCCGGCGCGGTGCTGCCGCTCTGCGCCGCTTGGGGCCTGGTCGGCGTGCTCGCGCTCTTCAGCCCAAGCTCACGCTGGCGCCGAGAAAGTGGCCCAGGCGCTCCACCTCTCGAGCCAGTCCCCGCCGCTCCCTAGCGGTCAGCGGCCGGTGCTCGGTCACCGTAACGACGCCCTTGGCAAGGTCCCAGGTGGCGGCGACGCGGCCCCGTACGAGCACCGTCGGGGTCACCAACCGGCGGTCCGGAAGACCTTCGCCTTGTGCTCGGGCCCGACCAGGTGCTCCCGCCCGTCATGGTGCGTCAGCAGGTAGTGGTCGAAGAAGGGTAGGAGCCGCACCTCCTCGCCGAAGCGCGCCTTCTCCACCGCCTCGATGTCGGCGGCCCGCAGCCAGCCTCGCTTCCCCTCGACCGAGACCTCGACCAGCTCGGGCAGCACAGCCCTCCAGGCGGGCAGGCTCGGCGTGGCGCCGAGCCAGAGCTGGAAGTCGTGCCTGACCGCCGGCCCGTTGACGCGCAGGTAGCGGCGGAGCAGCTCCATCTCCGCCTCGAGCTCGTCCACCTCTCGCCAGGAGCCGATCCACTGGTCGGGCCGGACGAAGCGGACACTGCTGCCCGATGACGGCCCGAAGCAGAGCTTCCCCTCGCGGGCGGGCAGGCCGAGCAAGGTCCCCCAGCCGCTCAACAGCTGCTCGAAGCTGATCCAGCCCAGCCGGCCGACCACCGCCTCGGCCAGCTCGCGGCGCGTCAGGCAGCGCCCGTCGAGGGCCTGGCCCACGGCCTCGACCAGCTCCAGCAGGTGGGCCTCGTCGAGCCCAGCCACTTCGACCAGGTCCGCTTCCACGCGGGTCCACGCCGCCGCACCGCGGCCATGTAGAGCGGCAGCTCCTCCGCGGGTAGGAGATGGAGGGTCGTCCGCATCGCCCACGTCTTGACCAGGCTCCGCTTCTCCCAGAGGCTCGCCTGCACGGCGGCGGGGGTCTCGCTGCTGGAGCGGGCGCCGATCGAGAGCTCGCCGGCGGACATCACCTGGGCATGGACGCCGTTGATGCGCCGCGAAACTTCGAAGCCGGAACGCGGCTGCCGCTCGTCGAGGCCGTGGCGGGCGAGCCGGAAGGCGATGACCTGGTCCCAGCCGAGCTCGATCACCGGTGCCCGACCAGGAGGCCCACGGTGCCGAAGGTCAGGCCGCGGAACTCGACCGCGCTCCAGTCGGCCGCCGCGGCGAGCTCCGCCAGCTGGGGGCCGGTCCGGTAGGAGTCGACGGTGTCGCTCAGGTAGCGATAGGCATCGGGCGCGCCGCTCACGGTCGCGCCGACCCGGGGCAGCACGTGCCGCAGGTGGAAGCGGTAGAGGGCGCCGAAGACGCTCGCCGGCGGCTTGACGAACTCGAGCACGACCACCCGCCGCGCGACCCGCGCCAGCTCGGCCAGACCGAGGCGGGGATCGGCGAGGTTGCGCAGGCCGAAGGCCATCGTTGCCACGTCGAAGTCGCCGTCCCAGAAGGGGAGCCGGTGGGCGTCGCCCTTGATGAACTCCAGCCGGGGGTTGTCGGCGTGGGCCTTCGCCAGCATCCCGGGGCTGAAGTCGAGCCCCACCACCCGGCCGCCGGGCGCCCGCCGGGCGAGCTCGGCCGTGAGGCGCCCCGAGCCGCACGCGACGTCGAGCGCCGACTGGCCCGGCTCGAGCCGGGTGGCAGCGGCCGCCGCGCGGCGCCAGCGGCCGTCGATGCCCCCGCTCAGGATCGTGTTGACAAGGTCGTAGCGGGGCGCGATGCGGTCGAACATCGAGCGGACCGCCGCCGCGTCCCTCTCGCCGGGAGGATCGGTCAGCCGCGCCTCCAGATCGACGCGATGCCCTGGCCGACGCCGATGCACATCGTCGCCAGGCCGACCTCCGCTCCGCTCCGGTTCATCTCGTAGGTCAGCGAGCAGATCAGTCGCGAGCCGCTCGAGCCGAGCGGGTGGCCGAGCGCGATCGCGCCGCCGTTGACGTTCACCTTCTCCTCGTTGAGCCCGAGCTCCCGCACACACGCCACCGATTGGGCAGCGAACGCCTCGTTGATCTCGACGAGGTCCACGTCCCCGATCGCGAGGCCGGCCTTGGCGAGCGCCTTCCGGGTCGCCGGCACCGGCCCGATGCCCATGTAGCTGGGGTGCACGCCGATGCTCGCCGAGGCGACGAAGGTGGCCAGCACCCGGAGCCCGCGGCGCTTCGCCTCACCGGCCTCCATCAGGACCAGCGCGGAGGCTCCGTCGTTGAGCGGCGAGGCGTTGCCCGCGGTCACCGTGCCGTCGGCCTGGAAGACCGGTTTCAGCCGGGCCAAGGACTCGAGAGTCGAATCCGCCCTCGGTCCCTCGTCGGAGCTGACCGTGATCGCCTCGCCCTTTCGCTGCGGGATCGCCACCGGCACCAGCTCAGAATCGAACTTGCCGGCCTGTTGGGCCGCGATCGCCCTCTGGTGGGAGCGGAGCGCGAACTCGTCCTGGTCCTCCCGGCTCACCTCGTACTTGGCGGCCACCTTCTCCGCGGTCTCCCCCATCTGGAGGGTGCCATAGAGCTCGGCCATCTTCGGGTTGATGAGGCGCCAGCCGAGGGAGCTGTCGTAGACCGTCTGGGGGCCGCGGGGAAAGCCGCCGTCCGGCTTGGCCATGACCCAGGGGGCCCGCGTCATCGACTCCACGCCGCCCGCGATGAGGACGTCGGCGCCGCCCGCCTGGATCTCGCGGACGCCCGCGATGGTGGCCTGCATGCCCGAGCCGCAGAGCCGGTTGACGGTCTGGCCGGGGACCTCGATCGGGAACCCGGCCAGGAGCAGGCCCATCCGGGCGACGTTGCGGTTGTCCTCGCCGGCCTGGTTGGCGCAGCCGAAGACCACGTCCTCGACCTCGCCTGGGTCGAGCCCGATCCGGTCGACGACCTCGCGCAGCACGACGGCCGCGAGGTCGTCCGGGCGAACCTCCTTCAGCTGCCCGCCGTACCTGCCCATCGGCGTCCGGGCGGCGGAGACGATGACGACCTCGCGCAGCTCAGCCATCGGCGCGAGGCCCCTTGAAGTTCGCCTTGCGCTTCTCGAGGAAGGCGCTGACCCCCTCTCGGTAGTCGTCGCCGGCGGCACAGACCTCCTGGAGGTAGGCCTCGAACTCGGCCGCCTCCTCGAAAGAGGAGCCCTCCGCGAAGTTGACGGCGCGCTTGGCGCCGGCCAGGGCGCCGATCGAGGCGGTCGCCAGGCGCTGCGCGAGGGTCCGGCACTCCGCCTCGACCGCCTCCTTGGGCACCACCCGGTTGACGACTCCGAAGCGCTCGGCGTCCTGGGCCGAGAGCCGCTCCGCGGTGTAGAACATCTCGAGCGCGCGGCCCCGCCCGATGAAGCGGGGCAGCGTCCAGCTGACGCCGCCGTCCGGCCCGAGGCCGAGGTTGGCGAACGCCTCCGAGATGTAGGCGTCCTCGGCCGCGATCCGGATGTCACAGGCCAGCGCGAAGCTGGCGCCGATCCCCGCGGCCAGCCCGTTCATGCCGCAGATCACCGGCTTGGGCATTGTGCGCAGCCGCTGCAGCATCACGAGGTACTCCTCGCGGAGCACCCGCCCGACGTCCTCGGGAGAGCGCATCTGACCGTCGCCACGCGACATCTCCTGGACGTCCGCCCCGGCTGAGAAGGCGCGGCCGGAGCCGATCAGGACCACGCAGCGCACGGACTCGTCACGCTCGACCTGCTTCAGGGCGGCGTCGAGCTGGCGCCGCGCCAGGCTGCCGATCGGGTTGAGCTTGTCCGCCCGGTTGAGCCGGATCCAGGCGATCGACCCCTCCATCTCGAGCAGGACGTGGCTCTCCTCCGCTTGCTCCGCCATCTCCGTCATCGCCCCTTGAACTGGCCGCGCCGCTTCTCGAGGAAGGCGCGCATGCCCTCCTTCTGGTCCTCGGTCGCGAAGAGGAAGTAGAAGTTCCGGCGCTCGACCGCCAGCCCTTGTTGGAGCGGCGTCTCGAGCGCCTGGTTCACCGATTCCTTGACCAGCCGGGCCGCCAGCGGTGGCTTCTCGGCGATCCGCCGCGCCATCCGCTTGGCCACCTCGATGGTCACCTCCGCCGGCACCACCTTGTTGACGATCCCGAGCTGGTACGCCCGCTGGGCGGTGATCGGGGCGCCGGTCAGGTTCACCTCCATGGCGACGTACTTGCCCGCCGTCCGGGGCCAGCGCTGGGTGCCGCCTGCGCCCGCGATGATGCCGAGGTTGATCTCCGGCTGGCCGAAGCGGGCGCTGTCGCCGGCGATGATCAGGTCGCACATCAGCGCCAGCTCGCAGCCACCGCCGAGCGCGTAGCCGTTGACGGCCGCAAGGAGCGGCTTGGTGAGCGCCGCGATCGCGGCCCAGCGGCCGGTCTGGTCGCGCTGCAGCTGGTCCACCGGCCCTCGTTCGGCCATGTCGCCGATGTCGGCGCCGGCCGCGAAGACCTTCGGCCCGCCGGTGAGGACAACAGCTCGCACCGACTCGTCGCGGCCCATCTCAGCGAGCGCCGCGGTCACCTCGCCGATCAGCTCCGGGCTGAGGGCGTTGAGCACCTTGGGGCGGTTCAGGGTGACCAGGCCGACCGGCGGCTCGATCTCCGCCTGGATGAATTGGTACGCCATCTGGGTATCATCCGGTAATGTCCGAAGTCCTGCGCGACAGCTACGGCCGGATCGCGGACGACCTGCGCATCTCAGTCACCGATCGCTGCAACTTCCGCTGCATCTACTGCATGCCGGCCGAGGGCCTCAAGTGGCTGGCGCGGGAGGACATCCTCCGCTTCGAGGAGATCCGCCGCCTCGCTCGCCTCTTCGTCGAGCGCTACGGCGTCCGGACCATCCGCATCACCGGCGGCGAGCCGCTGGTCCGGATCGGCGTCGAGGAGCTCATCGGGATGATCAACGAGCTCGACCCGACCCTCGACATAACGATGACCACCAACGGCGTGCTGCTCGCCAACAAGGCGGCCAAGCTGGCCGCCGCGGGGCTGAAACGGATCAACATCTCGCTCGACACGCTCAGCATCGACCGCTTCAAGGAAATCGCCCGGGTCGACGCCTTCCGCAAGGTGATGGAGGGCGTGCGGGCGGCCGAGGAGGCGGGCCTGAACCCGATCAAGCTGAACGTCGTCGTAATGAAGGGCCAGAACGACGACGAGGTCGTCGACTTCGCCCGGCTCGCCCGCGAGAAGGGCTACGAGGTTCGCTTCATCGAGTTCATGCCGCTCGACGGCGACGGCATCTGGCGGCCCGACCTGGTCGTTCCCTCGCAGGCGATCCAGGAGCGGATCGAGGACCAGTTTCCGCTCGTCAGCCGCGCCAACCACCGGCCGGCACCCTCCAACAACTACGGCTTCGCCGACGGCGCCCCCGGCGGCGTCGGCTTCATCTCGAGCGTCTCCCAGGCCTTCTGCACCACCTGCAACCGGATCCGGCTGACCGCCGAGGGCGGCCTGCGGACGTGCCTCTTCTCGCTCCACGAAACGCCTCTCCGCGACCTGATGCGAAGCGGCGCGTCCGACGACTCGGTGGCCCGCGTCATCGAAGCGGCGGTCTGGAAGAAGGAGGAAGGCCACCACATCGGCGAGGCGGGCTTCATCAAGCCGGCCAAGTCGATGTCCCAGATCGGCGGCTAGCCCGCCCGAGCCCCCTCCGTCCGCCGCAATACCTCGTCGAGCGCCTTGCGAGTGCTGACCATGACCAGCTCATCGCCGGGGAGAAGCACGACGTCGGGACCCGGCCGCCAGGTCTCCTCCTCCCCGCGCTTGACCATCAGCACCCGGGCATAAGGTCCGTCGAGCAGCCACCTCACGTCCTTCTCGGCGGCGGCGGCCTTCTCGACCACGCTCGCCCGGGCGACGACCAGGGTGCGATCGCCGACCGGGAGGGTGCTGAGGATGCGGTGGCCGAGCGCTGCCGAGACGAAGGCCGGGGCCGCCAGGCCGGAGGTGCTGCGGGAGATGCCGATGCCGAT
>DATCOZ010000061.1:0-2877 GCA_036564345.1 Candidatus Dormiibacterota bacterium | reverse complement strand
GGCGCCTGAAGGAGAAGTTCCAATAAAGGTCGACGAGCTGCTCGATCGGTTGGAGAGCGTGATCCACGACGCGCGCCGGATCCCCTTCACGGCCAGCGTGACGGTCAACGAGGACGACGTGATGGACATCGTCGACCAGCTGCGCTTCAACCTCCCGGAGGAGATCAAGCAGGCGAACTGGACCGTCTCGGAGCAGCAGCGGCTGATCGCCGAGGCGCACAGCGAGGCGGGCCGCATCATCTCCCGGGCGAACGAGAAGGCGGAGGCGATCGTTTCCGAGCAGGAGGTCCTCCGCCGGGCCGAACGCCAGGCGCAGCAGGTCGTCCGTGACGCCCAGAGCAGGTCCGAGCAGATCGTGCGCGAGGCCGAGAACTACGCCCTCGAACAGCTCCAGCAGCTGGAGGCGCACCTGAGCCGCACGCTGGCCACCGTCAAGCGCGGCGTCGAAGCGCTGCAGCCGGCCGGCAGCGCCCCGGCGCCCGCCCGCGCGGCGGTCGCCGCCGGCCACGAGGCGCGGCAGGCGGACGACGATCCCGACGACGACGCCTGATCTTGTAAACTTCCCGTTCGGCCATGGGACTACCGAAGGTAAAGCTGTCGAAGGGACGCAAGGGACGCCGGCGCTCGCACCTCGCGCTGCACCTGCCCAACCTGCAGCCCTGCCAGCAGTGCAAGCGCCCACGGCTGCAGCACACGATCTGCCCGAACTGCGGCTACTACGCCGGCCGCGAAGTCATCAAGACGGATTAGCAAGCCCGCCTTCCTCTTTCCCGGCCAGGGCTCGCAGGCGCCCGGCATGGGAACCGACCTGCTCGAGGACGCCGAGATCGCCGGGCTCTGCGAGCGTTGTAGCACCGAGACCGACCTCCGCCACCTGCTGACCGAGGCGGGCGAGGACGAGCTCAAGCTCACCCAGAACGCGCAGCCGGCACTCTGCTTCCTGGGCATCGGCCTGACCATCCTGCTCCGCCGCTCGGGCATCGAGCCGGCCGCCGCGGCCGGCCACTCGGTGGGCGAGTACGCGGCCCTGGTGGCGGGCGGCGCGTTGAGCCCGGAGGAGGCGATCTATGCGGTCATCCACCGCGGCCGCGCCATGGCCGAGGCGGTGCTGGCCGGGGAGACGTCGATGGCGGCCGTCCTCGGCCTCGACCCCGACGCGGTGGAGAAAGCGATAGCGGGAATCGAGAGCTGCTGGCCGGCCAACTACAACACGCCGACCCAGACCGTCATCGGCGGCAGCCTCGCGGCCCTCGACGCCGCGAGCGAGGCGCTGACCGCGGCCGGCGCGCGCAAGGTCGTCCGACTGAACGTCAGCGCCGCGTTCCACACGCCCTTCGTGGCACCCGCCGCCGACCGCCTCCGGGAGGTCGTCGGCCACCTGGCCTGGACCGACACGGCGATCCCGGTGGCGGCAAACCTGACCGGCGCCCCCTATCCGAAGGGCGCCAACTTCGCCGAGGTCCTGGAGCGCCAGCTGAAGTCCCCGGTCCGCTGGGCGGACTGTGTACGCTCGCTGTCTGAACAGGGAGTGACCGACTTCGTCGAGGTCGGCCCGGGCCGCGCGCTGCGAGGCATGATGAAAGAGCTCGTCCCGAGCGCCGGAGCGTACCCGGCGGGCACCCCGGCAGCCATCTCAGAGCTTGCCGGACTGTTAGAGTAACGAGCGTTTTGACGCTCCATTGGAGGCGGTAGCTTGGAAAGCCAGAAGCTCAGTTTTGACGACTTCAAGAACATCGTGGTCGAGCGCCTCGGGTGCGAGCCCGAGCAGGTGACGATGGACGCGTCGTTCCAGGAGGACCTCAACGCCGACTCGCTCGACCTGGTCGAGCTGATCTACGCGTTCGAGGAGAACACCGGCCTGGAGATCCCCGACGAGGACGCCGAGAAGATCACGACCGTGGGCCAGGCGTGGGAATACATCACGGAGAAATCTAGCTGACGGCCAAAGCCGCCCCTGTCCCTCTCCAGGGACTCCAGGAGCTCGAGCAGAAGATCGGGATCGCCTTCCGGGACCCGACTCTCCTCGAGGAGGCGATGACCCACAGCTCCTTCGCGAACGAGTATCCGTCCCTCGGCAGGCGCGACAACGAACGCCTCGAATACCTGGGCGACGCCGTCCTCCAGCTGGTGACAGCCGAGTACCTTTACAAGATCCGACCCTCCGCCCACGAGGGGGAGCTGACCCAGACCCGCTCGGCGATGGTCAACACCAACACCCTGGCGAGCCTGGCCGCCGACCTCGAGCTGGGCAACTACCTGTACCTCGGCAAGGGCGTCGCGCGGACGGGCGGCAGGGGCCAGACCTCGCTCCTCGCCAACGCCTTCGAAGCCACCCTGGGCGCGATCTTCCTGGACGCCGGCTACGACGCCGCCTACCACTTCTACCTGGGCCGCTTCCGCGCCATGCCGGCGCCGGTCCAGGACGAGAACTTCAAGGGCCGCCTCCAGCAGGTCGTCCAGGAGCGCTACGGGACGACCCCCTACTACGACATCGTCGCCAGCCAGGGCCCCGGCCACCGCCGCGAGTACCTGGCGGTCGTCTACGCGGGCTCAGAACCGCTGGGCAAGGGCAACGGCGGCACCAAGCAGGCGGCGGAGCAGGAGTCCGCGAAGGACGCGCTGGTCCAACTGGGAGCCGCATAGGGAGCGGCCCGCGGTCAAGGCGCTGCTCCAGGCGGCGGGGAAGAGGGTGGGTCTCTAGGCGACCCAGGGATGGCCGGGCGCCCGCGCCCACTCATCGACGCGGTAGGGCGGCGGGACGGTCAGGTAGTTGCCGTCCTGCTGCTTGACGATCTGCCAAAGGCCCTCGTGGACCAGCCAGTGGTGGCGGTGGCAGAGCAGGACCAGGTTGGGCAGGTCGCTGCCGCCGCCATCGAT
>DATCOZ010000060.1:0-2580 GCA_036564345.1 Candidatus Dormiibacterota bacterium | reverse complement strand
TCGACCTCGAGCTGGCGATCTCCCGCGAGTCCGTCTTCGGCTGCCTGGGACCGAACGGCGCGGGCAAGACCACGACCATCAAGCTGCTGATGGCGATGATCCGGCCCACGCGGGGCACGGCCCGGATCTTCGGCCTCGACTCCCAGGCGGATGCCGTCGCAATCAAGCGCCGGGTGGGCTACCTGCCCGCCGACCTGCCCCAGTTCGGCGGCCTCCGCGGTTCCGAGGTCGTCGCCTACCTGGGCGGCCTGCGGGGCGGGGTCGACCGGCAGCGCGTCAAGTCGCTCGCCGAGCGCCTCGACCTCGACCTCGGGCGCCGCTTCCGGGAGTACTCGAGCGGCAACAAGAAGAAGCTCGGGATCGTCATCGCCTTCATGCACGCTCCCGAGCTGCTCATCCTCGACGAGCCCACCGGCGGCCTCGACCCGCTCATCCAGCAGGAGTTCTACCGTCTTCTCGGCGAGTCCCGGGCGAACGGCGCGACGGTCTTCCTCTCCTCTCACATCCTGTCCGAGGTCGAGCACGTCTGCGATCGCGTCGGCATCCTCCGCCAGGGCCGTCTGATCCGGGTCGCCGAGCTGGAGGAGCTGCACGACATCCACTTCCACAAGATCGAGATCCTCTTCGACGGGATGCCGCCGCTCGAGAAGCTCGGCAAGGTCCACGGCCTCGAGCAGCTGGTGCGCCAGGGCAACCGGGTCAGCTTCACCCTCCACGGCGACTTCGAGGGACTCTTCAAGGCCCTCGCCGGCGGCAAGGTCGTCAACTTCAGCAGCCACGAGCCGAACCTGGAGGAGGTCTTCCTGGCCTACTACCGGGAGGGCGCCCCGGCGACGGCGGAAGCAGCCGCCGCGGTCGCTCCCTAGGGCGAGATGTTCCGGGTCGCGCTCCGGCAGTCGTGGCTGGGTATCGTCGCCGCCTCGTCCGTCGGCGTCGTGGCCGGAGCCGTCCAGGCCAGTGCCTACGAGAATATCGCCGGCAAGACGGCCGCCGCCCAGGCGGCATTCGGCGCCCAGACCATGGCGCTCGCCCGCCAGATCGCCTACCTCCTCCCCCTTCCCGTCCATCCCGAGACCCTCGCCGGCTACGTCCAGTGGCGGGTGTTCGGGGGGATGGTCCTGGTCGTCCTGATCTGGGCCGTGATGTCGGCCAGCGGAGCCGGCCGGGGGGATGAGGAGCGCGGGCTCGTCGAGGCGTGGTTGGCGGCGGGCGTCTCCCGGCCGCGGCTTCTCCTCTGGCGAATCGGCCTCTTCGTCCTCGGCGCCCTCGTGTTCGGACTGCTCACCGGGTCGGCCACCGAAGCCGGCGCTCTTGCGGCCGGCACCTCCCTTCCCGTCGCCGGACTCCTGGGCGAGGCGGTTGTGCTCGCCGCGCTGGCGGCGTCCTGCTACGCGATCGTGCTGGTGGTCGCCCAGCTGGTCGACACCCGGAGGGTGGCCGGCGGCGTCGGCGGCGCGCTGGTCGTGGCGCTCTTCTTCCTGAACGGCATCGCCCGGACTGTCGACTACCAGGGCCCGGCGGTCTGGCTGAGCCCCTTCCACTACTTCGACCGCTCCGACGCGGTCGCGCCCGGCGGCTCTGTCGACACGCTTGCGACCGTGGCCCTGATCGTGATCATCTCGGCCCTCAGCGGCCTGGCGGTCCTTCTCTTCCTGCGCCGCGACATCGGCGCCGCGGCCCTCCGGCCGCCGGCCGCGTCCCGCCCGCCGCGATACACGCCCTCGATCAATCCACTGCTCCGGATACCGGTGGTCGCGGACCTCTACGCGCAGCGGATCGGGCTGGTCGCATGGATGGCCGGGCTGGTGCTGTTCGCCCTCTTCATGACCTCGATCGCCGGCCAGGTCGGCGAGTTCCTGGCCAGGACTCCCGGGTTGGCCGGCTACCTCGCCGCCATCGGCGGCACCACAGCGGTCACCCGTACGGTGATCGGCTCGGTCGACTACTCGATCACCCTGACGCTTCTCGCGGTCTACGCCCTGACCGTGGTCGCGCGCTGGGCGGCCGACGACCAGGAGGGGCGCCTGGAGCTCGTCCTAAGCCAACCGGTACCCCGTTGGCGGGTGGTCGTGGAACGCGTCGCGGCGCTCGCCATCGGCTCCTTGCTGATCATCCTCGCGGTGTCGATCACGATCGCGGCCGTGGCGCCCTCCCAGGGCGTCACACTCAGCACCGGCGACCTGGTCCGGGCGGGCGGGCCGCTGCTGCCCTTCGGCCTCCTCTTCGGGACCGTCGGCGCCACGCTCGCCGCTCGCTTTCCGCGCCTCGCCGTCGGGGTCCTCGGCGCCTACCTGGGAGCTTCGTACCTGCTGTTCCAGCTCGGGCCGCTGCTCAGCTGGCCGGCCTGGGCGCTCGACCTGTCTGTCTTCAAGCTCTATGGCAACCCCCTCGTGAGCGGGATCGAATGGACGGGGCTGCTGGCCGTGTCCGCGGTGGCGGTGGCGGGCTTCGGCGCCGCCCTCCTGCTGATCCAGCGCCGGGAGGTCGGCACCTAGAAGTAGCCTGCGAGGCCTGTACTAGTCTTGCGGTTGGTGTCCTCCAGCCCGGACCAGCTCTCGATCGAGGTCGGCGGCTTCCCGA
>DATCOZ010000038.1:0-6577 GCA_036564345.1 Candidatus Dormiibacterota bacterium | reverse complement strand
GTGCTGGAGGCCTACGGCATGACCGAGGCATCCCACCAGATGGCCTCCAACCCGCTCCCGCCCGCCGATCGCCGGCCGGGCTCGGTCGGGATCGGGACCGGGGTGCGGATCGGGATCATGGACGAGGCGGGCGAGCTGCTCGCGCAAGGTGAGCAGGGGGAGGTGGTGATCCAGGGCCCGAACGTGATCGATGGCTACGTCAACAACCCGGAGGCCAACGCGAGCTCCTTCACCGCCGGCTGGTTCCGGACCGGTGACCAGGGCGTTCTCGATCCCGACGGGTACCTCTCGCTGGTTGGGCGCCTTAAGGAGATGATCAACCGGGGCGGAGAGAAGATCGCGCCCCGCGAGATCGACGAGGTGCTCCTCCAGCACCCCGCGGTCAGCGAGGCGGTCGCCTTCGGGATGCCGCACACGGCGTGGGGGGAGGAGGTTGCCGCCGCCGTCGTGCTGAAGGGGCCGGTCGCCGAGAAGGAGCTGCTTGCCTTTGCGCGCGAGCGCCTGGCCGACTACAAGGTGCCGAAGAAGCTCTTCATCGTCGAGGCGATCCCGCGCACGGCGACCGGCAAGATCCAGCGCCGCTCGGTCGCCGCCTCCTTCAACGAAAAGTGAAATTCGCCATCGTCGGGGCCGGGGCGACCGGCGGCTTCCTGGGCGCCAACCTGGCCCGGGCCGGCGAGGACGTGACCCTCATCGCGCGCGGCGGCCACCTGGCGGCGATGCGGGAGCGGGGCGTAACCGTGCGGAGTGGGGGGGAGGAGTTCACGGCCCACCCCGACTGCACCGACGACCTCGCCGCGATCGGCGGCGCCGAGGTCGTCTTCCTCACCCTCAAGACCCACAGCCTGCCCGCCCTCGCCCCGGCGATCGGCGCCGCCCTCGCGCCCGGCGCCTGCCTGGTCGGGGCCCAGAACGGGATCCCCTGGTGGTACTTTCCCGACCGCCACCTGGAGTCGGTGGACCCGGGTGGCGTGATCGCGCGCAGCATCCCCTACCCCGCGGTCGTCGGCTGCATCGTCTACCCGGCGACCCGGATCCTGGAGCCGGGCCTGATCGAGCACCTCGAGGGCAACCGCTTCACGCTCGGCGAGCCGGACGGGTCCCGCAGCGAGCGGGTGCAGGCCATCGCCAGGGTCCTGATCGGGGCGGGCCTGAAGGCGCCCATCCAGCCCCGGATCCGGAACGAGATCTGGCTCAAGCTGCTCGGCAACGCGACCCTCAACCCGGTCAGCGCCCTGGCCCGAGCGACCCTCGAGCAGATCCTCACCTCGGCCGCCACCCGCGACCTCGTGCGGACCCTGATGGAGGAGGTGGACGCGGTGGCCCGCGCCCTCGGGATCGACGTCCCGCTGAGCATCGACAAGCGGATGGAGGGCGCCGCCGCGACCGGCGGCCACAAGACCTCGATGCTCCAGGACCTCGAAGCCGGGCGGCCTCTCGAGGTGGAGGCCCTGCTCGGCGCGGTGGTCGAGCTGGCGGATGGGGCAGGCGTCGCCGTGCCGTCCTTGCGAACGGTCTACGGACTGACCAGGCTGCTCGACCAGGTCAACCGCGGCCGCTAGGAGGAGGGCGATGTCGGCGGAACGTCGCAAGGCTTGGCTACGGTCCGATCGGCGTGCCCTCCCGCCCCTCGATTCTCTACGTCGAAGATGACGCTTCCATCGCCGAGATGTATACGCTCGGCCTCGCTCGCGCCGGCTTCGACCTGACCGTCGCCGGCGACTGGCCGTCCGGCCGCCGCCTGCTGCGCAAACGCACCTTCGACCTGATCCTCCTCGATGTGATGCTGCCCGGGCCCTCCGGGATGAAAGCGCTCGAGGACATCCGGGCCGATCCCGCCCTCCGCCACAACCTGGTCGGCATCCTCTCCAACTCGGAGCTCACGACCGAAGTACACGAGCGCGCCGTCCGTCTCGGCATCCTCGGCTGGCTCACCAAGAGCCGCTGCCCGCCGCCGCTGGTCGCCCGCACGATCCGGCGCTGGCTGGAAGCGCAGGGTTGACGCAGGGTTCGGGAAAGGCGTACGTTCAGTAGAACAGTACGTACGCGTACCGTTTTCAAGCGAACCAATACGCAGCTAGGAGCCGAAATGCTTTCCTTTGAGCTCAGCGACGAGCAGAAAGAGATCCGCGACTGGGTCCATGACTTCGCCGAACGCGAGATCCGGCCGGTCGCGCACCAGTACGACGAGTCCGAGGAGTTTCCCTGGGAGGTCGTCAAGAAGGCAGCCAAGGTCGGGCTCTACTCGGTTGACTTCATCCAGCAGACCTACGCCGACGAGACCGGCCTCCTGCCGGCGCTGGTGGCCGAAGAGCTCACCTGGGGCTGCGCCGGCATCGCGCTGGCGATCACCGGGACCCAGCTCCCGGTTGCCGCGATCTTCGGCCAGGGCACCCCAGAGCAGATCGCGACCTGGATCCCCGCTTGTTACGGCACCGCCGACAACCCGGTCCTGGGCGCTTTCGCGGTGACCGAGGCCAACGCCGGCTCGGACGTCTCCTCGATGAAGACGCGAGCCGTCAAGAAGAACGGCGACTGGCACCTGAGCGGCCAGAAGGTGTTCATCACCAACGGCGGGATCGCCGACGTCCACGTCGTCGTCGCGGCCGTCGACCCCGAGCTCGGGACCCGCGGCCAGGCTTCCTTCGTGATCGGCAAGGGCACCAAGGGCTTGAGCCAGGGCAAGAAGGAGAAGAAGATGGGCATCCGCGCCTCCCACACCGCGGAGGTCATCCTCGACGACGTGGTGGTGCCCGCCGACCAGCTGCTCGGTGGCGAGGAGAGGCTCGAGGCCAAGCTGGCCCGGGCTCGAAGCGGTGAGCACGGCCGGTCCTCGGTCGCGCTGAAGACCTTCGAGACGACTCGCCCGGTGGTCGGTGCGCAGGCGCTCGGCATCGCCCGGGCCGCCTTCGAGTTCGCCCGCGACTACGCCAAGGAGCGGATCGCGTTCGGCAAGCCGATCATCGAGAACCAGGCGATCGCCTTCAAGCTGGCCGACATGGCGACCGAGATCGAGGCCGCCCGGATGCTGGTCTGGCGCGCCCTCTGGATGAGCCGTCACGGCGGCGAGTTCAAGATGGCCGAAGGCTCGATGGCCAAGCTGAAGTGCGGCGAGGTGGCGGTCAAGGTGACCGAGGACGCGATCCAGATCCTGGGCGGCTACGGCTACATCCGCGACTTCCCGGTCGAGAAGTGGCATCGCGACGCCAAGATCTACACCCTCTTCGAGGGAACCTCGGAGATCCAGCGCCTGGTCATCTCCCGCGCCATCGCGGCAAACAGCTAGGCCGGCCTTTGGCGGTCCCGCTGGCGACCCGCCAGGAACGGAAGGAAGCGCGCCGCCGGCGCCTGCTGGCGGCCGCCCTCCTGATCCTCTCCGAACGGGGTTACAACGACACCTCGGTCGACCAGGTGGTCGCCCAGGCCCGGACCTCGAAGTCCACCTTCTACGAGTTCTTCGACTCCAAGGAGGACTGCGTCCGCGACCTCCTGGCGCGGGAGGGCGGCACCCTGATCCACACGGTGACCTCGGCGGCCGCCCAGGGCGCCGGCCATCGCGACCGGATGCGGCGGGGGATCACCGCCTTTGTCCGCGCCTGTGCGGCCCAGCGCGAGCTGGCGCAGGTGCTCCTGGTCGAGTCGGTCGGGATCTCGGAGCGGATCGAGGCCGTGCGCCACGAGCTGCAGGACCGCTTCGCGGCGGTCGTCGAGGAGGAGGTCCGGCGGGCGGCGGCCGACCAGGACGCCTTCTACGCCGCCGTCGACCCGTTCGTCTTCGGCCGCGCCGTGGTGGGAGCCGTCAACGAGGCGACCGGACACTTCCTCGACCGCCCCGGCGCCGATCCCGAAGCCCTGGCCGATGGGCTCTGCCGTATCTTCGCCCCATAGCCGCAAAGGACGACAGGCTCGACAAGATCCGGCAGGTCTACGACTCCGACCCCGACGCCTACGACCGCGCCATGAGCTGCGGTGTGTCGAGTTGGGTCTTCCGGCGCGGCCGGACCGAGGTGGGGGAGGCCGCCGGCGTCGGCCGGGTGCTCGAGGTGGGCATCGGCACCGGCGCGACGATGGGTTTCTACCGACCCGGCGTCGAGCTGACGGGGATCGACCTCAGCCCCGGGATGCTCGAGGTCGCCCGCCGGAATGCCGCCCGGCTCGGCAGCGCGGCGGAGCTGCGCGAGATGGACGCTCAGCACCTCGAATTCCCCGACCGGAGCTTCGACGCCGTCGTCTTCACCCTCTGCCTGTGCACCATCCCCGACCCCGAGCTAGCGATCAGGGAGGGCCTCCGGGTGGCCAGGCCGGGCGCGCCGATGATTTTCCTCGAGCACGTCCGCAGCAACCTACCGCCGGTGGTGGTGCTCCAGTGGCTGCTCAACCTGTTCACGGTGCCTACCCAGAACGATCACTGGGACCGCCGCACGCCCGAGCTGGTGCGGGCCTGCGGCATCACCGTCCGCTCCGAGCGGCGCTGGCTGCTCGGCGTCTTCGACCTGCTGATCGGGGAGGCGCCACCGGTCGGCTGAGCCTTCGGTTTAGAATTCGCGCCGATGGCTGACCTGAAGTCCGCGAAGCTGTTCAAGGGACTCCCTCAGAAAGAGCTCAAGTCGATCGAGAAGGAGCTCAAGGTGATCACCCATCCGGCCGGCCACGACATCGTCGTGAAGGGTGGCAGCGGGGTCGGCTTCATGATCATCACCGACGGCACGGTGACGGTCACCACGGACCAGGGCAAGAAGCGCAAGCTCGGCCCCGGCGACTCCTTCGGCGAGATGGCGCTGCTCGATCACCTGGGCCGCAGCGCCACCATCAAGGCCGACACCGACGTCACCCTGGCCACCATCCCGGAGTGGAACTTCAAGTCCTTCCTGGTCCAGCACCCGGAGGTCGCCTATCGACTGCTCCAGGGGCTGAGCCAGAGGGTTCGCCAGGCCGAATCAGGAAGCTGATTCCGGGCGTCGCCCGACGGAGCGGATCTTGACATGTGAGTCTTTGGTCACCTATTATTAGGCGGTGACCGACGACGACCTCATCTTCAAGGCACTGGCCGACCCGACGCGGCGGCTGCTGCTGGATCGGCTCTTCGAGCGTGACGGCCGCACGCTCACCGAGCTCGAGTCAGCCTTCGAGATGACGCGGTTCGGCGTGATGAAGCACCTGAAGCAGCTCGAGGAGGCGGGCCTGGTGGTCACCAGGCGGCGCGGGCGCGAGAAGCTCCATTACCTGAACCCGGTCCCGATCCGGCTCGTCCACGACCGCTGGGTGAGCAAGTACGCCGAACCCTGGGCCGCAACACTCAGCGGCCTCAAGAACCGAATGGAGGAAACCATGGAGAAGGTCTTCGAGATCTACATCAAGACCACGCCAGAGCGCCTCTGGGAGGCGATCACCGACACCGAGCTGAGGAGCAGGTACAACTTCGGAACCCGCGTCAAATCGGACTACACGCCTGGCTCGCGGATCGAGACCAGCCACCAGGGCGCGCCCGAGCTCCTGGCGGAGGGCGAGAACCTCGAGGTCGACCCGCCGCGCCGGCTGGTACAGAGCATGGTCGCCCTCTGGGATGACGACGTGAAGAAGGAGGGAACCTCCCGGGTGACCTGGGAGATCGAACCGGTCGGCGACTCCTGCCGCCTGACCGTGACCCACGACCAGCTTCGCGAGGGCGCCAACAGCCAGCTCTACGGCGGCTGGCCGATGATCCTCTCCGGCCTCAAGACGCTGCTCGAGACGGGCGAGCTGCTGACGACCCCCGGGTCGCTGCTGTACGCCAAGCCGGTGAGCGGTTGACACCCGAACGTCTGTTCGCTTAAGCTGTTGACTGAACATGCGGTCCCTTCAGACGCAGGTCCGGCTCCGGCGGCTCCTACGTGTCTACAACGAGTACTCGGAGCGCCTGGCGGACTCGCCAGGCGACTCCCGGCTCGCCTCGGTGGCGCGTTCGAAGCTCCTCCAGCTGGCCGGCCGGCTCCACGAGGCCTGGAACGAGGATTCGGCCACCGTGGCCGTGCCGGCCATCCGCCGCCACGTCACCCGGACCCTCGCCGCGGTCGACCAGGCGATCGCCAGCCTGGGGCGCCCGAGCTCGAACCCGCGAAACCTGGCGGAGGATCTCCAGGAGGCCGCGCTGCCGCTGCTCCTGATGCTCCGCGGCATGGAGGACGTGGCCGACCGCCAGGTCCTCGACTGGCTGGGAGCCGGAGCGCTGGCGAAGACCGCCTGACCGTTCGCCTGCTTGGATCGCCATCTCAGGCTTGCGATAAGCGTCATTATCAACATCATTAAGTCGCCCTTGACCAGGTGCCGAGCGCCGGTCTGAGCCTCTCTTCCCCTCGGTCTACCCCGGCAAGTTGCGAGAATGGCGAGGTGGCTGAGCTGATAACGATCGTGGGGTTGGATGTCGATGACCGGCGCCGGCTGGTGCTCAAGTTCAGCCGCGAGCCCTCGGCCATCTGGAAGGGCTTCTTCGCCGAGCACTGGAAGGGCCTCTCGAACCCCGGTGGCGCCGTGCGCAACTCCACCTACATCAACTGGGAGGCGAACTCCGTCCACCTGGCCGGCATGACGGTGACCGACT
>DATCOZ010000290.1:0-15263 GCA_036564345.1 Candidatus Dormiibacterota bacterium | reverse complement strand
CGTGGAGTCAAGACCCTTTACCGGGCTGTTTGGCCAGCCATCAACAACCCGAATACATTTCGGGCCACCACCAGGAAACAACCCCCAAGAAGGGTGGGTGGTCCTTTGGGGGCGGGCCTTCGACCGCCCCACCAGACCTCGACCCGACGAAGGACACCGCGTTACGACGCCAAGGCACCGGACCGACTCCCCTTCATAGGCAACACACAAGACGTCGACCCGACACAAGACACCGCGCTCCGACGCCTACGCACCGGACCGCCTTCCCTTAGTGGGCACCCGACAAGACCTCAAGCCGACGCAAGACGCCGCGCCACGACGCCAAGGCACCGGACCGACTCCCCTTCAAAGGCTGAACACCAGACTTCGACCCGACGCGAGACGTACGCCACGACGCCAGGGCACCGGACCGACTCCCCCTTCCCAGGCACCACACAAGATTTCGGCCTCACGTAAGACGTCGCTCTCCGACGCCAACGCCCCGCAGCCGACGCCGGTCAAAGGCACTGACCCAGACGCCCGACCGGCCCCAACGCCATCCAGCGGAGCTCAAGTCAAACCAGCAAACCGCGACGCACAAGCGGCTCTCCGCGACAATTTCAAAGCAGTGAAGGTAACGATCATCGGCGCCGGCCCCGCGGGGCTCGCCGCCGCCGGCGCCCTCAAACAGAAGGGCATCCCGAGCACCGTGCTGGAACAAGGCGACCAGGTCGGCACCAGCTGGCGCGGACACTACGAGCGGCTCCACCTGCACACCGTCCGCCGGCTGTCCGGCCTCCCCGGCTTTCCGATCCCCGCCGAGATGGGGAAGTGGGTCGCCCGCGGCGACTTGGTCCGCTACCTCGAGGACTACACGCGCAGGTTCGACCTCGAGGTCAGGACAGGCATCGAGGTCCAAAGCATCGAGCGCGACGAACGGGGCTGGCTGGTGAGGACGGCGAGCGGCGACCACGCCGCCGACCGGGTGGTGATGGCCACCGGCTACAACCGGACCCCCATCCTCCCCGAGTGGCCCGGGATGGACCATTTCGAGATAGAGCTGATCCACTCGGCCGAGTATCGGAACGCGGCGCCGTACAGAGATAGGAAGGTTCTCGTGGTCGGCTCGGGCAACTCCGGCGCGGAGATCGCCGTCGACCTGGTGGAAGGTGGCGCGAAGGAGGTCACGGTCTCCATCCGCACCCCGCCCAACATCCAGCGCCGCGAATTCCTCGGAATCGCCACCCAGCAGGTCGGGATCATCGCCGAGAAGCTGCCGGTGAAGGTGGCGGACCGGATCAGCCTTGCGCTCCAGAAGGTCGCGATCGGCGACCTCCGGCGGTACGGGCTCGGTCCTCCGACCAGGGGAGCTCTCTCCCGGATTTACGAGGATGCCCAGATCCCGCTCATCGACGTCGGCTTCCTCGATGCGCTCAAACAGCGCCGGCTGACCGTCGTGCCCGCGGTCGAGGGCTTTGCGCCCCGGAGCGTCCGACTCGCCGACGGCCATCACGTCGAGGTCGACGCGGTGATCGCCGCGACCGGCTACTCACGGGGTCTCGAACCGCTGGTCGGTCACCTCGGCGTCCTCAACGCGGACGGCACGCCCGAGCCCAGCGGCGGCGCCGTCAGCCGGAAGGCGCCCGACCTCTATTTCATCGGCTACCGCAATGCTCCTGGCGGCCTTCTCAGGCGGATCCGGATCGAAGCCGAGGAGATGGCCGACGCGGTCGAAAAGACGGCCGGCGCGGCCGTCTAGACAAGCCCCGCCCCTCGCACCGCAGGTGGCTGCGACCCACCACATCTGGTAACCTGCCGGCCAAGCCGTGCATCTACGTGGCATAACTCTCAGCGGCTTCAAGACCTTCGCTCGACGCACCGAGATCCGGTTTGACGGGGGCATGGTGGCCATCGTCGGACCCAACGGGTCGGGCAAGAGCAACATCGTCGACGCCTTCAAGTGGGTTCTCGGCGAGACGCAGGCGAAGGACATCCGCGGACGGACCATGGAGGAGGTCATCTATGCGGGTGGCGAGCGCACCCCCCGGGCCTCCCAGGCGGAGGTCGCCCTCCTTCTCGACAACCGCGACGGCCGGCTGCCGGTCGATTACGAGGAGGTCGAGATCAAGCGCCGGGTCGAGCGCGGTGGCTCAAGCGACTACTTCCTCAACGGCAGCCGGGTTCGCCGGCGCGACCTCCTCCAGCTCCTCGCCTCGACCGGGCTGACCACCGACTCCTACTCGATCATCAACCAGGGCGACATCGAGCTGATCGTCACCAGCTCGCCCGAGCAGCGCCGGCAGCTGGTCGAGGAGGCGGCCCAGGTTCGGGGCGTCAAGCAGCAGCGATCGGAGGCCGCGGCGAAGCTGACCGAGCTGGCGCAGAACCTGCTCCGGCTGGAGGACGTGCGGCAGGAGCTGCAGCCGCGCCTGGAAGGGCTCGCCAGTCAGGCCGCCGCGGCCCGCGAGGCTGCTGCCGCCGAGTCCCGGCTGGAGGTTCTCCGGGGGTCGATCGTCTGGGAGGAGTGGCGCGAGGCGCGCGACACCCACCGCAGGGCCGCCGCCCAGAAGCAGTCACTGGAGAAGCGACTCGAGGAGGCTCTCGTCCAGGCAGAGAAGGCGGAGGCCGATTTCAAGGCCGGCCGCGCCGAGATGGAGAGCGCCCAGGATCGCCGTCTTGCCCGCCAACAGCGGCTCGGGTCGCTCCGCCTCGAGCTGACGACGGCCGAGCACGCGCTCGCGCTGGCGCGCCAGAACGTGGCCAACCTGGGCGAGACCGCGAAGGCCCTTCAGACCGAGCTGCGCGAGCTCCAGGCGAGGGCCGAGACGGCGGCAGCCGTCGCCGCCCAGCTCGACCGCGAGGTGGGCTCCGCCGAGGCCGCGCTGGGCGAGGTGCCGAGCGACCCGGCGGCACCGGGCAAGCCGGATCCGGAAGCTGCCCGCAGGGCGGTCGTGGCCGCCGAGCACGCCCGCCGCGAAGTCGCTCTGGCGCTCTCCGCGGTCGCCGCGATCCGAACCCGCCGGCAGTTCCTGGAGGAGACCGCGGCCCGGCTGCAGGCCCAGGTGCTGCCCGCCGAGGAGCGGCTGCCCGAGAGCGAGGCGCGGTCGATCCAGCTCGCCGAAGGGGCGGCCCGAGCGTCATCCGCCGCCGGCGAGCTGGTCCGCATCCGTGCCGAGCTCGACGGCCTCGAGGCACTCTGGCCATCGCCGGCGCCGGGCCAGGTCCGGGTGGGCGACGTGCTCCGGCCCGATCCCGGCTACGAGGCAGCCCTGTCAGCCGTTCTCGGGCACCTCGTGGAAGCGTGGGTCGCCCCCGATGAGGCGGCGGCCGGCACCGCCCTGGAGGGCGCCGAGGCGCAACGCACGGTGCTCGTCCCCGGCCCCGGACCCGAGCCCCTCGTAGGCTCACTGCACGATCACGTGAGGGCGGAGCCCGGATACGAGTGGCTCGCCGGGCGGCTGCTCGGTGGGGGCGGGCTCGGGGACGGGCCGGGACCCTCGGTGACGCTGGAAGGCGTCTACCGCGACGGCCTGGTGCGCCGGGCCGGGCCTGACCAGCGGGTCCGGCTCGCCTCCCGGCGTGCGGCGCTGAGCGACCGCATCGCCGTCATCGAGGAGCTCGCCGTCCAGGCGCCGTCGCTGGCCAACGAGGCGCGCACGGCCGACGTCGAGGCGGCGGCGCTGCGCAGCGCGGCGGGCGGCCGCGGGCGGCTCGAGGAGACGCTGGCCCAGCTCGATGCCAGCCGCGTGGCGGAGGCCGAGGCGAACGGCTCGCTGCCGGCGCTGGAGGCGGAGGCGGAGGCGGCGGCGGGCGAGGCCGAGAAGCAGCAGAGCGCGATCCACGAGCGGGAGAGGGCGATGGCCGAGGTCGAGGCGGAGCGTCGGCGGCTCGAGCTCGAGCGCCTCCGCTGGGCCGACCGCATGGTCGACCTCAACCGTCAGCTGGAGACGACGCGTGCCGACCTGGCTGCGATCGAGGCCGCGAGAACGGCCCGCGATGCCCGCCTGGCCGAGGCGCAAGCCGGCGTCGGAGCGGCCGAGGAGGCGCTCGGAGGCCTTGCTGAAGCGGTTGCCGAGGCCCACCGCCGGCTGGCCGCGGCAGAAGGCGAATCCCCCACCGGCGAGGCCGAGCTGGCCGAGGTCGCGCGCCGGTTGGTCGCCCTCGAGGAGGCTCGCGTCGATGCCCGGCTGCGCTCCCGGACGCTGGAGGGAAACCTCGAGCTGATCGCCCGCGAGGTCGAGCTGCTGGAAGCCCGCATGGAGGAAATTCGCGAGCGGATGCCGATGGGCCAGGCCCCCGAGGAGGTTCCCGGCGGCAAGGCACGAGAGCGTGAGATGCGGCAGCTGGAGCGGCTTCTCGAAGAGATCGGGCCGACGAACCCACTTGCCGAGAGTGAGCATTCCGAGCTCTCCGCCCGGTTCTCGACCCTGCATGAGCAGCTGGCCGACATCGAGGCCGCGCGCGTCGACCTCGAGCAGCTCGTCGCACGTCTCCGCGAAGAGGAGGACAGCCGCTACGCGACGGTCTTCGGCGCGGTGGCGGCCGGCTTCCAGGAGTACTTCGCCGAGCTGACGGCCGGGGGCAAGGCAACCCTGGCGCACGTTCCGGGCGACGACGGGCCGCGAAGCGGCGTCGAGATCCTGGTTCAGCCGCCCCGCAAGAAGCTCCAGAACATCACCCTGCTCAGCTCCGGCGAGCGCTCGCTGACCGCGCTGGCGCTGGTCCTGGCATTGGAGGAGGTCAACCCGAGCCCCTTCATGATCCTGGACGAGGTCGACGCAGCCCTCGACGACGCCAACGTCGGCCGCTACGGCGACCTGCTCCGCCGCCTCGGGGCGCGGCGGCAGCTGCTGGTGATCACCCACAACCACGTCACCATGGCGAGCGCCAACGCCCTCTACGGGATCCACCTCGACGAGAGCGGCCGCTCCAGCCTGGTCTCCGTCAACCTCCAGGACGTCCATCCTCAGGCACCCGGCAGCGCCGCCACGGCCTGAGCCGCCGCTTGTAAAACGTGGAACAGGCAACGCCGGCTGCCGGCGTCTGGGATCGGGTGGCCAGCCGCACCCGCAGCTTCTTCAGGGAGGGCATGCGCGCCCTCGGCAGTCCGCTGGCGCCCGAGTTCTACGAGTCCCTCGAGGAGCTCCTCATCGCGGGCGACGTCGGTCCCACCCTCGCGGCCCGCCTGAGCGCCGCGGTGCGGGCTCGGAAGCCGCGGAGCCTGGAGGAGGTGCAGGCGGCGCTCGAGGCGGAGGTCGTCGCGGCGCTCTCGCCCGAGTCGCGGGACCTGAACCTGGCGAGCAACCCGTCGGTGATCCTCGTCTACGGCGTCAACGGCGCCGGCAAGACGACGACCGTCGGCAAGCTCGCCCACGGCATGAAGAGCGCCGGCCGGCGGCCGCTGGTCGTCGCCGCTGACACCTTCCGGGCAGCCGGCATCGAGCAGATGCTGGCCTGGGCGGAGCGGGCAGGGGTGGACGCCTTCGCCGGCAAACCGGGCGGCGACTCCGCCGCGGTCGCCTTCGACGGCATCCAGGCGGCAAGGGCGCGCGGTTTCGACACCGTCCTGGTCGACACCGCGGGGCGTCTCCAGACCCAGCACAACCTGGTCGAGGAGCTGAAGAAGGTCGCCCGGGTCAGCGGCCGGGCGCTGGAGGGCGCCCCCCACGAGTCGCTGCTCGTGCTCGACGCCAGCCTCGGCCAGAACAGCCTCTCCCAGGCGAGGATCTTCAACCAGGCGCTGCAAGCGACCGGGCTGGTCCTGACCAAGATGGACGGAACCGCCAAGGGGGGCGCCGTGCTGGCGATCGAGTCGGACCTCAAGATCCCGACCAAGCTGATGGGGATGGGGGAGGGGATCGGCGACCTCTACGCTTTCGACCCCGCCTGGTTCGCGCTTGCGCTCTACGGCCCTGGACCGGGCTGAGCCGGAAGAGTTCCCTCAGGCCTCCAGGCCGAGGCCGAACATCGACTCCAGGTCGTGGGCCGAGAACTGCTGGAACGCGACCATCGTGTTGGTGGCGGCGATGCCCTCGAGAGCGGCGAGGCGGCCGGTGACGACCTTCGCCAGCTCGTCGTGCTCGCGGACCCGGATGATGGCCACGAAGTCCCACTCGCCGGTCACGGTATAAACCTCGGCCACGCCCTCGACGTCGGCCAGCTGGGGGCCCAGCGTGCGGAGTCCGTCCCGGCTCGCCTTGATCAGGATGACCGCCGTCAGCATTCGCCCAGGAGTCTACATTCGGCCTCATGGGCACGGTGCGCGACGACCCGCGCGATCCCGACCCCGGCTTCGCCGAGCTCTACGCCCGGCTGCCCGACGCGACCGACCTGGAGCCGTGGCTGTCGCTGGCTCGCGCCGCCCAGCAACCTGTCCTCTACCTGGGGGCCGGCGCGGGGAGGCTGGCCGTTCCCCTCGCGCGGGCGGAGATCGAGCTGGTCCTGGTCGACGCGCACCCCGGCATGGTCGGCCACCTCCGGCGGCGGCTCCCCGGCACGGAGGTGAGGCTGGCGCTGATCGAAGAGCTCCAGCTCGGGCAGACGTTCGACCTCGTCCTGGTGCCGTCCAACATCCTCACCACCACCGATCTGCTCCGTAACGCCGCCCGCCAGCTTGGCGTCGGAGGAAGGCTTGCCTTCGAGCTGACCAACCCGCACTGGCTCGGTGCCGGCGGGAGCGAGCGCTTCCGGGTCCTGGCGATCGACCAAGACGCGGCGCGGATCGAGGTCGACTACCCGGACGGAACGATCCAGGAGGGTGAGCTGGACCTGGTGTGGCCGGAGCAGGTCGAGGACTGGCTGGCGGAGAGCGGCCTGGAGCTGGCCCGCATGTTCGGCCACCCCGACGCCGAGCTGGAGGAGAGCCCGACGTTCTATGTCGTGGCTCTCAAGCCCCCTGCGCCTGGTAGCGGTTCCGCAGGGCCCAGATCCCGTTGACGTAGGACTGGCTCGACTTGTAGATGCCGTGCTGGTGGGTGGCGGTCTCGCCCTGGTAATAGGCCGCCAGCGCCAACTTGGGATCGCCGTTGAAGACGTCGAGGTAATGGCGGAGCAGGGTGACCCCGAGCTCGGCGTTGTCATTGGCGTCGTGCAGGTTCACGGTCCGGCCGAGCAGCTTCGGCCCGCCCCAGGCGCCCGTCGAGGGCTCGATCTGCATCAGCCCGATCGCTCCCGTGCTGGAGACGGCGTCCTGGTTCCAACCGCTCTCCCAGTAGCTCAGCGCGAGCGCGAAGTTGGGGTTGAGGTCGTGGCGTCGGGCCTGCTTGACGATGATCGCCCTGGCCGCCGCGCCCCGCGGACCGGCCGGGCGAGCCTTCGGCGGTGGAGCGACGGCCGGGTCTGGCACGATCAGCTGCTGGCCCGGGTAGATCAGGTTCGGGTCTCGCAGCTGGTTGTCGCGGATCAGCTTGCCGACCGTGATGTTGTAGCTGTGGGAGATCGAGGAGAGGTTGTCTCCGGGCCTGACGACGTACTGGCCCGCCGAGGCCGAAGCGGTCCCGAGAGCCGCCAACAACAGGCTTAGCGGCACTGCCGCGATCTTGAGATACCCCATAAAACCCCAGCCCCGGACAGCTCTCGCGCCGCGGCGAGGGGTTACTTTGCACCGGGCCTGCACGATTCGTCAACCTCTTTGCCTTTACAGGAGTCGCTATCCTGTCAAGGAATGGCCCTTGACACCTTGCGATCCCGCGAGCACCAGGTGGCGCTCCTCGAGCGCTACGGAAGCCTGCTGACCGAGCACCAGCGGGAGGTGCTCGAACTCCACCTGGGGAGCGACTGGTCGCTGGCTGAGATAGCCGCCCGGCAGGGAGTCTCCCGCTCCGCCGTGCATGACCTGATCCGGCGCTCGGTCCAGGTGCTGGAGGACAGCGAAAAGCGCCTCGGCCTCCTCGCCGAGGCCGAGCGGCAACGCGAGGAGAGGCGGGTGCTGGCCGCCGAGCTGGCCGAGCTTCGCCGGCGGATCAGCAGGTTGGAGGCTCGGCTGGCCGGTGTTTGAGACCCTGACCGAGCGGATCTCGGCCGCACTCAAGAAGATGAGCGGCCGGGGCGTGCTGCGCCCGGAGGACGTCGAGGTCGCCCTCCGCGAGGTCCGCCTGGCGCTGCTCGAGGCCGACGTGAACTTCCGGGTTGTAAGGGACTTCACCGAGAAGGTGAGGGAGCGCGCCGTCGGAGCCGAGGTGACGAAGAGCCTGAGCCCCGCCCAGCAGGTGGTCAAGATCGTCAACGAGGAGCTCGTCCGCCTGCTCGGGGGCGAGGAGCCGGCGGTTGGGCTCCGCTACGCGCCGGCGCCGCCGACGGTCGTGCTGCTGGCGGGCCTCCAGGGCTCCGGCAAGACCACAACCAGCGTCAAGCTGGCGCTCCTGGCCCGGCGCGAGGGCCACCGCCCGGCGCTGGTGGCGCTCGACCTGAGGCGGCCCGCGGCCGTCGACCAGCTCCGGCTGCTCGCCGAGAAGGAGAAGATCCCCTTCTTCAGCGGCGAGGGAAAGGTCGAAGAGATCGCTCGCCAGGCCGTCGCTTCAGCCCAGAAGGCGGGCGCCGACTTCGTCGTCCTCGACACCGCCGGCCGCCTCCAGGTCGACGAGGAGCTGATGGACGAGCTGGCTCGCCTGAAGCGGGCGGTCCCCGTCGCCGACACCCTGCTGGTCGCCGACGCGATGACCGGCCAGGAGGCGGTCAACGTCGGGATGGCCTTCGACAAGGCGGTCGGCATCGACGGCGTCATCCTCACCAAGCTGGACGGGGACGCCCGCGGCGGCGCCGCGGTCTCGCTCCGGGCGGCGACCGGCAAGCCGGTGCGCTTCGCCGGCGTGGGCGAGAAGCCGGCCGACCTGGAGGTGTTCCACCCCGACCGGATGGCGTCGCGCATCCTCGGGATGGGAGACGTCCTGACCCTGATCGAGAAGGCGCAGGCCTCGATCGACCAGGATACGGCGGCGCAGATGGAGCGCAACGTGCGGTCGGGCCGGATAACCTTCGACGACCTGCTGGTCCAGATGCGGCAGCTGCGCCAGATGGGCCCGCTCGAGAACGTGGTCGCGATGCTCCCCGGGGCCGGCAAGCTGAAGGACCAGGTGAGCGGCCCGGAGGCCGACCGCGATGTCCGCCGGATGGAGGCGGTAATCCAATCCATGACGCGGGCGGAGCGAATCCACCCCGAGCGGATCGACGGCTCGCGGCGCCGCCGGATCGCCCGCGGCAGCGGCACCCAGGTGGCGGACGTCAACAAGGTGCTGAAGGCGCGCGAGCAGATGGAGCAATTGATGAAGCAGCTGACCGGCGGAAAAGCCGGCAGAGGCGGCTTCGACATGGGGAAGTTGATGGGGATGCGGCCCCGCTGAGATGAGCTTTCAACCGCAGGTTCTGGAGGATTTGCCTTGGTAAAGATTCGCCTTAGGCGGATGGGCGCGAAGAAGAAGCCGTTCTACCGGCTGGTGGTTGCCGATGCCCGGTCGCCGCGCGACGGGCGGTTCATCGAGCAGCTCGGCATCTACGATCCCCTGACCTCGCCGGCCACGATCCGGATCGACGGGCCCAAGGTCCAGGAATGGCTGGCCAAGGGCGCCCAGCCGTCGGACGCGGCGCGCAGCCTCCTCCAGCGGGAGGGGATCATCCAGGGAGCGGCGATCCGCCACCCGAAGGCAGTCAACGTCGGCGCCGTCAGGAAGGAGCCGAAACCGGTCGCCAAGCGTGTCGAGGCGCCGCCGGCACCTGCCCCAGCGGCCGCCGAGGTCGAGACCGCGGCTGAGCCGGAGACGGCTACAGAGCCGGAGGCGGCTGCCGAGCCGGAGACCGTTGCCGAGGCGGAGCCAGTTGCGGAGGCGGAGCCCGTCGCCGAGACCGAAACGGTTGCCGAGCCCGAGGCGGTCGCCGACGCGGAGCCGGACGCAGAGGAGAAGGCTTAGGTGGGCGACGTCGGGCGGCCCGGCGGCTTCCGTCCCCAGCGGCTGGGCGGCCCCGGCGGCGGTGGCGGCCGGCCACCCTTCGACCGTGAGCGGAGCGGATTCAGCCGCGGCCCGAGCGGGCCCCCGGTCGACTACCGGGCCCTCGTCGAGTTCGTCGCCAAGTCGATCGCCGAGAAGCCCGAGGAGGTCGTCGTGGAGTCGTTCGAACGCTCCCGCGGCACCGTCTCGGTCACCGTGAAGATGGCCGAGGAGGACATCGGCAAGCTGATCGGGAAGGGAGGCCGGAACATCGAGGCGCTCCGCTCCCTGGTCCGCGCCGCGTCCCTCCGCGAGCGCCGCCGGGTGTTCGTGGACCTTGCCTGATTTCGTTCGCGTCGGCCAGGTGACGGGGCCCTTCGGGCTCGCCGGCGCCGTCAAGGTCTATCCCTTGACGGATTTCGAGGATCGCTTCGCGCCGGGCGCCGAGCTCTTCCTGGACGGCCGCGCCCACCGCGTCGAATGGTGGAAGCCGGGCCATCCGACGGTCACCCTGAAGCTGGTCGGGATCGACAACCGCACCCTCGCCGAGCTGCATCGCGGCCGCTACCTCGAGGTGCCGGCAGACGCGGTCCGGCCGCTCGCCGAGGGCTCCTACTACCACCACCAACTGATCGGCCTGGCGGTGGTGACGGGATCGGGCCGCACCGTCGGCGAGCTGACCGCAGTGCTCGAGCGGCCGGCCAACGACGTCTGGGTCGTCGCGGCAGACGACGGCGCCGAGCACCTGCTCCCGGCGACCCGGGACGCCGTCATCGCCGTCGACCTGGAGGCGGGACGGGTCACCGTGCAGGACTGGCTCTTCGAGGTCGAGGAAGCCCGGTGACGCTGCGCTTCGACGTCGTCAGCCTGTTTCCCGAGGTCTTCGAGCCGGTCTTCACGGCCGGCGTCGTCGGCCGCGCGATCGGGCGCGGCCTGGTCGAGCTCCACGCCCACGACCTCCGCGAGCACACCCACGACCGCCACCGCCAGGTCGACGATGTGCCCTACGGCGGAGGACCGGGCATGGTCCTCAAGCCGGAGCCGCTGTTCGAGGCAATCGAGGCGATCCGGGCCGAGAACGGCGGGCCGGTGATCCTGATGGAGCCCTGGGGCGAGCCGTTCAGCCAGCAGCTGGCCCGCGAGCTGGCGGCCGAGCCCGGCCTGGTGATCGTCTGCGGCCGCTACGAGGGCATCGACGACCGCGTCCGCGAGTCCCTCGCCGACCGGGAGATCTCGATCGGGGACTACGTCCTGAGCGGCGGGGAGGTGCCCGCGATGGTGGTCATCGACGCCGTCTCGAGGCTCGTTCCGGGCGTGCTCGGCGACGAGGAGTCGCTCGCCGGCGACTCCTTCACCACCGACCTGCTCGGCCATCCGCAATACACTCGTCCGGCGGAGTTCCGCGGCCTTCGGGTTCCCGAAGTGCTGCTCTCCGGCAACCATCGTGAGATCGAGGCCTGGCGGCAGGCGCAGGCGCAGCGGCGCACGCTCGCCCGGGCAGGGACTCCGCAGCAAGGGGAAACGAAGAGATGAACGTGATCGACCAGATCGAGCAGGAGCAGTTCAAGGAGTCCGTGCCGGCGCTGCGGCCCGGTGACACCATCCGCGTCCACGCCAAGGTCGTCGAGGGGACCCGGGAGCGGATCCAGGTCTTCGAAGGCCTCGTCATCCGGGTCACCGGCGGCGGGTTGAGGAAGAACTTCACGGTCCGCCGCGTCACCCACGGCGTCGGCGTCGAGCGGACCTTCATGATCCACTCGCCCCGCATCGACAAGATCGAGGTGCTCCGCCACGGCGACGTCCGCCAGGCACGGCTGTACTACCTCCGCGACAAGATCGGCAAGGAAGGCCGGATCAAGGAGCGCCGCCCCAAGGTGGCAGCCGCCAGGGCGGTGCCGGTCGAAGATGAGGCCAAGCCCGCTCCGAACGGCGGCAAAGCCAAGGCCAAGCCGAAGGCAAAGGCCAAAGTCGGCGCTTAGCGCGGTAAAGACTGTCGGAGCGGGCTCGCTTTGAGTAGGCTCCGACGGTGAGGAAGAGGACCCGGCGCCCCCAGCTCTGGGCCTGGGAGCGGACCGCGCTCGGCATGGGCTTCAAAGTGGTCGCCGGCGTCGACGAGGTGGGCCTCGGTCCCCTCGCCGGGCCGGTCGTCGCCGGCGCCGCGGTGCTTCCGCTGAGCGCCCGGCTGCCAGGCCTGGACGACTCCAAGAAGCTCAGCCACGGCCAGCGGCTGATCCTCGACCGGCGGATCCGCCGCCAGGCGATCGCGGTCGGCGTCGGCCAGGTCGACGCCCGCGAGTTCAACCGGGTCGGGATGACGCGGGCGCGGCAGCTTGCGATGGAGCGCGCCGTGGCGTCGCTCGGGCTGCCCGTCGAGTACCTGCTGCTCGACGCCTTCGACGTGCCCGAGTCGCCCCTGCCCCAGCTCGCGGTCGTCAAGGGCGACAGCACCTGCGCCTCGATCATGGCGGCCAGCATCGTCGCCAAGGTCCACCGCGACCTCCAGATGATCAAGTTCGACAGCGAGTACCCCGGCTACGGCTTCGCCCTCCACAAGGGCTACGCCACTGCCGCCCACCAGGAGGCGATCCGCTTCCTCGGTCCCAGCCCCATCCACCGCACCTCCTGGCGCCGCGTGCGCGAGCTGGCCGCGGGCGGTCCGATCGCCTTCGAGATTGCTGACCCGGCAGCGGTTGGGTAGAGCCGGCGAGGAGCTCGCCGCCGAGCACTTCCGGGGCCTCGGCTACGAGGTGCTGGCCCGCAACTTCCGCTGCCGGCGAGGCGAGATCGACCTCGTCTGCCGGCGCGGCCGCGAGGTCTCCCTGGTGGAGGTCAAGACGAGGGTCGGGGCCGCCCATGGCACTCCGCTGGAGGCGATCGACGCCGGCAAGCAGCGCGCCATGGCGGGAACCGTCGCCGAGTACCGCGCCGCGAGCGGGTGGCGCGGGCCGATCCACTTCCGGCTGGTCGCGATCAGCCTCGAGGTCGTCGATGACATTCTCGCCTGACCTGACGACGGAGCAGCCGGTCCTCCGCCACGCGGCGCGGGTGATCCTCCTCGACGGCGCTGACCGCATCCTGCTCCTGAGGTGGCGGCTGAAGAGCGGCGACCATCTCTGGATCACACCAGGCGGGGGCCTGGCGGCAGGCGAGCACCACGTCGAAGCCGCGCTTCGCGAGCTCGCCGAGGAGGTCGGCTTGCGGGAGGTGACGCTCGGACCCTGCGTCTGGCTCCGCGAGCACGTCTTCAACTGGAACGGGCGCGCCTACCGGCAGCGAGAGCGGTTCTACCTCCTCCGCGTCGGCGCCCACCAGGTCGACCGCTCCGGAAACGACGCCCAGGAGCTCGAGGTGCTGGAGGAGTTCCGCTGGTGGACGCACTCCGAGCTGGAAGCTTCGGAGGAGACCTTCGCCCCGCGCCGGCTCTCCTTCTTCCTTGCGCGGCTGCTCGCCGGCGAGATCCCGAGCAACCCTGTCGACGTCGGTGGCTGAACCGCTCAAAGCGGTCACCTTCGACTTCTGGGGAACACTCTTCGAGTGGAATGGCTCGGCGGCGGAGATCCGCCGCAAGGCCGTCCGCGACTTCGTCGCCAGGCACCGCGCCGAGCTCTCTCCCCAGGTCGTGGACGCGGCCTTCGCGGCCGGGATCGCCACCCAGGACGCCGCCTGGCGACGGTCCGACCACTTCGGGCCGGCGGCGATCATCGAGCACCTCCTCGCCGAGCTCCGACTCGAGGCCCCGCCCGAGTCGCGCGCCGAGCTGCAGCGACTCATCGAGGACCCCGCGCCGGATCGCACGCTGACGCCGATCGCCGGAGTCGAGGCGGCGATCGCCAGGCTTCGCGACCGCGGCATCCCGCTCGGGATCGTCTGCGACTCGGGGATGATGGTCGGCCGGGTGCTCCGCGGCCAGCTCGAAAGAACCGGGCTGGGCCGTCATTTCGACCCCGAAGCGATGGCCTTCTCGGACGAGGTTGGCGTCACCAAACCGCGGCCGGAGATCTTCCGCAAAGCCCTCGCCGGGCTGGGCGCCGCGCCGGCTGAAGCGGCCCACATCGGCGACCTGCGCTTCACCGACATGGCCGGCGCCAGGGCGCTCGGCATGCGTGCGGTGCGCTTCCGGGGGTTCAACGACGACACCGGCGAGGGACCCGAGGGCGACGCGGTGATCGACTCTTACTCGGAGCTCGAGGTGGCGCTCGGCCTCACGCGTTAGCCGCGGGGACGGCGACGCCAGGGAGCCCTAGAACGGAAAGCGGGTCAGGTAGAAGCTCGGGCTGTCCTGCGGCGTCCGCCCGGCCAGCACGACCCGCGGCCGCTGGCGGGTGCACTCGGTCGGGTGAACCTCCGGCCTGAGCGCGTCGAAGATGGGGAAGCGGAGGGTGCCGTCGGGCGACCACTCCGAGTAGCGGACGGCGACGACGAGCTCGGGCCGCACCCAGTGGACGGGGGAGACCATGATCGGCGGCGGCTCGAGCGGGCTGTCCTCGCTGTGGAGCTCGCTCAGCCGTTCGGCGACCTGCTCCCGCACGGCCGGCTCGAAGCCGCCCCCAACCGTCCCGCAGGGAAGCAGCCGGCCTGACTCGTGGAAGGCGACCACGAGGGCGTCGAACGGCTCTCTGCCCATCCAGCCGACGACGACGAAGGGGTCCGACTTGACCGCCTTCACCTGGAGCCAGAACGGGCTTCGCTGGCCGGGCACGTAGAGGCTCTGGCGGTGCTTGGCCATCATCCCCTCGAGGCCCTGCTCGAGGCACGCCTCGTAGAGCTCGACGCCCTCCGCCTCGATGTGCTTCGGCGCGTAGAGGTGGCGGCCCGAGCCGACCACCTTGTGAAGCTGCTTCTTGCGCTGGTAGAGCGGCTTGCGGAGCATCGGCCGGCCCTCTAGGTAGAGGAGGTCGAAGGCAAGGTAGGCGGCCGGCCGCTGGTCCTCGCCGGCCGGGCCCGCCAGGCGGCGCCGCAGCGCGCCGGTCTCCGGCCTCCCTTCGCCATCGGTCACCACCAGCGCGCCGTCGAGGACGGTGCCCGGCGGCAGCAGTCCGCCGAGGTTGCCAAACTCTGGAAACTGGTAGGTGACGTCGCGCAGCGCGCGGTCCTGCAGGCGCACCCCGCCGTCGGGCCCCACGAAAAGGAGGCAGCGGAGGCCGTCCCACTTGACCTCGAAGAGGTACTCGTTGTTGCTGAAGGGGGCCTCGGCCGGCTCGGCCTGCATCGGCCGGACGGCGGTCGGGAAGCCGCCGACCTCGATCGAGAGCTGGTCCGGGCTGGAGGACACCAACCGCAAGACTAGTACAGGCCTCGCAGGCTACTTCTAGGTGCCGACCTCCCGGCGCTGGATCAGCAGGAGGGCGGCGCCGAAGCCCGCCA
>DATCOZ010000286.1:0-8418 GCA_036564345.1 Candidatus Dormiibacterota bacterium | reverse complement strand
CGTGGAGTCAAGACCCTTTACCGGGCTGTTTGGCCAGCCATCAACAACCCGAATACATTTCGGGCCACCACCAGGAAACAACCCCCAAGAAGGGTGGGTGGTCCTTTGGGGGCGGGCCTTCGACCGCCCCACCAGACCTCGGCCCGACGAAAGGCACCGCGTTACGACGCCAAGGCACCGGACCGACTCCCCTTCATAGGCAACACACAAGACGTCGACCCGACACAAGACACCGCGCTCCGACGCCAACGCATCGGACCGACTCCCCTTCATTGGGACCAAACCAGACCTCAACCCGACGCAAGACGCCGGGCCCCAGCGCCAGCGCCCCCGGCCGACTCCCCTTAATAGGCACCAAACCCCGGACTTCCCCCCCTACGGGTCGGCGCGGCGGCAAGTCCGGATCGGATGGCGGCGGTCAAATGAATCACCCTCCCATTCATGCGGATGGCCGGGGAGCGGGCATTCAAAGGGCTGCGGAAGAAGGTCGGCTTAGCTGACGAAAGCCCGCGCCCCGCCCATCGAGGGATAGACCGACGCCTGGACGTTTCCCAGGATCTGCTTCAGGTGGGCCCGGTCGTGGTGGACCCACTCGTGGATGAGGTCGTTGACGGTCAGGCGGCCGACCCGCTCGTGGATTCCGGCGCGAGTGAGGTCGGCCGGCTGCAGGCGAGCGACCAGGTCGACGCTCCGAATCCGCTGCTCGCGGAACTCGGCCAGCATCTCGGCCAGGCTGCGGTCACAGGCCGGCTCTTCGCGGCCGCTCGCCTTCAGGCTCGGTTCGTCGGCGGCCAGGATCTCGTTGATCCGGCCCGCGAAGCCGACCCGCTCGGTGTTGATGATATGGGCGAGGACCTCCTTGACGCACCATTCCCCCTCGGCCGGGTGCCAGGACGCCAGCTCCTCCTCGAGCGTGCCCAGCTCGGCTTCGATCGCCGTGCCCACGGCGTCGATCCGGGCGGCGACCTCCTTGGGAGTCATCCCTGGTCCGGAGGGAGGACGAGGCTGACCGGGTTCTCGAGCAGGCGCTTCACCTCGGCCAGGAACTGCGCTCCGTCCGCGCCATAGAGGACGCGGTGGTCGACCGACAGCGTCATCTTCATCAGCTTGCCCGGCACGATCTGTCCGTTCTCGACGACCGGACGGTCGGTCACCGCGCCGATCGCGAGGATGGCCGCCTCGGGCATGTTCACGACGGCGGCGAACTCGGTGATCCCGAACATCCCCAGGTTCGAGATGCTGAAGGTGCCGCCCTCCAGGTCCTGGGGGGAGGGCTTGCCCGCCCGCGCCCGCTCGATGAGCTGTCGCGACTCGATCGAGATCTGGACCAGGTCCTTGGCGTCGACATCTTTCAGCACCGGCACTACGAGGCCCTTCGGCTGGGCCACGGCGAACCCGATGTTGATGCGGCGCTTGACCTCGATGTGGTCGCCGCCCCAGGAGGCGTTGACGCCCGGGAAGCGACGCAGCGCCAGCGCGCTGGCGCGCATCACGAGGTCGGAGATGGTCAGCTTCTCGGCCCCCGTGACGGTCTCCCGGATCTGTTTCTGGATCCTCACCGCCTCGTCCATCCGCGCCTCGGTGGTGAGATAGAAGTGGGGAACCGTCGT
Organism: Candidatus Dormiibacterota bacterium; assembly: GCA_036564345.1. Taxonomy (GTDB): domain Bacteria; phylum Chloroflexota; class Dormibacteria; order Dormibacterales; family Dormibacteraceae; genus UBA6019. The sequence continues at coordinate 6,808 of DATCOZ010000286.1, read as the reverse complement.
CTTCGACTCGACCATCCGGCGGGCGACGATGGTCTGCATCCGGGTGAGCTCTTCGTGCTCCACCTCGGGCCCGGATCGCGCCGCAACCCGCTGCTGGGGCGCCGCCCGCCCGCCCGTGCCGCCCTGCTTGGCCGCCGCGAGCACGTCCTCCTTGATGATGCGACCGTCGGGGCCGCTGCCCTTCAGCTCGGCCAGGTTGACGCCCATCTCGGCCGCCAGCCGGGCGGCGATCGGCGATGCCTTGATCCGGGTGCCGTCGCTGCCGCCGTCGTCGCCGCCGTCGCCGGTTGCCGCCGGACGAGCCTGGGCCGCCTCCTCGGAGCGCTCCTCGGACGGTTCCACAGCGGGGCCTTCGACCTCGCCCTCGGCCGCAGGCGAGACAACCTGCTCATCCTCCGCCGGCTTCGGCTTTGGCTTTGCCTTGGCGTCGGTCTCGGATTTGTCCTCGGCCTCGGCCTCGGGCTTCGTCGCTGCTTTGGCGGGCGCATCGCCCTCCTTTCCGATGTTGGCGATCACGTCGCCAACCGGCACCGCCTTGCCCGCGTCGATGACGATGCTGAGCACACCGTCGGCGTCCGCCTCGAGCTCGAAGCTGGCCTTGTCGGACTCGACCTCGGCCAGCACGTCGCCCTTCTTGATCGCGTCACCGGTCTTCTTCTTCCACTCGATGACGGTGCCCTCCTCCATCGTGTCGGAGAGCTTCGGCATGTTGACGTCGGACATTTCAGCTCTTTCCCTTGCCCACCATCTCGAGGGCTTTGCGGATGATGTCGTCACTGGAAGGGATCGCCAGCTTCTCGAGCTGCTGGTTGTAGGGCATCGGCACCTCGGCGCCGCCGATCCGCTCGATCGGCCCGTCGAGGTAGTCGAAGGCGCGCAGCTGGATGCCGGCCGCGATCTCGGCCGACACGCCGTAGGTCGGCCAGCCCTCTTCGACGACGAGCAGCCGGTTGGTCTTCTTCACCGAATCGACGATCGGCTGCCAGTCGATGGGCCGGATCGAGCGAAGGTCGATCACCTCGACGTCGACGTCTTCCTCCTCCAGCTTCTGCGCGGCGAGCTGGGCGAGCACCGCCTGGCGCGAGACGCCGACGATCGTCAGGTCCTTGCCCTCGCGGCGCAGCGCGGCCTTGCCGATCGGGGTGAGGTACTCCTTGTCGGGGACCTCGCCCTTCATGTTGTAGAGGCTCATCGACTCCAGGAACATCACCGGGTTGGGGGTTCGGATCGCCGATTTGAGCAGACCCTTGGCGTCCTCGGGCGTGGTCGGCGCGACCACCAACAGGCCGGGGATCATGCCGTAGAGCGCCTCGAAGCTGTGCGAGTGCTGGGCCGAGAGCTGGTGGCCGGCGCCGCCCGGCATCCGGATCACCAGCGGCACCGTCGCCTGGCCGCCGAACATGTAGCGGATCTTGGCGGCGCTCTGCACGATCTGGTCGAATGCGACGAGCGAGAAGTTGACGGTCATCATCTCCACAACCGGCCGCAGCCCCAGCATCGCCGACCCGATGGCGCAGCCGACGATCACCTCCTCGGCGATCGGCGTGTCGACGACGCGCATCTCGCCGTACTTGTCGAGCAGCCCGTCGGTGACGCGGTAGGCGCCGCCGAACCGGCCGATGTCCTCGCCCATCAGGTAGACCTTGTCGTCGCGGTCCATCTCCTCGATGAGCGCGTCATGGAGGGCCGTTCGGTAGAGCATCTCAGCCACGTCCGCCGACCTCCCACTCGCCCGCATAGACGTACTTGAAGAGATCCTTGAGGTCGGGGTTGGGGCTCTGGTCCGCGTAGTCGATGACGTCCTGTACCTCGCCTTCGACCTCCTCCTTGATCTTCTTGAAATCGTCCGCCTCGGCGAGCTTGGCGGCAATCAGCTCCGACTCGAAGAACGTCAGCGGGTCGGACTTCAGGTGCTCCTTCTTCTCCTTCTCGTCGCGGTACTTATCGGGGTCGACGACGGAGTGTCCCTTGAAGCGGTAGGTGACCGCCTCGATGAATCGCGGCTTCGAATCCTTGCGCGTCTTCTCGACGATCTCGCCCGTCTTGTGGAGCACCTCGAGCACGTTCATGCCGTCGACCTGGATCGCCTCCATGTCATACGCGCACGCCTTGCGGTACATGTCCGGCACCGCCGACGCCCGCTCCACCGAGGTGCCCATGCCCCACTTATTGTTGACGCAGAACCACACCACCGGCAGGTCGAACACGGCGGCGAAGTTGAGCGATTCGTGGAACGCGCCGATGTTGGTCGCGCCGTCGCCGAACATGCAGAACACGACGTCTTTGCGCTTCTCGTACTTGATGGCCCAGCCCGCGCCTACGGCGAGGGGGAGATGGCCGCCGACGATGCCGTAGCCGCCCATGAAATGGCGCTCTGCGTCGTACAGGTGCATGGAGCCGCCGCGGCCGTGCGAGGTGCCCGTCTCGCGACCGAAGAGCTCGGCCATCACCGCTTTGGGGTCGACGCCGCGTGCGATCGCGTGGCCGTGCTCGCGGTAGCTCGTGTAGATGTAGTCGTTCGGGTGGAGCGCGGCGATGCCGCCGACGACGGTTGCCTCCTCACCGATGTTGAGGTGGCAGTAGCCGCCGATCTTCGCCCGCGTGTACATCTCCTGGCAGCGTTCCTCGAACCGGCGGATGTAGTACATCAGGCGGTACAGGCGCATCAGCTCGGCACGGTTCTTCTTGTCGATCGTCAACCGGATGTCGGTCAGCGCCGGCACTGTTTTCGACGACCGGCCGTTGCCCGCGGCGCCAGTCTTTTTTTCCTCGACAGAACGTGCCACAGAGGACTCCTCCTTGGGTTCGGCCGCGCGCGCAGTGGCCGTTGCGGCCGCGGGCGTCCGGGGTTTGCGGTTTGGTATCTCGATCGCACGCCCGTCGGCCGCGAGCGCGGCCTGGAGCAGCGACTCGGCCATCGTCGGGTGCGCGTGCATGGTGAGGTCGATGTCGTGGATGGTGTGCCCGTGCTGGATTGCGAAGGTGGCCTCGGCGATCAGCTCGGTAACGCGCGGCCCGACCATCTGGACGCCGAGAACCTTGTCGGTCCTGGCGTCGGCGATGACCTTGACCAGGCCCTCGGCCTGTCCGAGGGTGAGCGCTCGGCCGCTCGCCTGGAGGGGGAAGCGGCCGACCTTGACCTCGTGCCCGGCATCGCGTGCCTCCGCCTCGCGGAGACCCACGTTGGCGATCTCCGGCTCGGTGTAGATGCAGTTCGGCGCGGCGTGGTAGTCGGGAACCCGGTCGCCGCCACCTGCGATGTTCTCGACCGCGCAGACGCCCTCGTACGACGCGACGTGGGCGAGCATGATGCCGCCGATGACGTCGCCGATCGCCCAGACCGCGTCAGCCGAGGTACGCAGGTGGTCGTCGACCCTGACGTGCTTGCCGTCCAGCTCGACGCCCGCCGTGTCGAGGCCGAGACCTTCCGTGTAGGGTGAGCGGCCGGCCGCCAGCAGGACGACATCGGCCGCGGCCTCGGAGCCCTCGCCCTTGAGCCCGAAGCGGACCTTGAGCTGTTTGCCGTCCTTCCGCACCTCTTCGACCTTCGCCTCGGTGTGGACGGTGCCGCCCAGCTTCTCGAGGTGCCGGCGGTAGACGTTCGATACCTCGGTCTCGATCATCGGGAGGATCTGCGGCAGCATCTCGAGCACGGTCACCTCGGTGCCGAGCTCGCTGAAGAGCGACGCGAACTCCATCCCCACGACGCCGCCGCCGATGATGACCAGCCGCTTCGGCAGACGCGTCAGCTCGAGGATCGCGGTCGAGTCGATGGTGTGCTCGACACCCTTGATCGGTATCCGCGCCGGCACGGAGCCGGTGGCGAGGACGATGTCAGCTGCCGAGATCTCCTCCTTGCCGACCGCGAGGCGGCCCTTGCCGAGGAGCCGCGCGGTGCCCTGCCTCGACTCCACGCCACTCGACTTGAAAAGCATCCCGACCCCGCTCACCAGGGTGTTGACGACCTTCGCCTTGCGCTCCATCGCGGCAGGAAGGTTGAAGGTCAGGCCCTTCACCTCGACCCCGAACTCGGCCGCCCGCTTGGCGAGCGCGAACACCTCGGCCGAGGTCAGCAGCGCCTTGGTCGGGATGCAGCCCCAGTTGAGGCAGGTGCCCCCCAACCGGTCCTTCTCGATGACCACCACGCTGGCCCCCAGCTGGGCGGCGCGAAGCGCGGCGACATAGCCGCCAGGGCCGCCTCCGACGATCGCGATGTCGTAGCTCGAAGCCACAGTTGATTATCGGCCGTCGGCAGCGTAGCGATTGGTGAGCGGCATCCGCCGGTCGCGCCCGAAAGCGCGCGGCGTGATCTTCACGCCGGGCGGCGCCTGCCGGCGCTTGTACTCGCTGCGGTCGACCAGCTGGATGACGCGGGTGACGGTGGCCGGGTCGTGGCCGGCGGCGACCAGCTCCTCGTAGCTGCGGTCGTCCTCCACGTAGCCGCGGAGGATGGGGTCGAGCACCTCGTAGGGCGGCAGGCTGTCGCTGTCCTTCTGGTTCTCCCGCAGCTCGGCCGAAGGCGCCTTGGTGAGGATCCGCTCCGGTATCGCTTTGCCATTGAGGGAGTTGCGATAGACGCAGAGCTCGTAGACCTGCGTCTTGGGGATGTCCTTGAGCACCGCGAAGCCGCCCGCCATGTCGCCGTAGAGGGTGCAGTAGCCGGTCGCCAGCTCCGACTTGTTGCCGGTCGAGAGCAGCAGGTAGCCGAACTTGTTGGAGAGCGCCATCAGGATGATGCCCCTGATCCGGGGCTGGATGTTCTCCTCCGCGACTCCCGGCTTGGTGTCTGTGAAGAGGTCCTCGAACATCCCACCGAAAGCCTCGTGGGCGGGGTCGATCGGGATCTCCAGCAGCTGGATGCCGAGCGCCTCGGCGCATTCCGCCGCGTCCTCCAGGTTCTCGGCCGACGTGTAGCGCGAGGGCATCGTCACGCCGATGACGTTCTGGGGACCCAGCGCGTCGGTTGCGATGGCCGCGGTGAGGGCCGAGTCGACGCCTCCCGAGAGTCCGAGGACGACCTTGGCGAAGCCGTTCTTGAGGATGTAGTCGCGGGTGCCGGTGACAACCGCCGCGTAGACCTCGGCCGGTCCCGCGAGCGGCTCTGCGATCGGCGCCCGGAGCCACTTCCGGGTCGGGTGCTGGTGCTCGCCGACCTCGACCTCGCTGACCGCCATCTCGACGTGGACCGGTTCTTGCGCCTCGCGCCGGAGCCGGGTGTCGTGGAGCCGCTCGCTGAAGACCGAGCCGGCATCCAGGTCGCCGACCAACAGAGCCTCCTCGAAGGATGGCGCGTGCGCGATGACCTGGCCCTCGGGTCCGTAGATCAGGCTGTTGCCGTCGAAGACGAGCTCGTCCTGCCCGCCGCTGGTGTTCACCCACGCCATGAAGGCGCGGGCATCCATCGCGCGGGTCCTGATCATCGTCTCGCGCGCCTCCCGCTTGCCGGCGTGGTAGGGCGAGCCGTTGATGTTCACGAGCAGCTCGGCGCCGTGCAGCGCCTGGACCGCGAGCGGCCCGCTCGGATACCAGGCGTCCTCGCAGATGCTTAGCCCGATCCGTACCCCCTGGTAGACGAAGAGCGGGCTTCGCGCGCCGCGGCGGAAGTAGCGCTCCTCGTCGAACACGCCGTAGTTGGGCAGGTAGTACTTGTGGTAGACGCCCTTGACCTCGCCGTCGAAGGCGAAGGCGGCGGCGTTGTAGATGTCGTTCTCCATGTCGACGAAGCCGACGACCACGGCGATCCCCTTCGCCGCGGCGGCGACCTTCTCCAATTGGCGGAGATTGTCGCGGATAAAGCTCGGCTTGAGGAGCAGGTCCTCGGGCGGGTAGCCGGTCAGGAAGAGCTCGGGAAAGGCGACCAGGTCGGCGCCGGCCTCGCGGGCACGCTCGGTCCACTCGACGACCTTGCGGCCGTTGCCTTCGAGGTCGCCGACGGTCGGGTTGAGCTGGGCGAGGGCGACCCGGAGGACCCGAGGATTGGTCTCCACGAGTGCATTCTCCCCCGAATGGCCGCCGAACCTAACAGCCGGCCAGGCGTAAAGGGGCGGCCGCGATCTTCAGGGTGTAGCCGCCGGAGGGAACGAAGTCGACCACCCGGTTGCCGTCGGGGAGGAGGGAGGAGGGCTGGCTGATGGTCCCGACGACCTGCTTGGGGACCAGCACCCGGGTCGCCAGCTGGTTGCCCGTCGTGGCCGTTGCCGAGAGCGAGAAGGCGCCCGTCGCCGGATCGTAGCCGTACTTCAGCCCGGTCCCGACCGCTGCTATCACGGTCGGCCGGGCGAGCAGCCGCTCCTTCGACTTGCGGAGGCAGCCGTTCTCGGGCTGGGGAGCGGTCCCCTGGAGGGTGAGCTTCTGGTGGGCGCAGGGCGTGTCCAGGTTGCCGAGCGGGCCGGCGTAGACGCCCCAGGTGCTGCCGCCGCAGTTCTCCTTCCAGGGCCAGTAGGTCGAGCCGGTGAGGTGGCTGTCCTGCTCCTCCAGCTCATTGCTGAGGAGGAGCCCGTCCAGGGCGGGCTCGTTGCCGAACTCGCTCACAAAGAGGGCGGCGTCCATCGAACGCGCCTCCGCCTCGGCCGTGCCGTATGCCTGGTCGTAGCCGCCGAAGGGGTAGCCGGCGGTCTTCGGGTCCTGGCCGGCCAGGGCGTCGATCGTGTACTTGTGGGTGTAGGGATGGATCGCGAAGGCCAGGTTGGGATAGGAGCTGACCGGCAGCCCGAACGCGGTCGGGAAGTCGGTGACCTCGCGCAGGTGGTCCGCCTCGAGGAAGAAGATGTGGCGGCGGTCGCCGACGCCCAGGCTCGAGTGGCCGCAG
>DATCOZ010000005.1:0-3103 GCA_036564345.1 Candidatus Dormiibacterota bacterium | reverse complement strand
GCGGCGGGCTGTCTCGACCTGCTCCGCGTCGGCCGGAAAATGTACGGCGACCAGGGCATCGGCGACGCCGGCCAGCTCGCGCCGCGCCCGAAGCTCCGCTGGCAGCGGCTCGATCGCGTCGCCCGCCAGCCCGGCGGCCTGCCAGACCCACTCGCGAAGGCGCTGCGCGCGCAGCTTCTCGGTCGCCGGATGTACGCCGACCAGCCCCGTGGTGTGAAGACCGGGCGGCGGCCGACGGCCGGGCGCCGCGCCGCGAAGCAGGCGCTCCTCCGACTCGACCAAGCCATCCTGGCCGGCGTCGAGCAACTCGTACTCGGCGACCCGAAAGCCGCGGCGGTCGAGCTGGCCCAGCAGCAGCAGGGCTGTCCCTGGCGTCAGCTTCTCGGCCAGCCAGGCCTGGTTGAACCAGGTCGCGCTCACGGTCGCCGAGTCGTCGGCCACCTTCGCCTCGACGATCGTCAGCCCGCGGCGGCGGGTGGGCCGCAGCTTGGCGCTGCGCACCTCCACCTGCACCGTCGCTTCCTCACCGATCTTCAGATCGTCGAGCTGGCGCAGCTCGGTGCGGTCGCGGTATCCATGCGGCACTCGCAGCAGCAGGTCGCCGAGCGTCTCGACCCCGGCCTCGCCGGCGGCAACCGAGAGCTTGGGCCCGATCCCGGCAAGCGTCTGCAGCGATGCGCTCAGGCTGGCAGGGCGTGGCCACCGCAGCGGCACGGCGAGCAATTGCTCGCGGCTCGTCCCCTCGCCGCTTCCGAAGGCCCGGGGCGGGCCGTCAGCCGCCAGGGTCCGCAAATCTTCAGAGGAAGCGGTGGCCGGCACAGCGGACTTGCTCATCCGGCACCTGGTTCGCGCTCGGCCCAAAGCCGAGCTCTCTTGATCAGCCTCGCACTCACGAAGCGAAGGCTACGCTTGGCCGACGATGGCGAACCGGCAGCTCGCCGCCATCGGAAGTCACGTAGTCAGTCGTCACTGATCGCCGCCGAGCTGCCCCGGTGGCGGCGATACATCTCCTGCACCCACTGATATCCGGGCCGGTCGGCGAGGGAGCGGCGAAACTCCTCCCACTCGTCCGGCCAGGCGGGAGGCCAGTCGTAGGCGAACTCGGGCGGCGCGACCAGTGGGCAGAGGAGCGCCGCGGCGGTGAGGTCGGCGACGCTGAAGCGCTCGCCGACCAGGTACTCGCGTCCTCCAAGCTCGTCCTCGACGCGCTCCAGCCCCCGCACCGTCGCTTCTCGTCCACGCCGCGCCCCGTCGTCGTCGGCGTCCATCGCGCGCCTGACGGCTCGCCGTATCCCCGGGTAGCCGAGGGTGAACATGACCCGCACGCCGACCCCGAGGCCCTGGGTGGTGAGCGGAACCGCGACGCGCCTGTACGGCAGGATTGCGTGGAAGATGGCGGTGCGGACACCGGGCCCCACCTCTCTGCCGAAGTACTGCTCTAGGTCGAGGACCGCGTGGCGCTCGATCTCAGTGTCGGGGTAGAGCGGCGGGTCCGGCTGGTGCTGCTCCAGCTTGGCGACGATCTCAGAGGTGTCCCCGATCACCTCTCCGTCCAATTTCAGGATCGGTGTCGTTCCCGTCCCACCGAGCCGTTTCGAGCGCTCGACATGCCGTCCCGGCACCAGCGAGCGCCGGCGGTGCGGGACCTTCTTGTAGTCGAGGGCCCAGCGGGCCTTCTCGTTGAAATGGGAGAAGCGGAGCTGCCAGAGAAGCGGTGAGTCCTCGCCCTCGCTCATCTCATTGAGCCGCGAGCAGCCACCAGTAGTGCGGCTGCCCTCCCTCCTGGAGCTCCAGCTCGATCGCGTCCGGGGTGTGGGAGTCGATCTCGACCAGCGGGATCGGCGCCTCGCGGCCTCCGATCACCGTGACCAGCTCGGCATCGGCACCGAGCCGCTCTATCGTCGCCGCCAGGGTCGAGCCGGCGCCGCCCCAGGCGACCACCTTCTCGCCGACGAACCCGACCGCGTCGCCGCGTCGAAAGCGGCCCTGGGCGTCGTCGCGGGCGGCGGGGGCGACGGCGCCGGTTCGGATCTCCGCCAGGGCCGACTCGAGCCGGTCGGCGTTCTCGGCCGCGGGGGCTTCGGGGTCCACCTCGACCAGGGCCAGCAGGCCGGCCTGCTGGGATGTCGACTCAACTACTCGAGTCGGCTTCTCGGAAAGCTCGGCGGCGCGCTCGGCGGCCATCACGACGTTGGAGGAATTGGGCAGCACCAGGACCTCCTCGGCCACCACCTCGTGAATTCCGGCGAGCAGCTCGTAGGTGGATGGGTTCAGGGTCTCACCGCCGTCGACGACGTGGGCACCGAGGTCCTCGAAAAGGACCCGCAGGCCCTCGCCGGCGATCACCGCCACGACCCCGCTGCGCGCGACACCGAGGCGCTCGCGGCGCTCGGCGATCTGCTCGCGCATGTCGCCGACGTCGAGCTGGCTCACCCCGCCCGACCCCTCGAACAGCGCCACAGCGGCCTCGGGCTCGTCGGTGTGCACGTGCACCTTCAGAGTCGCCTCGTCGCCGACCACGAGCACCGAGTCGCCAAGCTCCTCGAGCCGGGGGACGAACTCTCGCCCGACCAGCTCCGACCCGGTGACGATGAAGTTGGTGCAGTAGCGGAAGCGGCTGTCCTCGTGGTGGGGCCTGGTGACGCGAGGCGGCTCGTGATGGGCGATCGCGGGGACCTCGGAGCCGTCGCCGCGCAATCCGGCGACCACCCCCGCCAGGATCAGGACCAGGCCGTAACCGCCGGCATCGACGACACCGGACTCGCGAAGCACCTCGAGCTGCTCCGGTGTTCGCTCCACTGCCTGCTGGCCGTCCTCGATCGCGCGCTCCAGGACCTCGGCCAGCAGGGCGTCCTGCTCGGCGTCGCTGACCTCGGGACCGAGGCGCTGCTTTTCGGCGTCCAGGTGGGCGAGCTGGCGGGCGATCGAGTGGGCCATCTCGCGGAACACGGTCAGCATCGTCCCCTCGGCGGGCTCGCGCACCGAGTCGTAGGCCGCATCGGCGGCACGGGCGAAGGCCGAGGCAACCAGGACCGGGTCGACAAGCTCTCCGGGTCGGCTGGCCAGCTCCTCGGCCGCACCGCGGACGATCTGGCTCAGGATC
>DATCOZ010000338.1:0-2670 GCA_036564345.1 Candidatus Dormiibacterota bacterium | reverse complement strand
GAAAACTCCATGAGCGCACCGCGGGGATTAGCGGGATTCTCCGCTCTGGGCGTGGAAACGACCCGAAATTGGAAACATTGTGGGATGACTGGCAAGTACGCCACCTCGCTGCCGTGAGCCAGGTAGCGCGCCACCTCGCTGCCGCGGGCTGGCTTCGCGCCGGTTTCGACGATGCCCGGGCAGCAGATGTCCTGTACACGCTGTCAGGCTCAGAAACTTATAGGCAACTCGTCGTCGAGCGCGGCTGGCGCCCTGTTCAGTTTGAGGAATGGCTCACCGACTCTGTTCGCCGACTCCTCCTGGCGGAGCCATGAGGTTGGCAATCGAAACTACTGGGTGCTCCCTGGTTTGGGGCAAAAGTCCCGTTGGGAAGTAAGCGTCCCTAAAATCACTGCCGCACCGATTACCCACTCTAGAGTTGACTGTCCCCTCTGCATGCCGGTTCCCCCCATCGCGGCCTGTCCCCAGGCCGGTTCCATTCGCGCACAGCATTTTCGTTGCTCAACGTGGAGGGAATCCCAGCGGGTCCTCCGGTGGCGAGAACCGGATCGTACATCCGGAGCGGCGAGGCCGTCAATCGCTGGGTGGTGTTTTCGCGTGCGCCTAAACACAAAGGGGCTGCCAAGACCGGTCCCGCGCTCTGGCACTGGTCGTTGGCCCTCGCGGCAGCCCGCGCCGGCGACGATCAGCCGACGCGGGACCACCATGGGCGGGCTAGCTGGCTCAGACCAGGATCTCACCGCCGAACTGCGCCACGATCTCGTTCAGCCGCGCGATGTCGGGCATCTCGTCTGATGGCGGCGGGACGGTCCGAGCCTGGGCGGGCTCGCTGGTTGCCATGATGAGGTTCTCGAAGCCGCCGGGGGTGAGGATGAACAGCACCCGGCAGCCGGCGTCACCGGCCGAGAAGCTGTGGGGAACGTCCCGCGGCCCGAAGGCGTAGTCGCCGGCGTGCATCTCGATCTGATTGCCGCCTACCTCGAGGTCCATGTCGCCCGCCAGCAGCCAGAACGCCTCGTCCTCGTTGTGGTGGACGTGCCGCACCCCCTGGTAACCAGGCGGGCAGGTCACCTCCACCAGGGTGAATTGACCGCCCGTGTCGGCCGCGGTCGCCTTGATCTCCGCGAGCGCCCCAAACCACCAGCGCGCCTCTCCTATTCCCGTGGCCACCGCCGCTGCATCGAGTACCTGCACAGCCTGCCTCCTTGTGATCGCTACCGTGGCCGCGGGCGCCGGGGCCCGCTGCAATACCATTTCGCGTGTCGTGATGTCATGGTAAAACGCTCAGGGACCGAATGTCAAGTTTAGGGTGTCGGCGTGTCACATGATATCCTAAAGAGCGTGGCCCGTGAGTACAAGATGGTCAAGCGACGCGACAGCGTCGCGGAGACTCGGCGCCGTATCGCGAAGGCCACCTACGAGCTTCATTCGACCATCGGCCCGGCGTTGACCACCATCGCCCTGGTCGCCGACCGGGCGGGACTGCCTCGGCAAACCGTGTACCGGAACTTTGAAAGCCAGCTGGAGCTCTTTCGCAGCTGCATCGCGTTCGGCCTCGAGATGCATCCGCTCCCGGACCCCGATGGGTGGCAGTCGATCACAGACCCGGAGGAGCGCCTCCAGGTTGGCCTGACCGAGCTCTACGCCTGGTTCGAGGCCAGCGAACCCGTGATGACGAACAGCGTGCGCGACTACGGCGCGGTGCAGGAATCGGCCGAGGCCATGCAGCCTGTGGTCGAGGTCTTCCAGCGCATCTGCGAGACGTTGTGCGAGGGATGGGAGGCGTCGCGGGCCGCTCCCCTGTTGTCACTGGCGGTGGACTTTGCGACATGGAAAAAGCTGCGCCGCGAGCAGGGCCTGGCGTCAAGGGCCATCGTTGAGATGTGGTCGGACCTGATCCGCTGCCAGCACCCCGAGTCTGGCAAGACCCGGACTCGTGCCGGCAAGCGGCGACCCTCATCCCGCCCAACCTAGCGGCAAGCGGGGGAACTCCAGCCGTTCCCGACTGAGATGGCATCGCCATGTCCGGAGCGCAGCGGTCGCCGGTGGCGGATTCGCCTGATCGAGTGCAATTGAAAGTACAATGGATCCGCGCCCGCAGCACACAAGCCGGGTGCAAGGTCGGGTCTCTTCAAGCGTCATTCTGGAGTCCCCCCTCTTTGAAGGGCCGCCGCCAAGGGCTGCGGCCCTTATCACTACCCGCCGACGCCGCGCCCTAGGTACTGCGCTGGTGGCGACAGTAGGCTCGCCAAGGGACCTGCGGAGAAGCCGTCAATCGCTACTGGGTGTTTGTGTGCGCGCCTAAGATTTCTCGACCGGATCCAAACTCGCAAGGATCAACCGGGAAGGATCCTCCCATCCTCGATGCGCAGGACTCGCTCCGCAAAATCTCAGGTGTGGGGCGTAGCGCGCGAATAGGCCGAGAGTCGCAAGACTCCCGGCCTATTCGAGATGTCGGACCTCAGTAGGGCTGGTGGCTCTGGCCCCAAGCACTGCTGTTGGTGTTGGGATTCGCAGCGCCGGTCGAAGCCTGCTGGACGAAGGAATGCGACGTCCCTGAGCCGGCGACCGAGGACCTCAGGGTGTATCCCAGCGCGCCGCCCAGCACCATAGCCGCGGTCAGCGCGAACAGCACTACGGCGAAAAGCCTCGGGAACCGATTGATCTGCA
>DATCOZ010000306.1:0-35437 GCA_036564345.1 Candidatus Dormiibacterota bacterium | reverse complement strand
CGCCGCGAGCCCGAGCCCGTCGCCGTCGCCATCGCCCGCGGCGAGTGGCAGGAAGTAGGAGAGAGCTGACAAAGCCCGGTCATTCTAAGGGGGGTAGGCCGCGCGGAGGCTTGCCGAGCACGGCCGACAGGGGGGACGTCCCCCCTCCAATAGAGCCCCACCGCCTCCCTTCCGCCCACCTTGGCGCGCTGTTAGACTCGCCTCCGAATGGCGCGGACAATCTCCATCTCGAATCAGAAGGGGGGTGTCGGCAAGACCACCACCGCGGTAAACCTTGGAGCAGCCCTCGCCGAAGTGGGGCAGCGGGTACTCCTCCTCGACCTCGATGCCCAGGCCCACCTGACCATGAACATGGGCGTCAAGACCCCGGACGAGATCCACCTGACGATCTACAACCTGCTGGTCGACCCCGACACCTCGGTCAACGACGTCATCCAGGTCTCGGAGTCGATCGGTGTCCACTTCATCCCCGCCAACATCGAGCTCGCCGGGGCGGAGGGCCAGCTCTTCACCGAGATCGGCCGGGAAGGGATCCTGAAGGAGAAGCTGCTGCCAGCCAAGCGGCGCTACGACTTCATAATCATCGACTGCCCGCCGTCGCTTTCCCTCCTGACGCTGAACGCCTTCGTGGCGTCCGACGAGGTGATCATCCCACTCCAGTGCGAGTACTTCGGAATGAAGGGGATGCAGCAGCTCCTCAACACGATCAACCGCGTGCGGGCGAAGCTCAACCCGCAGCTGAAGGTGGACGGGATCCTGCCGACCATCTTCAAGGGCCGCACGCTGCACTCCCAGGAGGTGCTGGCGCTGGTCCGCGAGCACTTCGGCGACACCGTCTACCCGTTCGCGATCAAGGACTCGATCCGGTTCGCGGAGTCTCCCCTCGCCGGCGCGTCGATCCTGCAGTACGCTTCGGCGTCGGACGGCGCCAACGCCTATCGCGCGCTCGCCAAGTCGGTCATCGGGAACGGGAAGTAGGAAGAAGAAACGATGTCCAAGTTCAAGCGCGTCTCGCTGGTCGGATCGGAGGAGCTCTTCCGTCCGACGCGGCCGGAGGTCGTCGACGAGACCGATGATGCGATCACCGAGATCGTCGACCGCAAGCCGCCGACCGAGAAGCTCCTCCGCACCATCCACTTCACGCCGGATGAGATCGAGCTGCTGCTGGAGTCGGTTCAAACCGCCAAGTATCCCGACAAGGCACGCAAGCCGTCGCTCGACAAGTTCGAGCGCTTCGACGCCATCCGGGACAAGCTGCAGGGCTCCGACTAGCTCGGGCCGGACACCTCAGCTCGCCTGGGTTGGGCCGGCGCTGACATCCATTGCATCGGGCGATGCCAGGCGCAGCGTGTCCCGAGCCTCCGCGCCGAGGTCCGCAGCCCAAGCCTGGCCCGTCAGCTCGGCCGTCACTTCCAGACGCCAGCCACTGCCTTCCGGCTGGACCACGCCGGGCAGCTGGGCGTTGGCGGCGCCGAGCGAGCGGATGGCCGGTGCCGGGATCGCCGCGGTGCTCGTCAGCGACTCGGCATGTCGGGCCCAGCGGAGGTGGAAGACCAGCTGCGCACCCGGAGCGAGGTCCCAGGGCACGTACCCGACGTTGGTGACGTGGACGGTCAGGCTGCCGGGCGCGATCCCGGCGATGCTGATGGCGGCAGCATACGGTTCGCCGCGGCTCGGTCCGATGAAGTTGGCCGCCCTCGCCACCTTGCCGGCCCAGCCACCGTCCGCCGCGTAGACGCTGCCGACGGCCGCGATCGTCCCGCCCCGATAGTGGATGCCGGACGGCCTCGCGTACTCCTTGCCGAGGTAGGCGGCGGCGGTCCGGATGCTCTCTTCCGAGCTGGGGTAGGAAGCCCATCCGCCGGGGCCGCTGCCGACGAAGCTGAACAGGTTGTGCTGCGTCTGGGCGAGGTAGGAGGCGCCCGAGTTGTTCTCGGTCCAGGTGATCCCGACCAGGAAGCGCGCGTTGACGCCGGTGTCGGCCTCCGCCTTGATGAAGACGGCACCCGTCCCGGCAAGCGGCGTCCGGGCCAGGAAGGCGTCGATGTCCGACGCCGTCTCGAGGCTCGGCTCGAGGACGCTGCTGCTGGTGTCGAGGGGCTGGTAGGCGGGCACCGGCGCGGTGGCCGGAGGCGGCGGCGTATCCACCACGTCAGTCGATGACTCGGCGTAAACCGGCGTCACGAAGCTCAGTGCAGCGGCCACGGCCACCACGGCACGGCGGAGAAATCCCATTCCCAGCCCGTCTCGTCCACCGGACGGGCCGACCTAGGGAACCACAGATCGACGCCAGGGTCAAATCAGCTTTACAGCGGCGCTGTCAGCCCCTTAGCGGTTTCCCTCGAGCCGGCCGAGAAGGTCGAGCCGGTCGTCGAGCCGGGCCCACTTCTCGCACCGCCTGACGTGGCTCAAGAGGTCTTCGAGCTGGGACTGGAGATCGGTGTCGTCCTCCACCGGGAGCCAGACCACGGCACGCCGAACCACGAAGGGAGGCTTCGATCCGGGGCCGGTCGGTCGCGTGAACAACATCGCTGAGCGCAACACTCAGGCATGCCGGGTAACAGAATCAGTAACCGATTAAAAGTAAGTCAGCCCCGCCAGCGGCGGCGGAAGTACGCGTAGGTCCAGTAGCCGGTCACGGTCAGCAGGAAGATCCCGAAGATGACCGCCGCAGCCTGCATGCGTCCAATGATCCCCGACCGCGCTTGTCAGCGCAGCGTGGAGCCGAGGAGGACACCGTCGGCCCAGTAGCTGCCCGTCGGTCCGGAGGGGAGCAGGTCGTAGGTGGCGCCGTCGGTGAGGTGGACGGGCGTGGCCGCGACGACGGTCGCCCCGTCCAGCCGATCTCCCGTCCGGAGGTCGCCGACGCTCCGCCCATCGGCGGTCGGGTGGCCCGCCGATGCCGTGACCGCCCTGCCGTCGGAGAGCTGGACACGGATGGCGTCGTGGCCGAGCGGGAAGGCTACGCTGCCGAGCGCGGTGACGCGCCCCGCCAGCCGCCTGCCGGACGCTGTCGCGGTCCAGACCTCGTCGCCGACCTTCAGGTCGGTCACCCGGACCGGCCCGGAGGGCGTCGCTATCAACGTGGCGGCGGCGAGGCAGATCGGGCAGTTGGGCCGCCCGGGCTTGGTCGAGGTGACGCTGACCTTGCCGGTACTGTCGACCGTGCCGGCCACCGTCGCCGTCGCCGTGCGGACGCTGAAGTCGGAGCCGCCGTTGGCGCTCGCGGTGAGCTGCGTGGCCTGGAGCTTCTCCCATTCCCGCCAGACGACGAGCTGGTAGGCGGGGTCGCTTTCGCTGCCGGCGGGGTGTGCGCGGGCGATGATCGCCCGGTAGGTCTCGGCGTCGGCTTTGATCGCCGGGAACTGGGCCGCTGCCTGCTCTTCCTCATACCCCACGCGCGCGACCGGTGGCCCGCAGATGTACGGACTGCCAGCCTTGTCGATTACCGCGTACTTCAGGTCCGGGAGCGACAGCGGACTGCCCGATCCGGGAGCAGGCAGCGTCGAACCGCAGGCAATTGCGAAAATTGCCAGCAACAGCAGCAGCAGTGGGCGTTTGGGAGCGCTCATCGAAGTCTTGAGAGGTAATCGACGCCAAGGTGTCCAGGTAACGAGGTGGCCAAGCTCAGCATCGTCAAGGCCCGGTTGGAGAAGGAGGTCAACGGCTACGTCCTCATCTCCGGCGACGAGGCCGTCATCATCGACGCGGGTGATCCGGCCGAGAAGCTGGCCGGCCAGCTCGGCGGTGCGACGCTCAAGTGGATCCTGTCGACCCACGGCCATCCCGGGCATCTTGCCGGCAAGGATGCCCTGAAGGATGCGTCGGACGCCCAGACCGCGATGCACGTGGCGGACGCCAAGCTCTTCCTCAGATCCGCCGACCGCTATCTGCTGGACGGCGACGAGCTCGACTTCGGCGAGATGAAGATCCGCGTCATCCACACGCCCGGTCATACGCCCGGCAGCCTTTCCTACCTGGTCGCCAACCACCTCTTCACCGGCGACACCCTGCTGGCCGGCGGCATCGGCAAAGAGCTCCCCGGCTCCGACCTGCGGCTGCAGATGATCAGCATCGGCACCAAGCTCCTCCGGCTGCCGCTGACGACGGCTGTCTACCCGGGCCACGGGCCGGCGACCAGCCTGGAGGCGGAGCTCCGGACTAACCCCTATCTGCGAAGGGGGTAGGCCGCGCGGAGGCTTCGCCGAGCACGGCCGACAGGGGGAAAGCCTTCCCCCTCAATTCAAGGGCCTGACGAACTCTCCGCCGCCCGGGCGCGGTGGTTCGCCCCGGACGTAGACCGCCCTGATCGCGAAGGACATCTCGAGCCCGTCGAGCGAGCCGAGTCGCTGCTTTGAACCCATCTCCTCGGAACGCACCACGGTGCTCCCCTTCGGGTCGACGAGGACCAGGTCGGCGTCGCTCCCGGGCTGGATCACTCCCTTGCGCGGGTAGAGGCCGAAGATGAGCGCCGGCTTCGCGCTCACCCAGCTGACGGCGCGCCAGGGATCGCCGGCCTGGCGCGCGAACTCGAGGCAGCTGAGGAGCAGGGTCTGCACGCCGGGGCTGCCCGCGTGAGCCTCGGCAAGGGGGTGGCGGAGCTTCTCGTCGTCGGTGTGGGGAGCATGGTCGCTGCCGACGCTGTCGATGTCCCCGCGGAAGAGCGCGTCGCGGAGCGCCTCGCGGTCGGCGATCGTCTTGATCAGCGGGTACATCTTCATCACCGGGCCGAGCCGCGTGTAGTCGGCCTCGGTGAGCCAGAGGTACTGGGGACAGGTCTCCAGGCTGAGCCCGGCGCCCTGCGCGCGCGCCGCCAGCGCGGCGTCGAGCCCAGCCCGGCTCGACAGGTGGACGAGGTGGACGCGAAGGTCGAGCGCCAGCGCCAGGGCCCCGAGTGCGGCCACCGCGACCGCCTCCCCGACCGCCGGCCGGGAAGCCAGGAGGTCGGCGTAGTCCTCGACCCGGGCCGAGCTGGCGAGCAGGATCGAAGGGTCCTCGGCGTGGGCGGCAACCGGGACGGCGGTAGCGGCAAGGCTGCTCGCCAGCCGGGCGATGGTGCCGTAGCTGGCCGGCGGCTCGAGGTCGGCTTCCGCCGCACCGGGGGTGTAGAGGACCTGGCCGGTGCTCCGCCGGACGGCGTAGCCGAGGTAGGCCTTGAAGCCGATCGCACCCGCCGCCGCGAGGCCGCCGACCTGCTCCTCGGTGCTCGACGAGCGGAGCAGCGCCCAGAGGCCGTAGTCCACCATGGCCTTCGCGGCGATGGCCTCTCGCTTGGCGGCGAAGATCTCCGCATCCGACACGCCGGGAAGGGTGTTGGGCATGTCGAGGACCGTGGTCACCCCGCCGGCTGCCGCGGCGGCGGTGAGGCTGGCGAAGTCCTCCTTCTCAGGGAAGCCGGGGTCGCGGCCGTGGACATGGGCGTCGATCGCTCCCGGCAGCACCCAGAGCCCGGCGGCGTCGACGACCTCGGGCCCGGCAGGCCGGCTCCACGGCTCGAGCTTCCCGATCTTCCCGTCGCGGACGTGAACGTCCGCCTCGCGCGGCCCGTCGGGGGTGTGGACGGTCCCCCCCGCGATGATCACGTGAAGGGCGGCGGGACGACCGCAGGACCTGAGGCGCCCCCGCCCTTCACGCTGGGATTACGTCGGCGCGCCTGAGCAGAGGGTGGAAGGGGATGCCCGCCCGCGCCAGGTTCTCGGCCGCGCCCTCCTCCCGGTCGAGCACGCCGACCAGGCCGAGGATCTCGCCTCCCGCCGCGCGCACCTTCTCGGCGGCGGCCAGCGCCGCGCCTCCCGTGGTGAGCACGTCCTCGACCAGGCAGACCTTCTCGCCGGGCAGCAGGCGCCCCTCGATGGCGCGCGAGGTGCCGTGGTCCTTGGCCTCCTTGCGGACGATGCACATCGGTATGCCGGTCTCCATCGACACTGCTCCCCCGAGCAGCACCGCCCCGAGCTCCGGGCAGGCTAGCCGTTCGGTGCCGGCGGGGACCAGCCGGGCGAGCTCGGCGCCGAGGCGGCGGAGGATCTCGGGCTGGCACTCGAACAGGTACTTGTCGAAGTAGTAGCGGGAGCGCTTCCCGGAGCGGAGGACGAAGTCACCCTCGAGAAGAGCTACCGCTTTCATCTCGCGGGCGAGGTCCGCCAGCTCAGCCGCCGGCACCCAGCTCGTCCATCAGGTGAAGCACCATCTCGGTCCCCAGGTGGTACTGCTCGAGATCCATCTTCTCGTTGGGCGAGTGAAGCGCGTCATCGGGCAGGCCGAACCCGGTCAGCATCATCATCGGCGCAAGCGCCTCCTGGAAGTCCACCGTGACTGGAACCGAGCCGCCCTCCCGGACCAGCACCGGCTCGGCGCCGTAGGACTTGACGAACGCCTTTCGCGCGGCGGCGATGCCCGGATGGTCGACGCCCGCCAGCACGGGAGGCGCCTGGCCGAGCCTGACCAGGCTGAGCTTGACGCCCGGCGTCTCGAGGCCCTTGAGGTAGCTCACCAGCGAGTCATGGATCTTGTTGGGGTCCTGCTCCGGCACGAGCCTCATGCTGACCTTGGCCTTGGCGCGGGCCGGGATGACCGTCTTCGAGCCCTCGCCGATGAAGCCTCCGACGATCCCGTGCACATCGAGCGTCGGGCGGGCCCAGGTTCGCTCGGCCGGGGAGAACTCCTCTTCGCCTTCCAGCGATCGGACTCCCATCAGCTTCTTCAAGGTGGCCTCGTCCTTGACCCGATCCCAGGAGGCGACCTCCTCCTCGGGCGGCTGGACCAGGTCGTCGTAGAAGCCGGGGATGGTGATCTTGCCATCGCGGCCCTTGAGCGCGGAGATGGCGTGGGCGAGGGTGTTGAGAGGATTCGGCGCGACGCCCCCGAAGATGCCCGAGTGGAGGTCGGCCGCTGCGCCCTCCGCGACGATCTCGGTGTAGAGCAGCCCGCGCAGGCCCGTGAGCAGGTTGGGAAGGCCGGGCGCGGTGAACTCGCCGTCGGCGATGAGGACGTAGTCGCTCGGGATCCGGGCTGCGTTCTCGCGCAGGAAGCGAGGCAGCGAGGGCCCGCTGATCTCCTCCTCGCCCTCGATCAGGAAGCGGAGGTTGAGCGGCGGGCCACCGGTCGCGAAAGCGTGCTCGGCCGCCTTGATCCCCGCGAGCACCTGGCCCTTGTTGTCGCACGCCCCGCGGGCATAGACCCGGCCGTCGCGGATGGTCGGCTCGAAGGGTGGCGTGACCCACTCCTCGAGGGGGTCGGGCGGCTGGACGTCGTAGTGGCCGTAGATCGCGAGTGTCGGCTTGCCGGGCCGCCCGAGCCACTCGGCGCTGATCACCGGGTGGCGCCCGCCGGGCACCTCGGCGACCTCGACCGTCATGCCCATCCGGCGAAGGCGCTCGGCCGTCCACTCGCAGGCGCGGCGGGTGTCGGCGTCGTGGGAGGGCAGGGAGCTCACGCTGGGGATGGCGAGGAACTCGAGAAGGTCGGCCTGGGCCTGCCCGCGATCCTCCCTTGCGCGCCTGAGCGCTTCCTCTGACATGCGCTCCAGCTTATCGGCCGGGCGCGCAAGGACGCGAGGGAGGTTACCGTACGTGTCCAGTGCTTGGCATCGAGATCGTCGTCGGACTGCTCCTGCTCGTGATCGCCGCTCTCGGAATCCGGCTCGCCTACTTCGACAACGTCCCCCAGCAACCTGGCTGGCTCTACCACGGCCTGACCCGCCGCCGCCGCGGCGTCCTGGTTGAGTACCCACCCGGCGTCGCTCGCCTGTCCGGCATCGCGCTGCTCCTCTACTGCGTCGGCCTGGCGGCCATCACGATAAACATCGGCTACGCCGTCACCGGCTCGAACCCGCCCGCCTGGAGCGGCTTCGGCGGCTGGCCGCTCCTCCTCGGAATCGCGCTCAGCATCTACGTGATGCTGCGGCTGAGGCGCCCCTCCGTCTAGCGGGCCAACTCGTCCATCAGGTGGAGCACCATCTCGGTGCCCCGATGGAAGTTCTCGAGGGACAGCTTCTCGTTCGGCGAGTGCGCTGCATCGTCCTCGGTGCTGAAGCCGCTGACGAAGATCCTGGCGTCCGGCAGGTGGGCGGCGAAATCGGTGACCACGGGGATCGAATAACCGGCTCGGACCAGCAGCGGAGCCTGCCCGAAGGACGCTTCGAAAGCGCGTGAGGCGGCCTCGATCAGCCGGGGACCGGAATCGAGGAGCACCGGCCACGACGGCTCACCCAGGCTGCGGACACGGGTCCGTGTGCCGGGGGTGGCGAGGCTCGCCACGAAATCGGTCAGGGCCGCCAGGATCGCGTCCGGGTCCTGGTCGGGAACCAGCCGCATGCTCAGCTTGGCGGTGGCCCGGGCCGGGATGACGGTCTTGCTTCCCTCGTCGGTGAAGCCGCCCATGATGCCGTGGACGTCGAGTGTGGGCCGGGTGAAGTTGCGCTCGAAGATGCTGTAGCCGGGCTCCCCTTCGAGGGCCGGGGCGCCGGTGACGCGCCGGATCAGCTCCTCCGTGTAGGGGAGCCGCTGCCACTGGACGACCTCCTCCGGGCTCGGCTCGCGGACCGCGTCGTAGAAACCGGGGATGCTGATGTGCCCTTGGCGGTCCTTCAGCCCGGCGAGGATGTGGGCGAGCGTGTTGAAGGGGTTTGGGACCAGGCCGCCGAAGGCCCCCGAGTGGAGGTCGATGGCGGCACCCGTCACCTCGATCTCGGTGTAGAGGTTGCCGCGAAGGCCGGTCAGGAGCTGGAGCAGGGTACCGTCGTGGATGAAGACGTAGTCGCTCGCGAGCTCGGCGGCGTGCGTCCTGAGAAGGTGGGGCAGCACCTCTCCGCCACCCTCCTCCTCACCCTCGATCAGGAAGCGGAGGTTGAGCGGCGGGCCGCCCGCTGCGAAGGCGTACTCGGCCGCCTTGAGAGAGGACAGGTGCTGGCCCTTGTTGTCGCAGGCGCCCCGGGCGAACATCGCGCCATCGCGGATCGCCGGCTCGAAGGGCGGCGTGACCCACTCGGCCAGGGGATCGGGCGGCTGGACGTCGTAGTGCCCATAGATGGTGAGCAGCGGCTTGCCGGGCGCTCCCAGCCAGTCGGCCCGCACCGTCGGATGGCCGCCGCCGTGCTCATAGAGAGAGGCGTCCATGCCCATCGCGCGCAACCGCCCGACCAGCCATTCCGCATTGCGCCGGCAGTCGGCCGCGTGGCGGCTCAGGGTGCCGACGCTCGGTATCGCCAGCTCTTCGGCGAAGTCGGCCTCGGCCTTCGCGCGGCCGGCGCGGGCGAGCGCGATCGCCGCAGGGGGGGTAGGCCGCGCGGAGGCTGGCCGAGCAGGGCCGACAGGGGGGGACGTCCCCCCCTCAAATTCAGACACGCGAGAGTTGGTCGAGGTAGTGGAGCATGAAGTCCACGCCGCGGTGGAAGTACTCGAGCGACATGTGCTCGTTCGGGCTGTGGGCGCCCGCTCCCGGCTGGTTGAAGCCGGTGATCACCATCGGCGCGCCGAGGGCTCGCTGGAAGTCCACCGAGACGGGGATGGAGCCGCCGGTCCGGAGGTAGCTGACGGGCGTGCCCCAGACGGCCTCGAAGGCGGCCGCGGCTGCCCGCGCCCCGGGGTGGTCGGTGCCGCAGAGGACCGGCGGAGCGGGCGCCCCGATCTCGCGGACCTTCACCCGCGTGCCGGGCGTGGCCAGCGACTCGCAGAAGGCCGCGAAGCTCGCGAAGACCTGGGCCGGGTCCTGGTCGGGAACCAGCCGCATCGAGACCTTGGCGGTCGCCCGCGACGGGATGACGGTCTTGGTGCCCTCGTCGGTGAAGCCGCCCATGACGCCGTGGACGTCGAGCGTCGGGCGGGCCCAGCGCCGTTCCAGCAGCGGGTACTCGAGCTCACCCTCCAGCGCCGCCGACCCGACCTGCTCAAGGACCGACTGCTCGCTGATTCCGAGCCGCTGCCATGACGCAAGCTCATCCGAGCTCGGCTTGCGGACCGCGTCATAGAAGCCGGGCACGTTGACCCGGCCGTCGCGCCCCTTGAGGCCGGCGATGATGTGGCCCAGGGTGTTGAAGGGGTTGGGCGCCACCCCGCCGAATCCGCCCGAATGGAGGTCGACGGCCGGGCCCGTCACCTCGACCTCGGTGTAGACGATCCCGCGCAGGCCGGTGATCAGGTCCGGCTGCCCCTCGGTTGCGAAGCCGCCGTCGTCGATCAGGACGAAATCGGTCTTCAGGCTCGCCGCCTCGCGCTCCAGGAAGGCCGGCAGCACCTTGCTGTTGCCCTCCTCTTCGCCCTCGATCAGGAAGCGAAGATTGACGGCGGGTCCACCGGCGGCCATCGCGTACTCAGCCGCTTTGAGGCAGGCGAAATGGTTGCCCTTGCTGTCGGCCGCGCCGCGGGCGTAGACGATGCCGTCGCGAACGGTCGGCTCGAAGGGCGGCGAGACCCACTGCTCGACCGGGTCCGGCGGCTGGACGTCGTAGTGGCCGTACACCGTCAGCAGCGGCTTGCCCGGCGCTGCCAGCCACTCGGCTCGAACGGTGGGATGGCCGTCGCCTTCGACCAGGGAGGCGGTGAAGCCGATCCGGCGGAAATGGCCCACCAGGTACTCGGCCGCCCGCCGGCAATCACCGGCGTTCCGGCTGAGGGCACTGATGCTGGGGATCCGGAGGAGGTCGAAGTAGTCGGACTCGGCCTGGGCCCGCGACTCACGGGCGATGTCGATGGCCTGGTTGAGGTTCATTGGACGCTAGGTTACTTGGGTGAACGTGGGAGTACTCCGAGTCGTCCTCCACATGCCCAACAGCGGCTCGCTGAAGGCGAAGCGGCAGGTGGTCGCGGGGCTACTCAAGCGGGTGCGGAACGAGTTCTCGGTCGCCGCCGCCGAGGTCGGGGACGGCAATCGCTGGCAGATCGCCGAGCTGGCCATCGCCTTCGTGAGCAACGACGCCCGCCACGCCGACGAGGTTCTCGCCCGCGTTCTGACCTTCATCGAGGCTCGGGCGGCGGAAGCGGTCATTGCTAATGTCAGCACCGAGGTGCTCAAGCTCAGGTGATCGGCTCGCTGGAGCGGATCAGGCGCCGCCTTCGCGAGGGTAACCTGCCGGAGGCCCTGCTGGCCCCGAGCACGGGGACTATCGCCGGCCTCGGCCGGACCGAGCTCCGGGAGCGTTCCGGCGCGGTCGCCGGGGGCCTGGCGAAGCTTGGCGTCCGGCAGGGCGACCGGGTCGGCCTTTGTGCGACCAACTCGGTGGAGTGGATCCTCGCCTACCTGGGGGGACTCCGGCTGGGCGCTCTGATGGTCCCCTTCAACCCCGCCTATCGGGCGGCCGAGGTCGAGCACATCCTGGCCGACTCCGACCCGGTCCTGGTTCTCACCGACGCCGATCGGACGGCGCTCGTGGAGGGACGGCTCCCGGTCGTCCCGCTGGACAACCTCCCGCTGGACGAACCGCCGCCGCTTCCACCGCTCAGCGCCGAGAGCCCGGCGCTGATCATCTACACCTCCGGGACCACCGGCCGACCCAAGGGCGCCCAGCTCGACCACGGCAACCTGCTGGCGCAAGCACGCGGAGCCATCGAAGCCTGGCGCTGGACGGCTGCCGACCGCCTGGTCCACGCGCTCCCGCTGTTCCACGTCCACGGCCTCGCGATGGGCCTGCACGGGAGCCTGCTGACCGGCTGCGAGATGACTCTCATCGCCTTCGAGCCTGCCCGCGTGGTAGCCGAGCTGGAGGGCGGCGGGAGCCTCTTCTTCGGCGTCCCCGCGATGTACCAGCGGCTCTGCGACCATCTCGAGCAGCAGCCGGCCGAGCTCTCCCACGTGCGCCTCTTCGTGAGCGGCTCGGCGCCGCTGCCGCCAGAGCTCTTCGGGCGCTGCGAGCGCCTTCTCGGCCAGCCCCCGCTCGAGCGCTACGGGATCACCGAGGGCGGCATCGTGGTGTCCAACCCCTACGACGGACCCCGCCGGCCGGGACGGGTCGGCTTTCCCCTGCCGGGCGTCGAGCTGCGGCTGGGCAAGGCCGACGAGATCCAGCTCAAGGGCGGCCAGGTCTTCAGCGGCTACTGGCGCAACCCGAGCGCAACCGAGGAGTCGTTCGAGGATGGCTGGTTCCGGACCGGGGACGTTGGCGAGATCGGCGAGGACGGAACGCTTGCCATCCGGGGCAGGATCAAGGAGCTGATCATCTCCGGCGGGTTCAACGTCTACCCTCGAGAGGTGGAACTGGTCCTCGAAACACATCCCGGCGTGTCGGAGGTCGCCGTCGTGGGCCTCCCGAGCGAGAGCTGGGGCGAGGAGGTCACAGCCTTCGTTGTGCCCGCCGGCAGCCCGCCTCCGGCCGAGGAACTGATCGCCTACGCGCAGGAGCGACTGGCCAAGTTCAAGTGCCCGCGGGCCGTCCGCTTCGTCGACGAGCTCCCCCGCAACGCGATGGGCAAGGTGCAGCGATCGCTACTCAGCTAGAGGGACGGCGCGGGGCCGGGCCGGCCATCATCGAGGATCGCCGCGGGGACGTCCTCTGGCTCACCTTCAACCGACCCCAGGCGCGCAACGCGATGACCTTCGCGATGTACGACAGGCTGGGCGAGATCGCCCGGGAAGCCAATGCCGACGAGTCGCTCCGCTGCCTGGTGCTGACCGGCGCAGGGGACAAGGCCTTCGTCGCCGGCACCGACATCGGCCAGTTCCGCGAGTTCCGGACCGAGCAGGACGCGGTCGACTACGAGGAGCGGATGGAGCGCGAAATCGGCTCGCTCGCCCAGGTGCGGATCCCCACCATCGCGGCAGTGCGCGGCGCCTGCACCGGCGGCGGCTTCGCGATCGCCGCCGCCTGCGACCTCCGCGTCGGCTCGCCCAGCGCCCGGTTCGGGATCCCCATCGCCCGCACCCTCGGCAACTGCCTGTCGATGGCCTCCCTCAACCTGCTGATCGACCTGATGGGACCGGCGCGCGCGAAGGAGATGCTCTTCACGGCCCGCCTCATCGAAGCTGGCGAGGCGCGTGAGATCGGCCTGGTGAATGAGCTGGTCGACTCGGAGGAGTCGCTGATCCCCCGCGTCGAGGCCCTTGCCGAGCAGATCGCGGCAAATGCCCCGCTGACCATCCGGGCGGTGAAGGAGGGCGTCCGCCGGATCCTCGCCTCGCGCCACCTCGACCCTCGCGAGGGCCGCGACCTGATCGTCGCCTGCTACCTGAGCGAGGACTTCCGCGAGGGCATGAGCGCCTTCCTGGAGAAACGGAAGCCGAATTGGCAAGGACGGTAGCTCCCCGGAGGAGCGCCTCCCTCAAGGCTGAGTTCGCGGCGTCGCTGCCCTGGCCGCTCGACGCCTTCCAGGAGGAGGCGATCGACAAGCTCGACGCCGGCGCCGGCGTGCTCGTCTGCGCGCCGACCTCGAGCGGGAAGACGGTGGTCGCCGAGTACGCCATCTTCCGCGCCCTCGCGGAGGACGTCCAGGTCATCTACACGACCCCGCTCAAGGCACTCAGCAACCAGAAGTTCCGCGACTTCCAGAAGGTGCACGGGGAAAAGCTCGTCGGCCTGGTCACCGGCGAGAACAACATCAACGACTCGGCGCCGATCGTCGTGATGACGACCGAGATCCTCCGCAACGTCATCTACGAGGACCCCGACCGGCTGCGCAACGTCAGCTACGTGATCCTGGACGAGGTCCACTACATCGACGACTTCCCACGCGGCTCCGTCTGGGAGGAGATCGTCATTCAGGCGCCGGCCCACATCAAGTTGGTCGGGCTCTCGGCGACGATCGGCAACTACCGCGAGCTCGCCGACTGGATGTCCCAGAACCGCGGCCGTATCGACACCGTCTACACCGATCGGCGGCCGGTCGAGCTGCGGCTCTGGCTCTCGATCCAGAACCGGTTCCACCCGCTCTTCGCACCGGACGGCGGGGTCGACCAGCAGACCTGGGCCAAAGCCTCCGCCGAGGAGGAGGTCGCCTACCGCGTCAGCCGCTTCCGCTCGCTCCCCTCCAACGACCTGCTCCATGTCGTCGCCGAGCTGGAGAAGGAGAAGATGCTGCCGGCGATCTACTTCATCTTCTCCCGCCGCGGCTGCCGGGAGGCCCTTCAGCGCTGTGCCTACCATTCCCTCGACCTGACAACCGACGCCCAGAAGGCGGCGATCGACGCGGTGGCCGAGGACCGGCTTCGGAATCTCAAGGATGCGGGGGAGATGGCCCTCTACAACAAGATGCTCGACGGCGGCATGCTCCGCCGCGGCCTGGCCGTCCACCACGCCGGGCTCCTCCCCTTCCACAAAGAGCTGGTCGAGGAGCTCTTCACCCAGGGGCTGATCAAGGTCGTCTTCGCGACCGAGACACTCTCCCTCGGCATCAACATGCCGGCTCGCGCCGTGGTCGTCTCATCCTTCACCAAGTTCGACGGGGTGAACTTCTCCAACCTGACGACCGGGGAGCTCACCCAGCTGATGGGCCGCGCCGGAAGGCGGGGGATCGACACCCTCGGCCACGGCATCATCGCCAAGGAGGCCGACGTCGAGATCGGGACGATCTATGAGGTCGCCATGGGCGAGGGGCTGGTCGTCGAGTCCAAGTTCCTCCCCAACTACAACATGATCCTGAACCTGCTCCGCATCCACCCTGCGGCGGAGGCCGAGAAGCTCATGCAGCGCTCTTTCGGCCAGTACCAGAAGCAGTTCGCGGCGAGCCAGACGCGGGAGCGCCTGGTCAACGTCAAGGAGAGGCTGCACGACCTGGAGAAGGTGTGGGAGTGCGACCGGGGCTGCCAGATCGGCGACCTCGCCGAGTACTACCGGATCGAGGATCGTCGCCGGGTGATCCGGATCGAGCTCAGGCGGCTGCGGCGGGAGGCCTTCCCCTCCGGTCCACCGAGGGGCCGGACCAGCGGCCGCGGGAAAGGCCGCGGCAGGAGGCCGGAGCCCCAGGGCCCGGTCGGACGGGAGATCAATCGCCTCGATGACGAGGCACGAACGCTGCTCGACAAGCAGCGGCGGGTGAAGACCGTCCACTGCCCACACTTCGGCGACCACGTCGCAGCGTACGGCGAGATCCACCGCCTCCGGACCGAGCTCGAGAGCGGCGAGAAGGAGGTTGTCGGCCAGTTCGACGAGTACGCCCGGAAGTTCCGGCGGCTGCGCCAGGTGCTGATCGAGACCTCCTTCCTGAAGGACGACCAGCCCACCGAGCGAGGACTGCTGGCGTCGCGCGTCTACGGCGAGAACACGCTCGTGGTGACCGAGGCGATCGCCCTCGGCCTCTTCGAGGGCCTGACCGCGGAAGAGCTCTGCGCGGTTCTCGTGATGCTGACCGCCGAGGACCGCATGCGCGACCGCGGCCCGCGACCGACGCGACGCTACCCGACTCCGGGAATCGCCCAGGTCGGCCGGTTGGTTCGCTCCCTCTACTACCGGTTCTCGGACCTCGAGCGGGAGCTCGACGAGCCGAACCTGCGACCCCCATCGCACGACTACATCGACTTCGCCTACCGGTGGGCCTCGGGCGAGGGCCTGGACGCCATCCCGCTGCCCCCCAACGCCGACATCGGCGACGCGATCAAGTCGATGAAGGGCCTCTACTCGCTGCTCCGACAGCTGGAGTGGGCGCTGAAAGAGCAGCGCTTGCCTCTCGCGGAGGTGGTTCGCCAGGCCACCGCGAAGATGGAACGCGACGTCATAAAAAGGACCTGACGGGCAAAGGGGGGCGGCCGCATTCCCCGCTCCGCGCGGGGCCCCCTAACCAAGCCCCTTTCCAAAATCCCCCCACTCCGCGCGACGCGTTGGTGTCGTTTCAAACAACTCATTCGGCCGGGATAAACCCGGCCAACGCGGCACGTCTGGGTCGGGGGCGTGCCCTTGTCAGCGCGAACGGGGTAAAGGGGCGGAGTAACCGATTGCTGTAGACCTATTCCAGAGCCACGCCGTTCGCGCGGCCAGTGCCGCCCGCCGTCAATTTCGTGGAGGTGAATGCCTTTGCTCAAGCGAATTCCCCTTGCCATCGCAGCCATCGCCCTCGTCCTGCTGCCGGGAGCCACCAACGTCGGCGCGAGCGCTCCGGCGACCCATTTCGTCGCCCACCTGACCGGCGCCCAGGAGGTCCCGCCGACCGACTCGGCGGGTACCGGCAAACTCGACATCCGCCTCGTCTCCGGCGGCACCAAGCTCCGCTTCAAGCTGACGTCGAACGGGGTTACCCAGATCGCCCAGTCCCACATCCACATCGGCGCCGTGGGAGTCAACGGACCGGTCACGGTCTACTTCTTCGCCCCACCTCCGGTGGGTTGGAATCAGGGCAGCGTGACCGGTGACAACTTCGAGGTAGCCGGTGTGCGGACGGCCGCCGACGTCCACCAAGCCGCGAACGCCACCATCACGTTCGCCGACCTGGTCGCAGCTCTGCGCAGCGGCAATGCCTACGTGAACATCCACTCGCCGACGCATCCGGGCGGCGAGATCCGGGGTCAGATCATGCCGGTCGGCGATAACGAGGAGGACTGACAGCCATCGGAACGGAAGGCGGCGGCTGGTTTGCCACCGCCGGCCTCCTCTTAACAGATCGGGCGGGGCGAGTAGGCCTGGCTCTGCCAGGCCCGTTCGAGTCCGTGTTCCAAACGCCGACCAGCGCCGCGCCGAGAGGGAGATTTTTGGAAGGGGGGGCCTGCCCCCCTTTCCACCGTCGTCGTTAGACTCGACGGAAAGTGCCGAACCGTAAGCGCCGCGTGCTCGTCACCGGTGTCGCGCGCTGGTGGGGTGCGCTCCTCGTCCAGCGCCTGGTCGAGGAGCCGGACGTGGAGGAGGTCGTCGGGATCGACACCGGCGAGCCGCACCACGACCTCGGCGACGCTGACTTCCTGAAGCTCGACATCCGACATTCGCTGGTCGGCAAGCTGGTCCGCGCGGTCGGGATCGACACCGTCGTCCATACCCAGATCAGCGCCGACTTCTTCGACCAGGACCCGCGCCGCGCGCACGAGACGAACGTCATCGGGTCGTTCAACCTGCTCGCCGGCCTCGCCGGGGACGACAGCCCGGTGCGACGGGTCGTGCTGAAGTCGTCGGCCCACGTCTACGGCGCCCGCCACGACCTTCCCGACCACCTCCGGGAGGACCGCCGCCTGGCCGCCAACTCGTCTCACTCCTTCGTCCGGGACGTCGTCGAGACGGAGTCCAACCTGCGCGACTTCGCCGTCCGCAACCCCGACGTGGAGACGATCGCCCTCCGCTTCGCCAACAGCCTCTACGCGGAGGAGCCGTCCCTGCTCGCCCGCTACTTCGACCTGCCGATCGTTCCGACCATGCTCGGCTTCGACCCCGTCCTCCAGCTGGTCCACTTCGAGGACTGCGTCGAGGCGCTCCTCCGGGCGACGCTCGGCAGCCGGCGCGGCGCCTTCAACATCGCGGGCGCGAACGCGCTGCCGCTGACGGCGCTTCTCGACGGCGCCGGCAAGGTCCACGCGCCTCTTCTCCCGCCGGCCGGAACGGCGATGTTGAGTGGCGCGCTCGCCCGCCTCGGGGTTGCCGCCTTGAGGCCCCAGCTGATCGACCTGCTCCGCTGGGGCCGCACCCTGGACACCTCTCGTGCCGAGCGCGAGCTCGGCTTCCGGCCGGCACGGGACACGATGGCCGCGCTCGACGAGTACGTCCAGCAGCGGCGCGTCCTCCAGTTCCAGCCGAGCGGCCGCCGCTACATGTACGAGCGAGAGCTGGAGGACTACATCCACGCCCGCCGCATCCGCCGGCGGGTTGCCAACGGCGCTCGCCTCAGCCTCGCCGAAGCGCCCGTGCCCAAGCCTGCCGAGGCGCCGCAGCCCGCGGAGCGGGCTAGAGGCCCCCGCCCCCGCCCCCGTCGATGACGACGACCTCGCCGGAGATGAAGCTGGCGTCGTCCGACGCCAGGAAGGCGACGACCCTGCCGATCTCGGGTGGCGACCCGATGCGACCCAGCGCGGTCGACTTGAGCACCTGACCCAGGATCTCCTCGTTTCCCCAGAGCGCCTCCGCGAAGCGGGTCTTGACGAGCCCCGGCGCAACCGCATTGACGCGGATTCCGCGCGGACCGAGCTCGAGGGCAAGCTGCCTGGTCAGGTGGATCACAGCGGCCTTCGTGATGTTGTAGATGCCGAGCCCGAAGGCGGCGCGGATGCCGCCGACGCTGGCCACGTTGACGATCGAGCCGCCGTGCTCGCCCATGTAGCGGTTGACGGCGAGCTGGGTTAGCGCGAAGACGCCGCGGACGTTGACGTCGAAGGTCTTGTCCCAGGCGCCCAGGTCGGCGTCGAGGCTGTGCCCGAAGTGCGGGTTGGTGGCGGCGTTGTTGACCAGGATGTCGATCCTGCCGTGCCGATCGAGGGTGGCGCCGACCAGCCGCTCGAGGTCCTCCGGCTTGCCCGCGTGCGCGGCGAAGGCCATCGCGGCGCCCGGATGGCCGGCGTTGATGCGCTCGGCCTCGGCGTCGAGATCGGCCTGCTTCCGGCTCGAGAGCACGACTTTTGCGCCCCGCTCGGCGAGCGCGTCGGCGATCGCGCTTCCAATTCCGCGGCTGGCGCCGGTGATTATCGCAACCCGGTCCTGGAGGTCGTTTTGAGGCATGGCTGGTACCATACGTCGGACCGATGGAGATCGTCTCGGGGACCGCCGCTGACGAAATTCTCGAACGGATCTTCCAGCCGACAGCCAAGCCCTCGGCGCTCGACCAGGCCGAGGAAACCCTCCGCCACCCCAAGAAGTTGGTCTACGCCGCGATGTCGAACCGCAACTTCTACTGGCGCAGCCACATCCAGAAGTTCATCCTCGACTCGGGCATGATCCCGGTCAGCCCCTTCATGCTCTTCGACTACTACCTGCTCCATACGGTTCCCAAGCAGGTCGTCCGGGAGGCGATGAACAACCTTCTCGCCCGCTGTGACGAGTGCTGGGTCTTCGGCCACCTCTCGCTTGGCGTCAAGGTCCAGATCGGGGTCGCGAAGAGGCTCAACAAGAAGATCCGCTATTTCGACATCGGCGAGCTGCCCGTCGCCGTCATGCCGATCTCCGAGGAGAGCGCCCAGGAGGAGCGGCGGGAGTAGCACCGGCTTGAACAGCCGCCGGACGGTGCCTACGCCTTCCTGGCGGCGCCCATCCGGCGAGCCCAGAGCTCGGGCTTGCGGAGCTCCTCGTTGGTCGGCAGCGTGGCCGGCGCTTTCCAGGCGCGGTTGAGGAGCTTCATCCCGTGACGCTCGTAGATCGCCTTGCAGAACTTCTCGCCGACCACGTACTGCTGCAGCTTCAGCTCGAGCCCGGTCAGCTTCCAGAAGAGCCGCTCGAAGACCGTCTTCTCGCCGACCCGGGCCTGGTGGGCCGCTTCGAGGACCTCGAACTCAGGCAGAACCGCCCGGCCGACGACGTCCATGACGAGGTTTGAATAGCCCTCGACCAGCGACATCGTCGCCTGCACCCGGCTGACCACACCGAGCTGCTCGCGCATGCCGAGCGTGAGGGCGAGGAAGCGCTCGGCGGGGGTCCGGCGGCGGTCCAGCGCCGCCCCCAGCACCTCGCCCAGCATGCCGTTCAGGTGGCCGCGCAGCCAGGGATGGGCGCCGAACTGCCATGCGTGCGTCAGCTCGTGGAGGATCAGCCAGCGGCGGAGCGCCTCGCCCGGCAGACCGGCCTCTTCCTCCCAGTCGGCGATGTTCGGCTCGACCAGGTAGAGGCCAGGGGTGCCGGCCGGCTCGTGGCCGAGCAGCTGGGGGTCGTACTGGCCGAGGACGCGGCGGGAGAGGAACCCGAGGATCAGGCCCACATAACGGTCGAGGCCCGCTCGTCCCAGCTCCAGCACCCGACTGTTGGGGAGCCGTTCCTGTGCCACGGCCAGGGGCTCCAGGGCGTCCCGCAGGATCCCGACGTTGAGGTCCACCCAGCCAAATCGATCGAGTGCCTGGAAGGGGGGAAAACCGCCGTCCATCCCGCCGACGAATTCGAGCAGAGGGCCTTCGAGCTCGGCGGCCATCCGGCGATAGCCGGTCTCCAGCGTCCGCCGCCGCGGACGGGCGAGCGCGTCCTCAGGACTGAGGCGGCCGAGCGCCTGGGCGCGGATCTCGTCCCAATCGATGATCCGCGCCGCCCCCGGTCGCGGCCGCACGGCGTCCACGACGGCAAAGGCGAGGGCGCCGACCGCCACCCCGGCGGCCAATCCGCGCAACGCGCGTCGTGTGGCGCTGGCGATCAGCGCACCTTCCAGGCCGTGGGCTTGATTGTGAAGATCACCCGGTCGGCGCGGTCCTTCACCTCGTCGGTGAAGCCTCGGTAGCGCCGTTGGAGCAGCTGGTAGAACTTGCCCTCAGGATCGGCTTCCTCCTTCTCGATCTCGCCCCGCACCTGGAGATAACGGTACTGGTCATCGGGGTCGGTGACCGAGAGGGCGACGCGCGGCTCCTCTTTGAGGTAGCGGTAGTTGTGCCGCTTCCGGGTGTGGGTCAGGCGGATCCGGTTCGACTCCGGGTCGTAGACGAACCACATCGGGTTGACCTGGGGCGAACCGTCTGGGCGCACGGTCGCGAAATGTGCGAAGAGGGGCTTTTCGAGCAGGTCGAGGTGCGAGTCGGGTGGCTTCACGTCCTATAGGAAAGCAAACGGGGCGGCTGTGATGCCGCCCCGTCCGGCTTGATGATGCTTGAGATCAGACGTCGAGCTGCGAGACGTCGAGGTCCTTGAGCGCGTCCGGCGCCTTCAGCCCGGCCACCTGGAGCTGCTTCAGCAGGGCGAGGATGTAGCGCACGCCGGCCAGGTTCACCCCGTGCTTGCGGGTGAGGGTCTGGATCGACTGCAGCTTCATAAGGTCGCGCTGCGAGTAGCGCCTGCGGTTGGTCGCGGTCCGCTTCGGCTTGATCATGTTGAGGTGCTCGTACATCATCAGCGTCCGCGGATGGGTGGCGAGGATCTCCGACGCGACACTCAGCGTGTAGATGGGCTTGTCGAGGTGGATGCTGCTGTCCCGCTGCGACGGGATGCCCAGCGTGGCGGCGGCTGAGTCGTCTTTTCTCTTCATCGGATTTCCTTCCTAGGCCGCCATCTTTTTGAGGCTCAAGGACATAACCTTCGGTGACAGCCGCCCTATGGTGTCGGATTCTGGGTGCGAAGACCACCCCGTACAAGTCTTTTTTTGTTAAAGAGTGCCTACAAAGCCATCGTCGCTAATGGGTCAAAGCGGGCTCAACCTTACTTGAGCCCGCCTCTATCAGTGAAAACCGCGCTACGGCTTGCCCTTGGGCGGGTCCGGCGGTGGGGCTGTCGGAGCAGGCGCGGGCGTCGGCGGTGGCTTGGGCGCGGTCACCTTGATCCCCGGCGGGAGCGGCGGCTGGGGCGTGCTCGGGCTCGTGCCGGGAAGGAACCACTGGACCTTTCCGGCGACGGTGAAGTGGAGAAGGCCCGGCGGCTCGGCGAACCAATCGCTGCCCGGTTCCTGGATCACCGAGTCGGTGGCCCACTGCATGAACTGATGCCAGACGGGTGCCGCCACCTCGCTCGCCTCGGCCCCGACCGGCATCGGTGAGAAGTCGGGGTTGCCGAACCAGAAGGCGGTCGCGAGCGCGGGTGTGAAGCCGACCGTCCAGCCGTCGCGGTAGTCGTCCGTGGTGCCGGTCTTGGAGGCCACCTTGCGATCGGGCAGGGTCAGGTTGGAGCCGCGTCCGAAGATGGCCGCCCGGTTGCTGTCGTCGGACATGATCTGGTCCATGATGAAGGCGACCTTCGGGTCGACGGCCTGCTTCGCGCCCGTGTTCGGGTCGGACTTGAAGATGGGCCCGCCGTCGGCGCCGGCGACGGTGCGCACCGAGTGGATCTGGCGGAGCACCCCGCCGGCGGCCAGGACCGAGGCCCCGGTCGCCATCTGGAGCGGGGTCTCTCCCCAACCGCCGAGGGTCAGCGAGGGACCGTAGCTGTCGAGCGTGTCGTTGGATGTGAAGACGCCCTCACTGACGCGGTGCCAGGGCGGAGCGCCCATGGCGCGGGCCATCGTCACCACGTTGGCGATCCCCTGCTCAACCTCGACCTTGACGGCCGGGATGTTGTAGGAGTTGAGGAAGCACTGCTGCAGCTGGCAGGTCCCGTGGTAGCTGCCGTCGTAGTTGCGGGGCTGGTAGGGCTTGGCGCCGGGATAGTCGGGGGGGAAGGTGATCTGCGAGTCGACGATCGGGGTCACCATCGTGAACTTCCCGCTCGCGATCGCCGCCGTGTAGTTGTACATCTTCATCGAGGAGCCCGGGTTGCGGGGCGGCCAAACTGCGAAGTTGTACTGGCCGCCGACGTCCTGCGGGTTGGCCGAGCCGACCATCGAGTTGATTTCGCCCGTCCTCGGGTCGATCCCGACCATCGCCCCCTGGTGCACGTTGGCGCCATAGGACTGATAGCGAGCCACCTGGGCGGCGATCAGCGCCTGCGCCTGCGCCTGCATCGTCCAGTTGAGGGTCGTCGTCACCCTGAAGCCGTCCTGGTACGGCGCTTCCGCTCCATAGCGGGCCTTCAGCTCGTCGACGACGAAGGCCACGAATCCGGGCGCGAGGACGACGTTCGAATCCCGGAACATGTGGCTGGGCTCGGTGAGGTCCTCGGCGATGGCCTGGTCGGCCTGGGCCTGGGTGATGTTGTGGTTGCGCACCATGGCCTGGAGGACAAGGTGCTGCCGGTTGCGGGCGCCCTGCCAGCTGACGAGCGGGTTGTTGTAGGTCGGGTTCTGCGGGATGCCCGCGAGCATCGCCGCCTGGGCCAGGTCGAGCTTCGCGGTCGGGACGTGGAAGTAGCTCTGGGCGGCGGCCTGGATGCCGTAGGCATTGTTCCCGTAGAAGGCGGTGTTCAGGTACATCTCGAGGATCTGCTTCTTGCTGAAGTCCTGCTCCACCTGGAGGGCCAGCACGGCCTCCTTCGCCTTCCGTTCGACGCTCGGCTGGTTGCCCAGGAGCCGCAGCTTGACCAGCTGCTGGGTGATCGTCGAAGCGCCTTGCACCGCGGCGTGGTCGTGGTAGTCGACCCACGCGGCGCGGATGATGGAGCCGACGTCGACCCCGGGTTCGCTGTAGAACTTGGCGTCCTCGACCGCGATCGTCGCCTGGGGCAGGAGCGTGCCCATATCGGTCAGGTGCTGCTCGTAGTGGCGGTAGCCCTGGCGGTGGATGTCGGCCAGCGTCACCGTGCCCGAGACGTCGTAGAGGATCGAGTCCTGGGGCAGCGAGGCGAGCGCGATCGAGTGGGCGTCGGGCAGGTCGGAAGCGTATTTGACCCACAGCGCGGAAGCACTGACGAAGGAGCCCACCGCGACCGCAATGACCAGCAGCGTGCTCACCACGGCGGCCGTTCCGGCCGTCTGCGTCGCGGGCCGGCCGCCGGTCGAGTAGCCCCGGCGCCGCCCGACCGCGGAAGCTCGGAAACGGCGCCCGTCCGGCCAGCGCAGGTGCTGCGGCCGCATCGCCGGCGCGCTCCCCTGGACGAGCTGCAGGCGCATCGAGTGAAAGAACGCGCCGGTGCCCCGAAGCGCGGCCGCAGCCAACGTCACCGCTGTCTCGGCGGCCTTCTGGCCGCCCTCCCAGCTGAGCGCCCCGCGTCTAGCTAGTCCCATGTCGGTTCCCTGGAGCCCCCCACGACAATACTGTAATCGCTTTAAAAACTAAAGGTGATGCTAACGCTATCAGGTCTAGTGTCAACGAATGAAGCTAAAACGCTCTGCTGGCCGGTCGGGTTACGGTCAACGGCTATCCTTCGCGAATGGCCCTCCGGCTCGGTGTCAGCTTTGACGCCGGGAGCTCGCTCGCCTCAGCAATAGAACGCGCCAGGCTGGCCGATCACCTTGGTTACGACTCTCTCTGGGCCAGCCAGCTGCCCCCCGCTCGAGACACCCCGCTGGTGCTGGCGACGTACGCCGCGGCGACCTCGAGGATAGGCCTCGCGACCGCCGTGCTGCCGATCTACACCCGCCATCCGACGGCGATGGCGCAGATGGCGCTGACCCTCGACGAGATCTCTGGCGGCCGCTTCCGGCTCGGCATCGGGGTTAGCCACCAGGTCACCGTGGAGTCGATGTGGGGCCTGCGGCTCATCCATCCGGTGGAGGCGATGCGGGAGTACGCAGGCATCGTCCGCTCACTCGTCACGACAGGCTCGGTGAACGTGGACGGGGAGCAATTCACGGCCCACACGGCTTACACCGCGCCCCGCCGCGCCGACCTCCCGATCATCATCTCGGCGCTCAGCCCGCGGATGCTCGAGCTGGCCGGCGAGATCGCCGACGGCGTCTCCCTCTGGATGTGCGCGCCCGACTACATCCGGGACGTCGTCGTCCCGACCGTGCGCAAGGGAAGGGAGAAGGCGGGCAAGTCGCTGGATGGCTTCGAGGTCGAGGCGGCGGTGCCCGTCTGCCTGACGACCGATCGTGGCGCCGGGCTTGCCGCCTTTCGCAAGACCGTCGAGCGCTACGCTTCGCTGCCCTTCTACCGGAAGGTGCTCGACAGGACCTTCCCCGACATGTCCGACTCGCCGGGCGATCCGATCCTCCAGGCGCTTGCCGGCATCGGCGACAGTGCCGAGGTCAGGGCGACCATCGAGCGTTATCGGGAAGCGGGCACCACCCTGCCGGTCCTCGGGCCCTTCGCCGGCCACGAGGGGGCGGCCGGCTTCGAGGCCACGCTGGAAGCGCTGGCCGCCTGAGCGGAAACCTGCTCGGACTGCTGCTGGTGAGCCTTTCGGTCGGCCTCAGCAACTTCGCCGGCTCGATCGGCATCGGCCTCTCCGGTGTCGACGCCCGCACCCGGCTCCGAGTCGGCATCGCCTTCGGCCTTTTCGAAGGCCTGATGCCGGTGCTCGGCCTTTTCATCGGCCAGGCGGTCGCCGGCACGATCGGCTCCTACGGCCGCTACCTGGGCGCCGGCCTCCTCGTGCTGACCGGTTTCTACACGATCTGGCAGAGCTTCCGGACCGGGAAGGTGGAGCGCGATGAGGAGAAGGGCATCCTCGACACCCGCCAGCTCTTGATCATCGGCGCAGCCCTGTCCCTTGACAACCTGATCGTCGGGTTCGCGCTCGGCGTCTACAACGTCTCGATCGTGCTGGCGGCGGTCGTCATGGCGATCGTCAGCGTCGGCCTCTCCCTGCTCGGGCTCGAGCTCGGGAGCCGGCTCGGCTCGCGGGTCGGCGAGTACAGCGAGATGGCCGGGGGCGGAGTGCTGGTGCTGGTCGGCATCGCGCTCGGCGTGGGGCTGATCTAATAGGTTCCGAAGTGGCTGCTCCCGGCTTCGAAGCGGTGCTGGTCGACCTCGACGGCGAGGTGGCGACGGTCACCCTCAACCAGCCCGAGAAGCGCAACCCGCTCTCGACGGCGATGGTCCGCGACCTCGGGGCGGCCCTCGCCTGGTGCCGGGGAGAGCCGGCGGTCCGGGTCGTCGTCCTGACCGGCGCGGGCGACCGCGCCTTCTGCGCCGGGGCCGACCTGGGCTCCTCCTTCGATGCCGGCGCCGACCAGCTGGCCCGTCACCACGACCGGCGCGGTATCGCGGACCTCATCCTCGCCCTCCGCGACCTCGGCAAGCCGGTGGTCGGGAAGATCAACGGCCACGCGCTTGCCGGAGGCTTCGGCCTCGCGTGCGCGTGCGACATCCTGCTGGCCGTCGAGTCGGCGAGCTTCGGGACCCCGGAGATCAACGTCGGCGTCTGGCCGATGATGATCTCGACGATCCTGGCCCGCAACCTGCCCCGCAAGGTGGTGCTCGAGATGATGCTTCTCGGAGATCGTTGGACCGCGGCCCAACTGAAGGAGGTCGGGCTCGTGAGCCGGGTCGCCGGCAGCCTCGCGGACCTGGACCAGCTGACTGCCGAGGTCGCCGGCAAGCTGGCCGCCAAGTCGCCTTCGGTGATGCGCCTGGGACGTGACGCCTTCTACCGGATCGAGGACATGTCCCTTGACGAGGCGCTCGCGTACCTCCACTCGCAGCTGACGGTGGTGACTTTGACCGAGGATTCCCAGGAGGGCGTCAAGGCCTTCCTGGAGAAGCGCGAACCCGACTTCAAGGGGCGCTGAGCGGCTTGGACAAGACCATCCGCTTCGTCGAGGTCGCCCCTCGCGACGGCTTCCAGAACTGGCCCGACCCGGTGTCCACCGAGATCAAGGAACGGCTTGTGCGGGACCTTCTGCGGGCGGGCGTGGCGACCGTGGAAGCGACCTCCTTCGTCTCCCCGAAATGGGTGCCCCAGATGGCCGACGCCGAGGCGCTGATGGGCCGCCTCGGCCCCGAGCTCCATCCCCGCCTCCGGGTCCTGGTGCCGAACCTGCGCGGCTACGAGCGCGCGGTCGCCGCCGGCGCTTCGGCGGTGGTCGTCAACCTCGCGGTGACCGACGGGTTCAACCGCCGGAACCTCAATCGCACCGTTGCGGAAACGCTCGCCGAGATCACCGCCATCTGCGAGGTCGCCACCCCGGCGCGAGTCGAGGTGGTCGGCAGCCTGAGCGTCGCCTGGGGCTGCCCTTACGACGGTCCGGTCAGCAAGGAGCAGGCGCTCGACGCATCGAGGCGACTGCTCGCGGCCGGCTGCGGCAGGCTGTCGATCGCCGACACCATCGGCGTCGCCCACCCAAGGGCTGTGAGCGAGCTCTGCACCGACGCCGTCGCCGAGTTCGGCGCCGGCCGCGTCGCCGTCCACTTCCACGACACCCGCGGACTCGGCGTGGCGAATGTGCTGGCCGCGCTCGAGGCCGGCGTGCGGGAGTTCGAGGGGTCGCTGGCCGGCATCGGCGGCTGCCCCTTCGCTCCCCGTGCCACCGGCAACGTCTGCAGCGAGGATCTCCTTCACATGCTCGACCTGATGGGCTTCTCCAGCGGAGCCTCCGTCCCGCGGCTGCTGGAGATCGCGGGAGGGCTCGCCGAGGAGCTCGGCAAGCCACTTCCGGGCAAGCTCTACAAGGCCGGTCTCGAACCGTGGGTCGCCGGATGACGGACAAGTCGCGAAAGCTCCGCGAGAAGGCGCTGGCGGGCGGCACCCGGTACCTGCCCAAGCTTCGCGAGCAGAACAAGCTGACCGTCCGGGAGCGGCTCGACCTTCTCCTCGACGCCGCTTCGTTCGTGGAGGACGGGCTCTTCGCCAACGTGCTCGCCGAAGACCTCCCCGCAGACGGGGTGGTGACGGGGCTGGGGACGATCGGCGGCCGGCGGGTCGCGCTCATGGCCAACGATCCCACCGTCAAGGCGGGCTCCTGGGGAGCGCGGACGGTCGAGAAGATAATCCGGGTCCAGGAGACGGCGGCTCGGCTCCGGGTGCCGCTCTTCTACCTGGTCGACAGCGCCGGCGCGCGGATCACCGACCAGATCGACATGTTCCCGGGCCGCCGCCACGCCGGGCGCATCTTCTACAACGAGGTCCGCCTATCCGGCCAGGTGCCGCAGATCTGCCTCCTGTTCGGCCCGTCGGCTGCCGGCGGCGCCTACATCCCCGCCTTCTGCGACGTCGTGATCATGGTCGAGGGCAACGCCTCGATGTACCTCGGCTCGCCTCGGATGGTGGAGGTCGTGGTCGGCGAGAAGGTGTCCCTGGAGGAGCTCGGCGGAGCCCGCATGCACTGCACGGTGAGCGGTTGCGGCGACTTCCTGGTCGCCGATGACGCGGCCGCCATCGAGACGGCGCGCGCTTACCTCTCATACGTGCCCGGCAGCTGGTCGGAGAAACCGGCTGCGGCCGAGCCGCGCGACGCGCCCCGCGGCAAGTCGATCGCCGAGCTGATCCCGGAGGAGCCGCAGCGCGGCTACGACATGCGCAAGGTGATCGAGGCGCTCGTCGACGAGAGCTCCTGGTTCGAGGTCAAGAAGCTCTTCGCCAAGGAGCTCCTCACCGGCTTCGCGCGGCTGGCCGGCGACGTCGTCGGCATCATCGCCAACCAGCCGATGCAGAAGGGGGGCGTCCTCTTCGTCGACAGCGCCGACAAGGCGGCCCGCTTCATCTGGATCTGTGACGCCTTCAACATCCCGCTCCTCTTCCTCGCCGACGTCCCCGGCTTCATGATCGGGACCGACGTCGAGCGCCAGGGCATCATCCGGCACGGCGCGAAGATGATCAGCGCCGTCTCCGAGGCGACCGTCCCGAAGATCTCGGTAATCGTCCGGAAGGCCTACGGAGCGGGACTCTACGCGATGGCCGGACCCGCCTACGACCCGGACTGTACGATCGCCCTGCCCTCGGCACAGATCGCCGTCATGGGCCCCGCCCCGGCGGTCAACGCGGTCTTCTTCAACAAGCTGGCCGAGCTGCCCGAGGAGCAGCGGGCGGAGCGGCGCCGCGAGCTGGAGGCCGAGTACATGGAGGACGTGGACCTCTACAAGCTGGCGGCCAACCTGGTCGTCGACGCGGTCGTCGAGCCGGAGGACCTCCGCGAGGAGCTGATCCGCCGCTTCCGCATGTACGCCTCCCGCACGGAGCCACGAGTGGACCGCAAGCACGGGGTGCCACCGGTCTAGCGGACGGTCGCGAGCCGCGGCCTTGGTTGCCCTGATTCGGCGCACTCGCCCTCGAATGCGCGCATCCCGTGCCGGCGTAAGGCGCATTCGCCCTCGAATGCGGTTCCCGACGCCGGCTCATCCGGTCGGACTGCGCACCTCGGCTGCTATCGCGTCCCCCACCTCGGACGTGCTCGCGCTCCCGCCCAGCTCGCCGGTGAGGATCCCCGCCGCCGTCACGCGGCTGATCGCCGCCTCGATGCGGGCCGCCGCCTCCTCGTCGCCCAGGTGGCGGAGCATCAGCGCCCCGCTCCAGATGGCGCCGATCGGGTTCGCCTTGCCCTGGCCGGCGATGTCGGGGGCGGAACCGTGGACCGGCTCGAACAGGCTCGGATGCTCGCGCTCCGGGTTGAGGTTGGCCGAGGCTGCCAGGCCCATGCTGCCCTGGATCGCCGCGCCGAGGTCGGTGAGGATGTCGGCGAAGAGGTTGGAGCCGATGACGACATCGACGGTGTCGGGCCGCAGCACCATCCGGGCCGCCATCGCGTCGACCAGGACTCTCTCGATCTGCACCTCCGAGAACTCCTGCCGGCCGACGTCGGCGATGACCTCGTCCCAGAGCACGTAGGCGTAGCGGCTCGCATTCGACTTGGTCACGTTGATGAGCCGCTTCTTCCGCTCCATCGCCCGCGCGAAGGCGTAGCGGGCGCATCGCTCGATCGCATGGCGGGTGAAGACCGGGACCTCGACCGCGAGCTCGGTGGGGTGGCCGGCGTGGACCCGACCTCCGGTCCCTGAGTACTCACCCTCGGTGTTCTCCCGGATGAAGAGCATGTCGACGTCGGCCGGGCCGCGACCGGCAAGCGGGCCGATGACGCCGGGGAGGCAGCGAACCGGGCGGACGTTGACGTACTGCTCGAACGCTTTCCGGATCGGGAGCAGCAGGCCCCAGAGGCTGACATGGTCGGGTACCGTCGGCCAGCCGCAGGCGCCCAGGTAGATCGCGTCATAAGGCTGCAGGGTTGCGAGCGCGTCCTCCGGCATCATCCGGCCGGTGCGCAGGTAGTGCTCGCTGTTCCAGTCCAGGGCGTCGAACTGGAGGCCGGTGGTCGCGGCGCGGAGGACCTTGATGCCTTCGGGAAGGACCTCCTTGCCGACTCCGTCCCCCGCGATCACGGCGATCCGGTGCATAGCTGGCGAGAATAGCCGTTCTCTTAACCGGCCTGGTTTGCGAACGGGCCCGACGACTTCACGATTCAGCGCCATGAAAGCTCTCTCCATCCGCCATCCCTGGGTCGACCTCATCCTCGCCGGCAGTAAGACGATCGAGATCCGCACCTGGTCCACCCGCTACCGCGGTCCACTCCTCCTCCATGCGTCGGGCGCCTACGGGATCTCCGAACGGGAAGCCTCGGCCCGGCTCCGGCTGCCGCCTCCCTCACCCGAGACGATGAGCGCGATCGTGGGGATCGCCGAGCTCGTCGACTGCCGGCCGGTGCGGAAGGAGGATTGGAAAAGTGCCGGCCTGCCTCCCCTGGAAGGCAAGCTCTGGGCCTGGGTTTTCGCCGAGCCGCGACCGATCGGACCGGTCTTCCAGGCCGGCAATCGCACTCTGTTCGACATCGACGAAGGCGTGCTCCTGGCGCCGGCGACGTAGTGTTGGGGCGTGGCCGACCGGTACGACGTGATCGTGGCCGGGGTTGGCGGCATGGGAAGCGCCGCGGCGTTCCACCTCGCTCGCCGCGGCCGTCGAGTACTGGGCCTCGAGCGCTTCACGATCCCGAACGAGATGGGAAGCTCGCATGGGGCCAGCCGGATCATCCGGCTCGCCTATTTCGAGCACCCGTCGTACGTGCCCTTGCTGCGGCGTTCCTACGAGCTCTGGCGGGAGCTGGAGCGGGGCTTCGGCAGCCAGCTGCTGCATATGACCGGCTGCATCCACTTGGGTGCGCCCGGCACGACCGTCTTCGACGGCTGTCTGCGCTCCTGCCGCGAGCACGACCTGGAGCACGAGGTGCTCGACTCGGCCGAGGTGATGGGGCGCTACCCGGCCTACCGGCTCCCTGCCGAGACGATGGCGGTCGTGGAGGCGGAGGGCGGCTTCCTGGTGCCCGAGAAATGCATCGAGGCCCACGCTGCCGGCGCTCGGGCGGCGGGCGCCGACCTGCGGCCGGGCGAGGCGGTCATGGACTGGGAGCCGATCGCGGGCGGGGTGCGCGTCAGCACCGCGCAGGGCAGCTACGAAGCGGCTCGCCTGGTGCTGACCGCGGGGTCCTGGAACGGCAAGCTGGCGCCGGCTCTCGCGCCGCTGCTGCAGCCCGAGCGACAGGTGCTCGCCTGGCTCGAGGTCGCCCGCCCCGAGCTCTTCGAGCAGTCGGCCTTCCCGGTCTTCGTGATGGAGGTGCCGGAGGGCATGTACTACGGGTTCCCGCTCTTCATGGGAGGTCCCCCGGGGTTCAAGCTCGGCCGCTTCCACCATCGCCACGAGCCCGCCGATCCCGACCTCCTCGACCGGGGCGGCGCTGGGCCGGAGGACGAGGACCTCCTCCGCTCCTTCGCTGCGCGCTATCTGCCGGACGGCGCGGGGCGCGCCCTGGCGATGAAGGTCTGCATGTTCAC
Organism: Candidatus Dormiibacterota bacterium; assembly: GCA_036564345.1. Taxonomy (GTDB): domain Bacteria; phylum Chloroflexota; class Dormibacteria; order Dormibacterales; family Dormibacteraceae; genus UBA6019. The sequence continues at coordinate 4,420 of DATCOZ010000306.1, read as the reverse complement.
CAACACGCCCGACGAGCATTTCCTGATCGACCTCCACCCGGAGCTGCCCCAGGTGATCGTTGGTGCGGGCTTCAGCGGCCACGGCTTCAAATTCTGCAGCGTCGTCGGCGAGATGCTCGCCGATCTGGCGATCGACGGCGGCACCCGCCACGACATGGGCCTCTTCCGTGCCGGTCGTTTCATCGCGCGCTGACTCTGAAACGTAGTCACGGCGCTGTTACGATTCCCCGGCCGGTGGCGCACCCGGCACCTGGAAGGAGTCGCAGAAGAAAACGTTGAAGCACATTCTCAATCGCGGCCGCCGTGCGCTGGACTGGCTTTCCGCCGCGACCACCAGCGCTCTCGGGCCACGCAGCAGCATCCTCGACCGGGTCCGCTTCCTATTCCTGCTCTTCTTCGTCTTCAACGCCGCCTTCGGCGCCTTCATCCTCCTTCGCGCGCGGCAGGACCTCACAGAGCTGGTGGCGTCCTACTCCCTCACCTACCTCGTCCTCTACGCGGCTCGCGGCTATTGGAAGGGCCGGCTGCCGCTCTGGATGGACATCCTGGCCGCCCTCTCCCTGCTCGGCGTCGGGCTCCAGATGACGGACCCCGTCCGCCTCTACCTGCTCTTCTACGGGATCCTGCTCTACCGCTCGCTGTACGGCACTGCGTGGGGCGTCACGACCATCACCACGCTCTTCCTCAGCGCGCTGGTCGGCGCGGTCGCGGTGGTCGCGATCCAGACCTCCAACCCGAAGTACGCCGCCATCGTCCTCGTCAACATCCCCGGCTTCGCGTTCGGCGCCTGGCTGATGCACCAGGTGAAGGTCACCCTGCTCAGCTACATCGAGGCGCTCCGCCGGGAGCGGGTGCTGACGGTGTCGGCTGACGAGCTGGTGGCGGTGGAGAACGCGGAGGCGGTCTACCGAGCCGGCATCCGGGGAGCGATGGGCCTCGTCGAACCGGTGAAAGGAGCCCGTGCGTCGCTTTCCATCGGCTCGGTGCGAACCCAGCGCCAGGTGGCGGTCGGTCCCTCGCCGCGCCTCGTCAATGTGCCCGAGGTGAAGGTCGTCGCGCTGCCTGAAGCCATCCAGTCCGCGCTTCGCGAGATGAAGCAGGTCACCGTGCGCGTCAACAATGCTCTCCTGCTCGGGGGGCTCGACGAGTCAAGCGAGCAGGCCCCCTTCAGCGGCTGGGCCTCGGCGATGCCGCTGACGATCGAGGGAAAGCTCCGCGGCTTCCTGTCCGTGGCGGCAGAAGAGGCGCTCCCGGCGGGCGTTGCCGACGGACTTTCCCGCCTCGGCTCGAGCGTCGCGCTCGCGCTCGAGCGGGTCAACCTCGCCGAGGACCTGCGCAAGTCGACCGACAACCTGAAATCCAGCGAGGCCCGCTTCCGGTCGCTGGTCCAGAACTCCTCCGACGTCATCACCTTGCTCGACGCCGACGGACGGATCTCCTACATAACCCCGGCGGTCGAAAAGCTCCTCGGCTACGGCTCCGGGGTCCTGCTCGACACGACCCTCTGGCGGATGCTCCACACCGACGACCTTACGGAGGCGAACCGGATCTTCCAGCAGCTGCTGAGAACCGACTACGGGCAGGAGCTGCTGGGCACCCGCTGGCGCCACACCGACGGCACCTACCGCTACATGGAGACGATCCTGAGCAACCAGCTGGCGGACCCCAATGTCCGAGCCGTCGTGCTCAACACCCGCGACGTCACCGAGCGCAAGGAGCTCGAGGCGACGCTCCGCCACCAGGCGCACCACGACCAGCTGACGACCCTGTCCAACCGCACGCTGTTCAAGGAGCGCGTGGCGGCGAGCATCGCCCGCCATCGCGACGACCGCGGCAACCTCGCGGTCCTCTTCCTCGACCTCGACGACTTCAAGCACGTCAACGACTCGCTCGGCCATGCCGCCGGCGACTCCCTGCTGCTGGCTGTCGCCGGCCGGCTCCAGGAGTGCGTCGGGCCCAGCGACACGGTGGCCCGCTTCGGCGGCGACGAGTTCGCGATCCTCCTCGACGAGGTGACCGACGAGCTCTATCCGATCTCGGTCGCCGAGCGGATCCTGGGCGCCTTCAGGCTTCCTCTCAAGGCGGGCGACATCGAGATGATCGCCGCCTTCAGCATCGGGATCGCGATCTCGACCCCGAAGTCACAGGACCCGGAGGAGTTCCTCCGCAACGCGGACGTCGCCATGTACCGGGCGAAGGGCAGGGGCAAGCGCACGTACGAGGTGTTCGAGCTGAGCATGCACGCGGCGGCCCTCGAGCGCCTCGAGATGGAGAACGACCTCCGGCTCGCCATCGAGCGGAACGAGCTGGTTGTCGAATACCAGCCGATCGTCGAGATCGCGACCGAGGAGGTGTCCGGCGTCGAGGCCCTGGTCCGCTGGAAGCACCCGACCAAGGGGATGATCGGACCCGACCGCTTCATCCCGTTGGCGGAGGAGACGGGCATGATCGGGACGATCGGCGCCTGGGTCCTCGAGCACGCCTGCCTGGAGGTGCGCCGCTGGGACGTCGCCTACCCGGGCCGGCAGCTCCGGCTGGGGGTCAACCTCTCGGTTCGCCAGCTGCAGCGCAAGCACATCGTCAACGAGATCCGGCAGCTCCTGAAGAAGACCGACTTCACGCCCGACAGGCTCACCCTGGAGATCACCGAGAGCGCCGTCATCCGGGAGGGCGAGGAGACCTCGCTCGTTCTCCAGAAGCTGCGCGCCGCGGGGATGAAGGTGGCGATTGACGACTTCGGCACCGGCTACTCCTCGCTCAGCTACCTGGCCCGCTTCCCGATCGACGTGATCAAGATCGACAAGGCCTTCGTCAAGGCCTCCGGACGGGGCGCCAAGAACTCCTCCCTCCTGCGGGCCATCGTCGGCCTCGGCCACAGCCTCGGCGTGGAGATCGTCGCCGAAGGAATCGAGACCCGCCAGCAGGCTCGGATCCTGGAGCCGCTCGGCTGCCGGGGCCAGGGTTACTACTACTCGAAGTCGGTCAGCGGTGCGGCGCTGATGGCCATCCTGGAGCGAAACGCTCCCCTCCACGACGGCGCCGCGGCGGCCGACCGAACTGACGAGGGCGAGCCCGACGGGATCGTCCTCGAACTCCTCGAGGGCGGCAAGAGAAAGGCCTAGCGGGTTTTCCCCTCCCCGCTCCGGCCGCCAGCAAAACCGCACCGGCCAGCGGGGGTTCCTCGAGCCGGATCACCTCGCCGGCCACACGCGTCCGTACAGCCGATTCGAGCATGCCTACACTTTTGCCAATTTACTTGCTCCCGCGGAAGTCGCTAAGGTTATAGTCGATCCAGTAACTTTCGTTAGTCCAATTTGGAGGTTATGAGAGGGTGGAGACCAACTGGAGCATTCGGATCGCGGCGAGCGAGCTGCGCCTCAGGCAGCTGGCGCGGGAGGGCATGCCCGCCGCCACCTCGACCGTCGCCCTCCCCGAGCTGAGGGCGGATGGCGACGAGGGCGACATCGCACAGGTTGTCATCGACGGGGAGATCGCGCAGCGGGTCGCCGACCTGCGGGCGTCGCTCCAGGAACAGCTGGCCCGGGCTCTCGACCGGCTCGAGCTGGGCCGCTATGGGTTCTGCGAGGACTGTGGCGAGGCGATCCCCGCCGATCGGATGGAGTTCGCGCCCGAGACGACGACCTGCGTCGGCTGCCAGGGGCGCCGCGACCGCAGGCACTGAAACTTTCGGCTCCGCTCTCCTGGAGAGGTGGTCGGGGAAAGCCCCTCCCCCCTCCGGGGACCACCCCATAAATGGAGGGCAAGACTTGCCGTTCCTGGCAGATTTAGACCTGCCGACGTTTCAGGTGGTCGTCGAGCTGCCTACCAGGCGTTGCGGGCGATGGTGGTCAGGGCCTTCTTGCCCGGGCCCTGGTCGTAGGAGTGGGTCAGGAGCCGGACCGGGATGTGCCGGGTGTAGGTGTCGGCCTTGAGAGCCTCGATCAGGTTGGAAGCGGCGTTCGTCTGGCCGCCGGGGTTGATGAAGATGATCGAGGGTGGCGCCTTCTTGGCGAGGAGCGAGGCCGCGGCGGGATCGGTGGCGAGGACGACACGGTAACCCTCTTCCTCGAGCCGCTTGCGGTGGGCGGGTCCTGAGCTGGGATCGGCGTCAACGACGAGCGCTCTGACGATGCGGCTGTTCTCCAATTCGTAACCTCGGTGTTCGCCGGTTGCATGTCCGGGCGGGTACCGGGTTTTTCGCGCAGGGCAAGCGGCTGTCGGCTGGCAGCAACTAAAGTATGCCCCCTTCGATCGTGCAACAAACAGTTATTGCTCGAATTTGAGCGATAATTCGGTCTCCCGGGAGGTAGGCCAATGGAACCCGAGCGACCGCAACCCAAACCACGAGCGAAGCCCAGGCGGGCGCCCAAAGCACCGCCCGTGCCGTCTGATTGGACCGCGCTTGTCATGAGGTCGCGCG
>DATCOZ010000292.1:0-4697 GCA_036564345.1 Candidatus Dormiibacterota bacterium | reverse complement strand
GTGCTGGGAGTCCGCGAGCGCCGCGGCGTGCCTCTGCCGGCGCAGCTGGCCACCCGCCTCCGACACCGCGGCACCCTGCTCATCCTCGACAACTGTGAGCACCTCCTCCAGGGCTGCGCTGACATGTGCAGCCAGCTGCTGGAAGCCGCGCCCGGGCTCCGAATCCTGGTGACGAGTCGGGAGCCGTTGGGCATCTCCGGCGAGGTGGTCTTCACGGTCCCGGGTCTGGCCGTCCCCACCGCGCACAGCGCGGCAAGCGATGTCGCGGCCGCCGACGCCGTCCAGCTGCTGGTCGACCGGGCCGCGGCGGTGCGACCTGGATTCACCCTTGAACCGGGCGAGGGGGAGGTGGCCGCCGCTCTCTGCCGGCGCCTGGACGGCCTGCCGTTGGCGATCGAGCTCGCCGCCGCCCGGCTCAGCAGCCTCTCGTTGGAGGAGGTCGCCAACCGGGTCGAGGAGCGGATCGACGCGCTCGGCGGCTCGCGTGCGGCCAGTGCCCGCCACCGAACGATGAGAGCCTCGATCGAGTGGAGTTACGAGATGCTCGATGATGCCGAGCGAACGACGCTGCGGCGGTTGAGCGTCTTTGCGGGATTGTTCAGTCGAGACGCCGCGGAGGCGGTCGTCGCCGGATGGGACCCGCTCCCGCCCGGAGCTGATGTCGCGGGCGACTGTGGACGCCTGGCCGACAAGTCGATGCTGGTGGCGGAACCCGGGCCGGAAGGCACCGGCTACCGGCTGCTGGAGGTAGTCCGCCAGTTCGCGGGCGAGCGCCTCGAGGCGGCCGGCGAGACGGCCGGCGCTCGGGCCCGCCACGGACTTTGGTACCACGACCTCGTGCCCGAGGCGCGCACTTGGGCGGGCCCCGACCAACAGCTCTGGACCGACCGGCTGCGCCGCGAGGTCGACAACGTCCACGCCGCCCTCGCCTGGTACCTCGGCGACGGCTTCGAGGCCGAGCGAGCGCTCGAGATGGCTGGGCCCCTTTGGTGGTTCTGGTACACCTCCGGCCGGGTCGGCGATGGCCGCACCTGGTTGAGCAGGGTGCTTGCGGCGGCCGCGCCGGAATCGACCGTGGCACGAGGACTGGCCGTTCGCGGAGCGGCGGCGCTGGCGAGGATCATCGGCGAATTCGCGGATGCCCTCCGGCTGGGCGAGGAATCACTTGAGATCTGTCGAACCCTTGGCGATGAACGGGGCATGGCGGCGGCTCTGAACAACCTCTGCATCACCGGGATCATGACCGGCGACTTCGAGGGCGCCCGCTGTCACGGCGAGGAGGGCCGAGAGATCATCGAACGCCTCGGCGACGCCCAGGGAGCGGCGACCTCGATCAATAACCTGGGGCTGCTCGCGCGTGTCTCGGGCGACCTCGACGGCGCCGCCGGGCTCTTCAGCAGCGCCCTCGATAAATGGCGGCTGGCCGGCGACCGCCGGGGCTGCGCCGCGGCATTGAGCAATCTGGCGATCGTGGCCCGGCGAAGTGGGGAGCCCGCGAGGGCTCGGACGCTGGCCGTCGAGGCGCTGACGATCTACCTCGACCTGGGCTTCGATGAGGGCCAGCTGGACTGCCTCGAAGTGGTCGCGTCCGCAGTGGCGGACGAAGGCGACAGCGCCCTGGCATTGAGGTTACTGCTGGTGACTGTCCGTGCTCGCGAAGAGCTCGGGGCGCCGCTCTTCGTGCCCGACGAGGTTGCCCAGGTCAGCGAGGCGTTGGCCGCCTCGCGTGGGCGGCTCGATCCTGCCGAGGTCGAGCGGATCACTGCTGAAGCCGGCGATGCATCGCTCTCCGACGCAGTTGCGGCGGTGCTAGCCGACCTGACGAAATCGCAAGATCGAGCAGCCTCAACTCGTCAACCAGACGGCGGAGTGCGTTTGCACGCGCCAAGGGGGGAGGTGAACCTACAGAAGTGAGATACAGAAGTCAAAAGGGCCAGGGCATGGTTGAGTACGCCTCATCCTCGTTCTCGTATCGATCGTAGTCATCGTCATTCTTCTTACGATGGGCGGCCAGATCCAGAACGTCTTCTCCAACGTGGTAGCGGCGCTAAACGCCTGAGGAGTCCGCGAAGTTGTGCGGTGCCACTTGGGGCTGAGGCAGATTAAGGCGCGATGACCGCTGTGGGGTGACAGTCAGGCGGCCTTTATCAGCCCGGCCGCCAGGGTGGTCATGGCAGCGGCGACGGCCCGCGCACGGTCGCCGCGAGTGGCCAGGTGGGGACGGTAGTCATGCACTAAGTACCGCAGACCGACATCCCCTCGTCGTAGAGCATGAATCGCCTCAAACCCTTCGAGGAATCGTTGACCGGTCGCCGTGGTCTTGAGACCCCGAGAGGCTCGAAGTCGATCGCGGGTCGCGATGTGGCTGCGCTCGATCGGTTTGGTGGTCTCCGCGGTCAGACGATGGAGGCCGGTCCGAATGTGCTGCGAGCCGGGCAGGTTCAGCTGGGCAGCCCTGACGTAGGGCTGATGGTGATCTGTGACGATGGCCGCCGGCTCGGTCTCGGCGGTCCCCCGGGCGCGGCGGAAGAACGCCTGGGCGGAGGCAAGGTCCCGGCGCTCGCGAAGCAGCACGTCGACAACCTGGCCGTGCTCATCGACAGCGCGGTAGAGGTACCGCTTGGTGGCGCCATGGAAGAGGAAGACCTCGTCGACGTACCAGCGTCGGCCAAGCCGACGACGATGCCGCCGGGCGGCTGTCGCGAGCTGGGGACCGAAGGTTTGGGTCCAGATGAGCACGGTCCGGGCCGAGACATCGATGCCACGCTCGGCAAGGAGCTCGGTGACCTGCCGGGCGGAGAGCGGGTAGCTCAAATACCAGCGCACCGCGGTGACGATGACGTCGGGTGGCCAACGGTACCCGGAGAAGGCGCCACTCGAGGCGTGGGTGAAGTCCCGATGGCAGGGACTGCAGGCGAAGCGCTGACGGCCACGGCGGTCGAATCCATCGCGCGTGGTGGCGGGTTGGCGGCAGGTCGGGCAGGTGGTCATCGGCCCACCCTACCGCCGGCACCCCACGACTTCGCAGACTCTTCATAATGACCTACGATCTGTCGGGTGCCGTCTGCCTTGATAGTCGTGCGCCGTCCCTTGCTTGCTTCCCGGGAAGGGGAAGGAGGAGTGCTCGTGAAGAGACCTGCGGGGCCATTATTCCGCCGCCTTTCGCTCGCCGCGATAAGTGCCATCACGCTCAGCTTTCCGGTCGCGGCTGCGCCCGCAGCCCAGGCGGTCCAGGCCCTGGGCCTGCATCCACTGGTCAGTGACGCGCAGTGGATCTCGTCGGACGCCAACCCGCCCGCCGACGCCGCCTGCAACGCGGTTGGTCGCCGCTGCTTCAACCCCACGGCGATGGCCAACTCCTACAACTACGCCGGCCTCCACGCCTCCGGGATCGACGGAAGGGGCAAGACGATCGCGATTATCGACTCTTTCGGGGCCAGCACTATCCGCCAGGATCTCGGGACCTTCAACACGGCCTTCGGCCTGACCCACCTGTGCGGTGAGACCGGTCCTTCGGATCCGTCGGCCAACTGCGATTCGTCGGTGTCGCCGCGGTTCGACATCATCCAGTTCCAGGGTGGTCCGGCTCCGACCCCGCCCCCGCCCAGCAGCGGCACTGGCCAGGAAGCTCACAACCTGTGGGCTCTCGAGGTCGCACTGGACGTGGAGTGGGCGCACGCGACCGCGCCGATGGCGAACATCATGCTCGTCACCACCCCGACCGCCGAGACCCTCGGCGTTCAGGGCTTCCAGCAGATGATGAACGCCGAGCAGTACATCGCCGACCACCACATGGCGGACGTCATCACACAGAGCTTCGGCTCCGGCGAGGGAGCTTTCCACGATGGTCTAGCATCCCTCAAGCAGCTCCGCCAGGCCTTCGTCGATGCCCAGGCGAACAAGATCACCGTGTTCGCTTCCTCGGGCGACGGCGGCACCTCCAACAACTACAAGGAGCCGGTCAAGAACCCGGCCCAAATCCCCTACCAGAGCGTGATCTGGCCCGCCTCCGACCCCCTGGTAACGGCGGTCGGCGGCACCTATCTCTGCACCGATGCGACCACTGGCACCTTTGTCAACACGGTCGAGCCTCCGGTCAGCTGCCATGGGACCCGTAACCCGGACAGCTTCCGGGAGACGGGCTGGGTCGCCTCCGGTGGCGGCTACTCGATTTACTTCCAACGGCCTGACTTCCAGGCCGTCCTGCCCCCCGGCAGCAGCTACCTCGGATGCAGCGCCGGCGCGCCCAATCAGGCCAGCTGCCCGATGCGGGGCATTCCCGACATCGCCTACCAGGCGAGCGCCCTCACCGGCGTCCTGGTCAGGCTCACCGAACCCACCGACACCAGCGGGCAGACCGGCTGCGGCGGAGCCAATCCCTGCGTGACCGGCTGGTACGTGGTCGGCGGCACCAGCTCCGGGTCACCGCAGTGGGCGGGCATCGCGGCCATGGCCGACCAGGTGGCGGGCCGTGACCTCGGCTACATCAACCCGTCCCTCTACAAGATGGCGAACGACCCCTTGATCTACGCGAGGGACTTCTACGACGAGCACTGGAGGGTCAACCAGACCACCTCGATCCCCGGCTACCCGTCGACAAAGGGTTGGGACGCGGTGACCGGCCTCGGTTCGCCGAACGTCGCCAACCTGATCCCGGACCTGATCGCGGCGACGCCTTAGGAGTCCATCCGTTTCGA
>DATCOZ010000247.1:0-7712 GCA_036564345.1 Candidatus Dormiibacterota bacterium | reverse complement strand
CACAACTCGATCACCAACCACCTGATCAAGGCCCTCTACGAGCTCGGGATCGAGCCGAGCCGGCTGGCCAAGATGAGCGGCATCGGCTGCTCCTCCAAGACGCCGGCCTACTTCGTCGAGTCAGCGCACGGCTTCAACGGGGTCCACGGCCGGATGCCCTCGCTGACCACCGGCGCCAAGCTGGCCGACCGCCAGCTGATCGTCCTCGGCGTGAGCGGCGACGGCGACACCGCGTCGATCGGCCTCGGCCAGTTCATGCACCTGATCCGGCGCAACCTCGACTGCACTTACATCGTCGAGGACAACGGGACCTACGGGCTCACCAAGGGCCAGTTCTCGGCGACCGCCGACGTCGGCTCGGTCCAGAAGCGCGGCACCGTCAACACCTACGAGCCGATCGACCTCTGCACCATGGCGCTGACCCTCGGCGGGACCTTCGTCGCGCGCTCCTTCAGCGGTGACGGCAAGCAGCTGGTTCCGCTCCTCAAGGCGGCCATCGCCCACCGCGGCGTGGCCGTGCTCGACGTCATCTCGCCCTGCGTCACCTTCAACGACCACGAGGGCTCGACCAAGAGCTACGAGTGGATCAAGGACCATGAGGAGGCGATCCAGGATCCCTCCTTCATCCCCTACTACGAAGAGGTCCTCGTCGACTACGAGCCCGGCACCACCACCGATGTGCGGCTCCACGACGGCTCCCACCTGGTGCTCCGCAAGCTCCACGAGAACGACCACGATCCGACCGACCGCGGCGCCGCGCTGCGGGTGATCGAGGAGGGGCGCCGGACCAAGCAGCTGGTGACCGGGCTCCTCTACGTCGAACCGGAAGCCGAGGACTTCTCGACTCGCGAACGACTCCCGGAGCGCCCGCTTCGCGACTACACCGAGGAAGAGCTGCGGCTGACACGCGAGCAGTTCGACCAGGTCATGGCCGAGATGGCTTAGTGTCCTGGAACCGAGGTTCCAAGACACTTGCAAGGAGAGAGAGCTAAATGAGCGTCTTCAAGCGCATGTCGGACGTCGTCCAGCAGAAGCTGAACGCGGTCCTCGACCGGACCGAGAACCCCAACGAGGCGCTCGACTTCGCCTATACGAAGCAGCTGGAGTCGCTCCAGCAGGTGCGCCGCAGCGTTGCCGACGTGCTTACCTCGGAAAAGCGGCTCGAGCTCCAGCAGGCGCAGCTCAAGCAGAGCGCCGCCAAGCTCAACGCCCAGGCGCAGCAGGCACTCCAGCAGGGCCGCGAGGATCTCGCCCGCCTCGCCCTCACCCGCGCCGAGACGGCGCAGGCACAGCTCGCCGGCCTCGACCAGCAGATCCAGCAGATGAAGGACCAGGAGCAGAAGCTCGAGCTGACGGCCCAGAAGCTGCAGGCCAAGGTGGAGGCCTTCCGCACCCAGAAGGAGACGATCAAGGCCCAGTACTCGGCGGCCGAGGCGTCGACCAAGATCGGCGAGGCGGTCACCGGCATCTCCGAGCAGATGGCGGACGTCAGTCTTATGGTCGACCGGGCGCAGGAGAAGACGACGCAGATGCAGGCGCGTGCCGCCGCCATCGACCAGCTGGTCGACAGCGGCACCCTCGACCAGATCGGCGCCGGCAGCTCGGACGACATCCAGCGCCAGCTCGACGCCTCATCAACCTCCAGCAACGTCGACCAGCAGCTGGCGCTGATGAAGGCGCAGATGGCCGGCCAGCTGCCGGCCGGCGCGGTCGCCCGGATCCAGGGCGACGACCAGTACCGTCTCTCGGAGGCCGACCGGGCGACGCTCGACAGCTACGACAAGGAGCTGGTTGCCGCGATCAACTCCGGTGACGAGGACGCCTTCAAGGGCAAGCTGACCGAGCTTCTCTCCTTCGTTCGGAGCAAGGGCACCAAGCTGGGCAGCGAGACGATGACCAAGTCGGACGTCATCCTGCCCGCCGACGACATGTCCCTCGCCGAGGCGAAGGACATCATGGCGGCGCCGCCGGCGGGCTAGCGCCGCCCGCGCCGCCAGCTTGACTCTCCCCCACTTGGTGGGGGAGTCCGCTAGTCCTTCGGCTTGCCGACCGCCGCAGTGGCGGTCTTCTTCATGTCGGGCGCTCCGTCCTTGTTGCGGAAGAGCATCAGGACGATGCCGTTGCCGCGCTGGGCGGAGGTGACGAACTCCATGTGGTCGGGCACCTCGTCGCCGTCGTGGAAGGCGTGGAAGACGGTTTCGCCCCCCTTTGACGGGTCGAAGACGGCCCACGCCACCAGGCCGATGGTGTCATAGACGCCGAGGATCTTCGCGTCGGGTGGAATCGGCAGGGTGAAGGTCGTGACGTCCAGCGGCAGTGTGAAAGCCTGGAGTTTGCGCATCTTCGCGTCGTCCTCCTTTACCTGTAGGCCTGGATGCCGGTGATCGCCTCGCCGAGGACCAGCGTGTGGATCTCGCTCGTCCCCTCGTAGGTGAGCACCGACTCGAGGTTGTTGATGTGGCGGATTACCGGGTACTCGAGGGTGATCCCATTTGCCGCGAGGATGGTCCGGGCCGAGCGGCAGATCTCGAGCGCCTCGCGCACGTTGTTCAGCTTCCCGAAGGAGACGTGCTGGGCGGTGATCCGGCCCTCGTCCTTCATCCGGCCGAGATGATAGGCAACGAGAGCGGCCTTGTTGAGCTCGAGCAGCATGTTGACGAGCTTCTCCTGCGTCAGCTGGAAGGAGGCGATCGGCTTGCCGAACTGGTGCCGGGTCTTGGCGTACTCGAGCGCCGACTCGTAGCAGGCGCGGGCCGCCCCGACGGCGCCCCAGAGGATTCCGTAGCGCGCCTCGTTCAGGCAGGAGAGCGGGCCCTTCATGCCGGTGACGTTGGGGAGAACGGCCGACTCCGGCAGGCGGACGTCCTCCAGGATCAGCTCCGACGTAACCGACGCCCGCAGCGAGAGCTTCTTGTGGATGTCCCGGGTCGTGAAGCCCCTGGTGCCGCGTGGGACGATGAAGCCGCGGATCCCGTCGGGGGAGCGAGCCCAGACCACCGCGAGGTCGGCGATGCCGCCGTTGGTGATCCAGAGCTTGTTGCCGTTGAGGATCCAGTCAGAGCCGTCACGGTGCGCGGCGGTGCGCATCGAAGCGGGGTCGGAGCCGGAGTCCGGCTCCGTCAGCCCGAAGCAGCCGATCGCCGTGCCGGCCGCCATCCTGGGCAGCCATTCCTGCTTCTGCTCTTCCGAGCCGTACTTCCAGATCGGGAACATCGCCAGGGAGCCCTGGACGGAGACGAAGGAGCGGAAGCCGCTGTCCCCCGCCTCGAGCTCGAGGCAGGCGATGCCATAGCTGGTGGCGGAGGCGCCGAGGCAGCCGTAGCCGTGGAGGTGCATCCCCAGCAGGCCCAGCTTGCCGATCTCGGGCGCGACCTCCTTCGGGAAGTGGCCGGCCTCGAACCAGTCCTCGATGCCGGGCAGGACCCGGTCGCGAACGAACTGGCGGACGGTGTCGCGGATCATCCGCTCCTCGTCGAGGAGCAGGTGGTCGATGTCGAGGAAGTCGAGAGGCTTGACCTCTGGGCGCGCTGGGGCGGTCTTCATCTACCGGTGAATTCTGGCTCTTGTTTCTGCAGAAAGGACATGATCCCGATTACCGCGTCCTGGGAGAGGGTCGCTTTGGCGAAGTTGCGGGCCTCGATCTCGAGGCCTTTCTCGAGGTCGACCTCGAGGCCGCGGTTGACCGAGTCCTTGATCAGGCCGAGTGCCAGGGTGGCCGCGCCGGCGAGACGGCCGGCCAGCTCGGCCACGGCGGCGTCGAGCTCCTCGGGCGCCACCGCGCGGTTGACGAGGCCCACCGCGGCGGCCTGGGCGGCCGAAAGCCGGGTGCTCTCGAGCAGCATCGGAAGCGCCTTCGCCTTGCCGATCAGGCGGGGCAGGCGCTGGGTACCGCCGGCGCCAGGGATGATGCCCAGGGCCGATTCCGACTGGCCGATCTTGGCGCGGCCGTCCTCGACCATGACCCGGTAGTCGCAGCACAGAGTCAGCTCGCAGCCGCCACCAAGCGCATGACCGTTGATCCGGGCAATCACCGGCTTCGGACACGCGGCGATCTCGTTGAAGCCCTGCTGGAGCTTGAGGGTCATCTCGGCGATCCGGTCCTCGGCGTCCGGCGCATCGCGGTCGATGCCGCCCATGGAGGTGAGGTCGGCGCCCACCGAGAAGTACTTCTCGTACTCGCTGCCCAGGACCACGACCCTCACTTCGGGGTCGGCGCCAACCTCTTTGAAGGCGGCGGAGAGCTCCTCCATGAGGTCGGCGGCGATGCCGTTGTTTCCCTTTCGGTGCATGACGACGGTCGCCACACCACCCTCGCGCTTGACGTCGACACACTCGCCCATCAGGACACTCCTAACTCCTAAGCGGTGAACAGCGGGATGCCGCCGGCGATCTCGAGCGTGGTGCCGGTGATGTAGCCGGCCTCGTCGGAGCAGAGGAAGGCTATGGCGTTGGCGATGTCGGCCGGCACGCCGAAGCGCTTGAAGACGGTCCGCTGCTTGAAGCGCTCGTAGAGCGGGCTGGTGTCGGCCGCGGCCATGGCCGCCTCGCTGCCGATGATGCCGGGCACGATCGCGTTTGCGGTGATGCCGTGGCGCCCGCCTTCCAGCGCGGCCGTCTTGGCGAGGCCGATGACGGCGGCCTTGGAGGCCGAGTAGGAGGCCTGGCCGAAGCCGCCCATGGTGCCCGCCACCGAGGACATGAAGATGAGCCGTCCGAAGCCGCCCTCCACCATGTGGGGCCAGGCCTCCTTGGTGCAGTTGAAGGCGCCCGTGAGGTTGACCCGGATGTCGCGGTCCCAGAGCTCGTAGCTCTGCTTCGGGATCTGGGCGACGTGGTCCAGGGTGGCGGCGTTGTTGATCAGGATGTCGAGGCGCCCGAACTCGGCCTTCACCTTGGCCATGGTTTCGCGGACCTGGTCGCGGTTGGTCACGTCCATCTTGATCGCGAGCGACCTTCGGCCCATGCCGCGGATCTCCTCGGCGGTCGCGTTGGAGTGCACCCAGCCGGCGCCGACCGCCGCCTGCGCCAGGAAGCTCCCCGACTCCTCGGCGGTCTTCTGGAGGTCGGGGTCGTCCTCGACCAGGATGTCTGTGATCACGACGTCGGCGCCGGCGCGCGCCAGCGTCAGCGCGTCCTCGCGTCCCAGCCCGCGGGACGCCCCGGTGACGACGGCTACCTTGCCCGAGAGGTCGAACGGCATGCCTGGTTTTTTCCCCCTGAATTGGATTGGTTCGGGCGGGTGCCCGGACGGCGTCAACCCGCCTTGAGCTCGGCGAGCGCCTTGGTCAGCACCCTCTCCCCTTTCTGGTTCTCCGCGTTCAGCTCCAGGCTGACCAGGCCGTCCTCCTCGCCGACGACTCTGCCCGTGAAGGTGATCGTGTCGCCTGGCAGAACCATGCCCGAAAAGCGGCAGCGGAGACGGCGCAGGCGGCGATGGTCGCCGGCAAAGGCGACCACGAAGTTGGCCAGCTGAGCCATCCCCAGCATGCCGTGGGCGATCACGCCCGGCAGCCCCGCCGCCCGGGCGGCATCGTCGTCGAGGTGGATCGGGTTGCGGTCGCCAGATGCTTCGGCGTAGGCAGCGATCTGGTCGCGGGTCACCTGCCAGACGAAGGGTTCGAGCTCGGTCGTCAACCGCGGATCACGTTGACCATCCGCGAGCTGCAGAGCAGCTCACCGCCGGAGCGCGCGTCGGTGCCATATGTCAAAAATCGCAGATTGCGGCGCTCGACGTCTTCCTCCACCCGGCCTACGGCGGCGATCTCCTCCCCCACCTCCGGATGGCGGGACCAGGTGAACTCCTGCTCGCTGTGGAGGAGGTGGGCGAAGTCGACGGCCGCGGCCGGGTCGCCGTAGAGCTGAACCGCGGTCGCGAAGAGGGCGTAGACGGCCGCGTAGGTGGGCGGGACGCCGGCATCTGGATCGGCGCCGATCGCGCGCGCGAAGGCGCGCACGTGGTCGCGCTCGATCGTGATGTCGACGGGCGGATAGGACTTTCCCGCGACCGAGCTCACGAGCTCCCTCCGCCGATGACCCCGTAAACCTCGAGGTCGTGCTTCTTCGCCTCGGCCGCCTCGCGGTCCTCGAAGAAGAGGAAGTGACCTTTGCCGTGGAGGTAGTAGCCGCCGCCCTCATCCCGGGTGACCTTCAGGTAGGCCAGGTCCACGTCGTAGACCTGCCCCGACGGGGAGACCCTCAGCAGCGTCACCCGAAAAGGAACTCGGCTACCAGGCCGGCCGCAGGCGCTCGACCAGGCGGCGAACCAGGTGGGGGCGTATCTCCGCCCACCGTTCGACGACCTCCGCGGCGCGCCGGCGGGCAATGTCGGCCGGGCCGTAGGCCGCGACGACGAAGCTGTCGGTGAGCTCGCGAATGGGGCGGGCCGCCTCCGGATAGGCGGCCGCCAGCCGGCGACCCATCTCGTTCGGCGTTTCGCCTGGTGGTCCCTCGACGCCCGCCAGCCGGCTGAGCACCCCAAACCGCCGCCAGACCTGGCCCGCCGTGTGCGGTCTCAGGTAGCGGGAGGCGATGAAGAAGGCGAGCGCGCCGAGGAGGAGGAAACCGAACGGAAACAGCAGCCAGTAAGGGATCCGGGAGACGCCACCGAGGGGTCCGGTCTGGTTGGGGACGTCGCCACCGAGGTCCTTGATGGCCTTGCCGTTCTTGGCCGAGCCCGGTTCGGCGTTGACCGCGTTTTCGCCGGTGGCGCACTGGTCGCGGTTGCAGGTGTTGGGCGCCTGCGCCCGCGGGATCGAGTAGTAGTAGCCGTCGGGGGTCGGCTCGAAGGGGATCCAGCCGTAGCCCGGGAAGAAGGCCTCGACCCAGGTGTGGGCGTCCGATTCCTTGACCACGTACTGCTTGATCTTGTTGTCGTAGGTGCCGGGACCGAAGCCATTGACGAGCCGGGTGGGGATCCCCTCGGCCCTGAGCATGTCACCCATGGCGGTGGCGAAGTACTCGCAGTAGCCCCGCTTGGAATCGAAGAGGAAGGACCCGATGGCATCGGTCGTACCGTCCTTCGGCAACGGCGGGGTCAGGTCGTAGGTGTAGTTGGAGCGCAGGTAGGACTCGATCGCCATCGCGCGGTCGTAGTTGTTGGTGAGGTTCGCCGTCAGCTGGTCGGCCAGGGCCTTGATCTTCAGCGTGGTCGGCGTAGCGGTGCCACCCGAGCCGATGACGACCAGGTTGTTGTTGGCCTGGCCTGGGCCGGTGGTCGTGAAGGCGGGCGTGCCGGTAAGGCCGGGATAGGAGACGTAGGGAAGGATCCACCCCGGAGAGTCGGTGCCGGCGTTGCGGAGCTCGTCCTCGGTCGGGTTCGCGTAGGCGACCGTCACGTGGTAGAAGCCGGCCGAGGTAGCCGGGTGCGAGCTGGCCACCCGGTCGACGGTGCCGAAGGAAGGCGTGGCCGCCGTCTTGTAGCTCTCGATGGCGACCGCGTCGCGGTCGGTGTGGGAGAGCTGGCCGGGATAGAAGAGGATGTCGGGCGCGTTGGCGGGCGGTCTCAGCATGTGGACCTGGATGGTTGCGGTGTTCTGCTCGTGAAGGATGCCGTCGTCGTAGGGAACGTTGGAGTTCTTCGCGACGAAGAACTGGAAGCCGAACGGGTTGTTCAGGTACGCCCACTGGTTGGCCCGGATCCCGTTCTGGAGGTTGACGCCGCGGAAGTAGCGGGGACCCAGGTACTGGCCGCTGAAGTTGTAGACGAACACCAC
>DATCOZ010000212.1:0-4977 GCA_036564345.1 Candidatus Dormiibacterota bacterium | reverse complement strand
GGCTTGACTTCACATCGCGGCAGCCTCGCCGGCGACTGCGAGCGGCCGCCAGCCGGTCGGCCCCAGCAACCCGCGCAGCCAGGACGAGAAGAATCCGTAGACCACCATCGAGAGAATGAACGCGATGCCCGCGGCGATCATCAACGGCCGTGGCTCGGTGATGTCGGCAAGACCGCCCATTCCCCAGCCGAAGAGGGCCATCGGCGTCAGCGTGATCAGCTGGTAGAAGCTGGTTGCACGCCCTCGGTACTCGTCTTCAACCGAAGATTGGATGATCGCCAATGTCATCGACATGAACATCGCCTGCGAGCTCCCGACCAGGAAGCCGAGGGCCAGGGCGAACCCAGCGTTCCTGGTGACGCCCAGTAATGTCAGCGCGATCCCGCTGAACACGAGGGCGTAGACGAAAAGCGCAGCCCGCGGGCGGGGACCTGAGAACTGTGCCAACGCCAGGCTTCCGATCACGGCCCCAAGGCCGATGGAGGTCAGAAGCGCGCCATAGGTGGCTGGCTCAGCATGGAGGTCGACCGCGACGAACATCGGCAGCATGCCCTGGTACGACATGGTCAGCATGCAGTGGAGGGCGACCGCCCAGACGGCGACCCACGCCGCTCCGCGCGACCGCAGGTACCGGTAGGCGACGGTCAGGCCGAAGCCCCCGTCATCGCGACGCCCTCCGCCGCGCACCTCACCGATCCGCGCGCAAAGGACTGCTGAGATCACGTAGAGCACTGAGCAGAACGCCCAGGCCGCGGCCGGCCCATAGGCGGCCAGGATGGGAGTGGCAAGGAGGGGACCCGCGAACTGCGCTCCCTGGAGGCCCACCTGGACCAAAGAGGTGGCATTGAGGAGGGTGTCCGGCGGCACCATGCTGGGAGTCAGCGTCGCCCGAATCGTCATCTGGGCCACGAAGGAGAGTCCGAAGAGCAGAGCCAGGGCCATCCAGACCGCCAGGGAGTCGATTCCAGCCCAGCTCAGGACGCCGAACATCGCGGTCACGGCAGCCGAGACGAGGCTGGAAAGGAGATTAAGCGTGCGTCGATCGAAGCGGTCGGCGAGGGCGCCGGAGAAGGGGGCGAGCAGGATCACTGGGCCCTGGGTAAGGAAGAGACCGAGGCCGACCCAGAACGATGAGTGCGTCATCTGAAGCAGCTGAAGGCTCAGGACGAGGACCAGGGTCCAGCGCCCGGCAGCACCGGCGAGATTGCTGAACCAGAGCCAGCGAAAGCGGGTGTAGCTGAACGAGGTCAGCGTGCCGACGGCTCGATCCTCCCCGCGATGAGCGCCACCGTTTCGCGCATCCTGAGCGCCACGAGGATTCCCGACATCGCGGTGAGCACAGCCACCGTAATGATCGCCGCCGGGAAACCGGCAGCGTCGGCAATGAAACCAGTCAGGATTGCTCCCACGGCATACCCGGAGTCGCGCCAGAGCCGGTAGATTCCGACCGAGGTCGCTCGGTCCGGCGTCCGAGCCTCGTCGCCGATCACCGCCAGCAAGGTTGGATAGACGAGGGCAGTGCCGGCACCCAGAGAGAGGCTTTCAGCAATCCACCAGCCAAACCCGGGCAGGACTGCGAAGCCCGCGATGGCGAGGGCCTGGAGCAGCATCCCGGTCACGATCAGGCCCTTGCGTCCGAGGTGATCGCTGAGCCAGCCGGTGCCCAGTTGGCCCGCGCCCCATACGGCCGGATAGGCCCCGGCCAGGATGCCGATCTCCCGCAACCCGAGCCCGTGAGCGGCGAAGTAGAGCGGAAGGAGGGCCCACGCCATACCGTCGTTGAGGTTGTTAACCATCCCCGCCTGGCAGGCGCTCGACATAGGCCGGTCCCGGAAGCTGACGTCGAGGAACAACTTGGTCACCGACCGTGTCGGTGACGCGCCGGCGGATTCGATCTCGACGTGGCCAGCGGTCTCGCGGGTCAGCAGCGAAAGCAGCAGGCCGCAGATCACCAGGCCCTCGGCGAGCAGGTAGGGCCAGGGTCGAATCCCGTCGGTCGCGGCCAGGAAGCCGGCGAGCGCCGCAGCCGCCGAGACTGCAACGTAGCCCGACGCCTCGTTGAGACCCAGGGCGAAGCCGCGGTGGCGGGGGCCGACGAGGTCGATCTTCATGTTCACGGTGGTGGACCAGGCCAGGCCCTGGTTGACCCCCAGCAGCACGTTGGCGAGGACGACCCAGCCCCAGGACGGGGCAAAGATGATCAGCGGCGGAACCGGCAAGGCCGCAGCCCAGCCAAGGAGCAGGACCTCGCGGCGGCCTAGCCGGTCGGCGAGGCGTCCGGCGGCGAAGTTGCTGGCCGCCTTGACGAGGCCGAAGCTGATCAGAAAGGAGAAGATCGCCGCCCGGCTGGCGATGTGAAAGTCGTGGCCGGCAAGCAGCGCGAGGGTTGACCGTTCGACCCCGACCACGCCCCCGACGAAGGCGTTGACCGCGACCAACAGCGCGAATTGCCTCCAGTTGGCGCGCAGACCCAGCTCGATCTCGCGCGACGCCTTCAAGCGCCTGGCCTCAGGCGATCGCGCAGCGGTTGGCTCCCGCCTCCAGCTCGCGGGGATCCTCAGGGAGCTCGCCGCGCTCGTTGAGCTCGACTATCCGGGAATGATTCGGCGGGCTCGGCGGAATCCGCGCGAGGACGGCCTCGACGAACTCCTCGCGACCAAGTCGTGTCAGTGGCACTGAGTCCCGGATCGTCCCGACCGTCGTCGCCAACAGTCGGCCGTCGAAGGCGATCGGCTCCGAGACATGGCCGGGCAAAACCATGGCGGCGGGGGAGAGCTGGAGAACACGCTCGAGCGAGTGATGCAAGCGACGCGCGCGCGGGGCGGACTCCTTTCGAGAGCCGCCCTCGAGGTCAGGCCGGCCCACTCCGCCCAGGAAAAGCGTGTCTCCCGTGAACGCGGCCGCCTCGCCGAGCAGGCAGGTGGTGCTGTCCTCGGTATGACCAGGAGTCCGCAACGCGTCCAGCGCAGTGGATCCGAAGGCGATCTGGTCGCCATCCGCCAATGGGCGGAAGGCGTACCGGGTGCGGTCCTGGGCGGGCATCCAGAGCTCGGCGCCTGTTCGTTGGGCGAGCGATCTCGACCGCGACAGATGGTCGGCGTGGATGTGCGTGTCGACCACCGCCGCCAACCGCCAGCCACGTTCACCTACCAGCCGGACGTACACGTCGGGATCGACCGAGGCGTCGATCACGACCGCCTCCCCATCCGATTCGACGATGTACGAGAGGCAGCCCTTCCCGGTTCGCCGGACCTGGACCACCTCGCACCCCGCCAACGTTGCCTCAGCCGTATTCCAGGAGGCCGACCAGGCACGCATTCCGCCGTCCAAGGTCACCGCCTCCACGCCACGAGCCCTGAGGAGTCGGGTCGCGATCGCGGCGGTCCTGCCGACCCCGCAGACGGTGACGACCAGGCCAGGCGCGAAATCGAAGTCCGCAAGGGGCCCCAGCCTTCCGGACTGGAGGGCCTCGTAGGCATCGACCATCACGCTGCCGGGCACATACCAATCTCGGTCGGCCGGCTCCCGAACATCGATCACGGTCACCGGCCGGCCTGCGGCGAGAACGTCCTGGAGCTCCTCGGTCGAGATGCTGTCAGCCGACAACGCGGTCACCCATTTATCGGGCGAAGATCGCCTCAGGCGAAGGCGATCGTCTTGGCGCCGGCGACCACCTCTTCCACCACCTTGGCGGCCCCGACGATACTCACGCCTTCCGCGAGCTGGTCTTCGGTGATGCCGCGCGGTTTGGCACAGGCGCCGCAGAGCCACACCTTGCCCTGATTAGCCCTGAACTCGGCCATGAGAGTGCTGAGTTTCGGCAGCCCAGGTGCCTCGACGCCGTCGCTGCCACCTTGGCAACCGAGGCGCACCGCTTCGATCGTGCACAAGACGACCGCCTCCTGTCCCGCCGTCGCCGCGATATTGGCGGCGACGAAGGGCAGCGTCGCCCGCTCCGGCTCGTCACGGCCCCAGGTGCAGGTGAAGATGAGCTTCTCGGTCATTTCTGTCTCTCCACGGTTATGGTGAGGCGCCCGTCGTCGTGCGCCTCGGTTGACGTGATCCGCTGCCCGAGCAGCCTTGACAGCGAGGGCAGATCCTCCTTGGCGGCCGGATCGCTGACGACAACCTCCAACAACCCGCCAATCGGAACCTCCGCGAGCCGGCGCCGAAACTCCTGAGCCAGGCCATCGGCGCAGCCCATGGCGCCGGCCTCGAAGACCTGCACCGGGCCGGCCGCGACACTAGGCTCGATCTGGAATCCGGAACAGAGAAGATCGATCCGCTCGATGCCACTGGGCCCGAGGTCCAGGTAAACGAGCTGCTCGATCACTTCGCGCGAGCCGCCATCGCGCACCACGCTGAACCGCCAGCTGACGCGGTGCCGCGGCCCGACCGCCTCGTCGGTCGAGGCGGTTAGGTCGAAGACCGACGCCGACGCGAACCAGCTCGCGATGCGACCGACGATGGGGTCTCTGCCCGAGTACTCCTCCAGCCCGTGCGGAAGCAGGAACCTTGCCTGGGCGTCGCTCGCGATCGCGATAGCCAGTCGCTCGAAGTCGCGGGCGGCCAGCAGCTCCAGGAACTCCTTCAACGTTGTCCGCTCTCCGAGGGTCGCAACCTCTATCTCCGCCGTCGTGACCAGTCTCCGCTCGTTCATTCTCGACCACCTCCAAGTTCGTTGGGCGCCATTGTCTTGCCGTTTTCTCAAGTTGTCAAGAGATCATTTGAGTTATTGACAATGGCCGAGGCGAGATGGATACTGGCAGCCAAGTGACAATCCGTGCGGTTCCGACATCTCCTTCAGGCGTCGGCCCATAGCGTCTAAGGAATAGGGAAGCGAAAAGAATGCTCGGCCTGGCCTCGACCCTGTCTCGCATGCTGGAAGTGCGCCGCCCGGCACCCTGGGCGGGTTACGAATACGTCAAGGGCTGGGGCATCTTCTGCCTTCCGTTCGATTCCGGACACGTGCTGGCC
>DATCOZ010000211.1:0-17169 GCA_036564345.1 Candidatus Dormiibacterota bacterium | reverse complement strand
TGTTTCTTTCGGATCCAGTCCTTGGTCGCCTCCTTGGCCGCCAACATGACGCTCTTGATGGACTTCGGGTCGAAGTTGAAGCCCGAGATCGGGAAGGCCACGACGGGGTGAATGTGATGAATCACCCCAGCCTTGCCCATGCGCCCCTGGACGTACGCCTGCTCCAGCCGAGAGGACTCATGAATCATGATGAAGATGGACTGCATCCCGTTGTCAACCAGGTTGGTTGGGGCCTTCATCTTCTCGCCGTCGTACCCAACGGCACACGCGTAAATCGTGCCGCAGCCCCTCAATGCAAGCACGGACAACGGCTGATTGCTGACGACCCCACCGTCCACGAAAACACGCGACTCACCTCTTACGTCCATGTTCTTCGCGGGAAACACAAACGGTATCGCCGAAGATGCCACGAGCGCATCGGCGACGTCGTCGTTTCCCTTGAACCAGTAGGCATCTCCGGTGATGCGGTCGGTTGCCCCCAGGTACACCTGCGGCAGTCGCCTGGTCCGGGCGAAATAATTCGCGGTGATTCGCTCTTTCCCCACTTTCTTGAGAAACACGCCGCTCAATACTTTCTTGAGGGAATCGTTTCTGCCGAGCCCGGCCAGATGCTTGAGGTCCCAGACATCATTCAGGACTATTTCCCCCAGGGTCAGCTTGAGGGTTTTGTTGCTCACGTTCGCCAGCGCATCGGCCGCCAGGGCGATGCCCTCACCGTCGACGGGATCGAGCCCGTGGGCCACCGCGGCCATCGCTCCAGCGGAGACGCCCGCGATCGCGGTTGGCACGATCCCCATCTCCACGAAGGCTTGAGCGATTCCCAGCTCGATCAGGAGCAGCGGGCCACCTCCCGAGTAGGAGATGCCGACCTTATCGCGCTTGACGTCCAGGGCCTTGTCTTCAAGCAATGGGGCGGGCATTAAGTCCTCCTCCTTATGCGTTCAGAGCCTTGAGGGGACAGGAGTTCCCGGTCCTCCACCAAGCGCCTCCGCGTCTGTTGAAAGTAGCACCGGACCACGAGGAGTCAAGTACCGATGCGGCTTCTTGGAACCTATGCGGTCGAATTAGGTGCCCGGCCGTTCGGAGCGTCGCTGGTCGGTCGGGTGAGCCATCGAAGGGCCTCGTCGACGGTCGAGAAGTACGCGGTGTCCAGCTTGGTGTCAGAAACCTTGCCCAGGACGTCCCTGATGTTCATCATCGTCAGTCCGCTTTTCGGGATCACCAGGGCCAGGCGCGTCAGCCCCGCCGCCAGGGCGCGCGGGAACCAACTCTGATTGACCCAGTCTTGATCCGATTGCTGGACCACCCTCTGGCGGAGGCAGTCGACCAGCCCCCGCGAGCTCTGGTGCTCCTTGATTGCCCGAAGCCCGGCCTCGAGCACGGCCGCGAACTCGGCCGGATTCGCCCATCCCTGCCATTCGGTGAGAACGACGTTGTACTTCTGGTCCCATCTGACGAGTGCCACACCGAGGTGGTTGAAATGGGTGCCGTCGGCGTGAGGCACGCGATCGTCGACGGTCTTTTTGACCATCGGCGGATCGCCGAGGAGCCCGCGACCCACTCCCTGGCCGCCGCCACTGAGTCGAAGCACCGCGATTGGAGCCCGTGGTCATCGACCAATCCGACAACGTCTTCGACGTTCAGCCTTCCCAGTCCTGACGGCGCCGTCACGAACGCAACCCGCTCGAGGCCGGCCTCGATGGCCAGGGGCAGCCAGGTGTCCTTGATCCACGCCTGGTCAGCGGGGATGATCACCCTGAGCTTTCGGCTGTCGCTCACATAGGCTGGCGCCCTATGGTCCCTGATCGCCTGGACACCCTTCAAGAGGCCGGCGCGGAGCTCGGCGCTGTTGGCGAAGGCCTTCCATTCCGAGTGGACGTGCCGATGGACGCTGTCCCAGCGGATTGACAGATAGGGCTCGTCCACGTACAAGTCGAGGGTCGCTTCGATCCTCCGAGCATACGGGCGCTTCCGTTTATCTCAGCGAGGTAGGGCCGTCAAGTTGGCCTGCCCGGCCCCTGCTTCCACCGCCTCTTGGGCTTCGCCGCGGATCCACCAGATCAGGGCCAGGCCTGCCAGCGAGTCGGCCCACCAGAACCCGAACAGCGAGTTGAGGCCGAGGCCGACCAGGGTGGCGCCCGCCAGGTAGAGGCAGACGACCGAGCATGCCGCGTCGCCGCGGAGCGCGGGGCTGCCCAGCCTCTCGGCGAGACGGAGGCGCCAGCGCCAGAGAACGGCCATGATCGCAAGCGACGCCAGGGCCAGACCGATCCCGATCGGCGAGGGCTCTGCCCGAACTCCGAGGGCGATGCCGGCGATCGCGGAGAGAACGATGTAGCCGATCAGGATGTAGAGGGCCCAACCGACCAGCCTCGAGGCAGTCCGCTCGCCGGCCGTGAGGCTGCCTCGCTCCTCGTCAGCCGATCGTTGCAGGACCCGGCGGAGGACCACCGCGGCCGAGAAGAGCTCGATGAAGCTGTCGAAGCCGAAGGCGGTCAGGGCAACCGAGTGAGCGACCACGCCGGCGCTGACCGCGATGGCCCCCTCGATCAGCATCCACGCGACCGTCAGAGCCTGGGCGAGGCGGGCCTGGCGAAGCGGAATCCGAAGCTCATTCGACGCTGTTGTCGGCACTGACCAAGGAGTCTAGGGCTGCGGCTCAGCGTGCCGGTTCCGGCGCGCTCGGACCCGCGGGAGCGGAGCGGATCGCCCTCGCCAAGCCCTCTCCCATGGCGATCGCGGCGAGTCCGATCAGGAGGTGCACCACCTGGATGGTCCAGTGAAAGCCGCCGCGCAGCAGTCCCTCCTGGAGCAGACCCAGGACGGGCATGAGCAGGCCCCAGAGAAAGGCGACGACGACCTGCCCCACGGGTGCGCGTCCGATCGCCAGGCCGGCGAGAACCCACAGCGCGACCACCAGCAGGATTCCGGTGGCGATATGGAGTGAGATGAGCTGGTCCAGCGCGCCGGTCCAGATGATCAATCCCATCAAGAGCTGCAGCAGTCCCGTTATCCGCACGGTCCACTGGGCTATGTTGGCCGCGGTCCTCATGGCGCCTTCCTTCCAATTCGGTGCAAACTGCAGTTGTATGGATAGTCTAGCCAAATTACCCGAGGGGACGTGAGCCCGAGGGCATACCAACTCGGCAAGCGGGAGGCGGGAACCGTCGCATCGGAGGAGCGGATCGTGGCAGCCGCTCGCCGCCTGCTCGCCGCCGACGGGTATCCCGGCTTCACCGTCGACAACGTCGCGCGCGAGGCCGACGTCGCCCGCATGACCGTCTACCACCGCTTCGGCTCGAAACCGGGTCTGCTGGAGGCCGTCTTCGACTCGCTGGCGTCCCACCGCGGCGCTCCCCGGCTCGTGGAGGCGATCCAGGCTCCCGATCCGCTGGCCGGCCTGGCCTCGTTCATCCGGCTGCTGGGCGCCTTCTGGAACGCCGATCGCCTGATCGTCAGGCGGCTGCAGGGGCTGACCGCCATCGACCCCGACTTCGAGCAGATCTGGCATGCCCGAGAAGACCTGCGCCGCCAGGGCCTGGAACGCCTCGCCAAGCGGATCGCAGCCCTGCGTGGGAGGCCTGCCGGCGCCCGTCTCAAGCGGTCCGTCGACATCCTCTACGCGCTCGTCAGCTTCGCGACCTTCGACGCGGCGGCGGGGCCGGACCGACCCCTCACCGCGGTGGCTCCCGACCTGATCAGGCTGGCCAGGACAGCGCTCGAGATCGGCGACTAGTGTCCTGGAACCGAGGTTCGTTGCAAATCGCCGCCAGGGGCGTCGAGATCAAGGAAGCGCACGAGCAACGGAGCGCGCGGGCCTCAGGGCCCGTAAGCGAGTAGCGGAGAAGCTGACGCCGAGATTGGCGTCCCTGGCGGATGAGCCCGAAGGGTCGGCCGGCCGTCGCTTGCGACGGCCCAGACATTTGCAGGGAACTTCGGTTCCAGGACACTAGGGCCTGTCAAACGGCCTCGCAGCTCGAGTGGTGTCGCTAACCTCCGGCGCTGAAGGCAACGGCCGGTTTGAACGAATCGCGATCCGAGAGGGCCGCCAGTCTCCACTGGTCCCTCGCTTCAGCCGATCTTCCCTGCGCATCGAGCTCTTCCGCGTATTCGATCCGTGCCGCTTTGACCCGGTCGATCAGGTTGAGCCGTCCGTACAGATCGATGGCCCGGCCGTAGGCGTCGGCGTCGTCTCCCCGCTGCTGCCTCAGTCTCAGCCGGCCGAGCAGCTGCAATGCGGTGGCGAGGCTCAGGTTCTCGCCTCTCTCCTCGGCGAGGCGAATCGCGTCCTCGACCAGTGCCTCGACCTCGCTTTCGCGTCCCTGGTCGAAGCGCAACCTGGCCAAGCCCACAGTAGCGAAAGTCCGATTCCGCCTGTCAACCCCATGCTCATCGCAATAGCGGAGAGAGCGTTGGATATGGTCCTCGGCGGTGGTGAGCTGGCCTTCGACGCGGAGCAGCTCGCTCAGGTTGACCTCGGCCCGCGCCACCGACGACATGTCGGACTGCAACTCGTACAGCCCGAGCGCCCGGCTGAAGTACTCCCTGGCCTGCGTCGGACGGCCGAGATTGCTATAGGCCATTCCCATGCCCTCGTACATGAGGGACAGCTGGCGCAGGTTCCGCAGTGGCTCCGCCGCCGCAAGCGCGCGGTTGTAGAGGTGGATGGCCTGCTGCCATTGCTGCCGGTGCACGGCGATCGCCGCGAGGTGGTTGAGGATTCTCGCCTCGAGCATTGGCGGAGCCGGCTCCAGCTCCCGACAGCGGCGTATCGCCATCTCTGCGACGTACAGCGATTCGGGGTCGTCCATCAGGTACAGCGCGGACGACTTGATGTGGAGGGCATGGGCGACCAGCCAGGGATCCCCATGCTCCTCGAGTGCTGGGATGGCGAGGTCGAGCAATTCGACGGCGATCTCCGGTTGGTTGAGCCGGAGATGAGACTCAGCCAACCAGTAGCGAACCGCGGCGACCGCGTAGCCGTGAGGGTCGTTCTCCTCCAGCAGCCGCCCACCGAGCACGACAGCATCGTCGAATCTCGCCTCCGCCACGAGTCGCTCCAACTCGAGAATGGCAGGGCGCGGCTGGGAGTCGGCAGTGGCCAGGAAGAAGGAGAGCGGCTTGCCCGTCCTCTCGGCGATGAGGGTGAGACTTCGCAGGGATGGTCGGGAGAGGCCCTTTTCGATCCGGTGGATGGCCGCTCGGGTCAGCTGCGGCGTTCCGAGCCGAGCGAGGCTCAGGCCGCTTGCGGCGCGAGCCTCGGAGACGGACCCTGGGCGAATCTGAACACCCGTGCGATCTTGCCGGCGATGCGACTCACGGGCCCGGTCAGGCCCACCTGGCGAGGCGCCAGGCAGCCCAACCGGGGAGGGGGAAGGTTCGGTAGGGGGCGCGGAAATCTACCCCTGTTGAACGGACATATTCGAGTAGCAGCAAGGGCCGTCCGCAGCCGCGACGGGGCCGGTGACGAATGCCAGGGCGGCCATCGCCAGTACCAACGAAATGATCAATCGACGCATCAACTTTCCCAATCCCCCAAGGTGGTCGTGAACGACCGCGTGGCGCGAGAATAACCGTCGGCGATCGGGATGTCAAGCCCTTAGCCCATCTCAGTCGACGGGCCTGATTGACGGGCGCCGGCCGCACCCTCACCTCAGGACGACGCTAGTCCACCAGGCTCCCTTCTCGAACGAGTCCAGCCGGAGCGGCAAGCCCCCCCAGGGCGACATCGGCGGTGAGACCCATACGAGCCGCGTAGAGGACGGCCTCGGTCCGGCTCCGCACCTCCAGCTTCCGATAGATGCTCGCGAGGTGGTTCCGAACCGTCTTCTGGCTGATTCCGCGGGCGTCCGCGATCGACGAGATCGAGTGCGCGCGCCCGACCAGGTTGAGGATCTGAAGCTCCGCGCCGGAGAGCAGCCGTGACGACGGCTCTTCGGGTTCGACCTTCCCCGTCAACCGCGCGAGCGCGGTGCCCTGCAGCCGGCTGCCGATCACCAGGTGTCCTTCCAACACCGCCTGGACGCCGCCCAGGAACTCCTCGTAGGAGGTGTTCTTGGTGAACATCCCGGACACGCCCGAGCCGAGCGAATCCACGAGCGAGCGTTCGTCGTCCGCCTCGCCGAGCAATATCACCCGGGTCGCCTGTTGGCTCTCCAGGGCCCGCACCGCCAGGTCGATGCCGGAGATGGGACGGGCCTTGAGCTCGGAGAGGACGAGATCGAAGCGACATTGCTGCAGCAGCTCGAGAGCTGAATCCGAGCGGGTCGCCACGGTGACCTCGGCCCGGAGAGGCGGCGCCTGCAGGAGTCCCTGGAGCGCCGCCAGGAACAGCGGCTGCCGGTCGATGAGGAGGGCCGAAGGCCGGAACCGGTGGTCCGCGGACGCCGTGTCGCCTCCCGCAAGGATGAGCACGGCTCAGATTCTGGAAGCGAGTTGAAGTGGGTGAAATGGGATATTCGTCCCGGGCTCGGGACACTTACGCAGGCGCGATCCAGCCACCTGGAGAGCCGGCTGCGACCAGGCCGGGAGGTCCCGGCCGCCGCTACCTCAGACCTCGACCAGCCCCTTTCTTACGGCGTACAGCACCGCCTGTGAGCGGTCGTTGATGCCTAGCTTCTCGTAGATGTTGCTGACGTGGTTGCGGACCGTCTTCTCGCTGATCTTCAACCGGAATGCGACCTGCTTGTTTGCCATGCCGTTCGCGATCAGCTTCAAAATCTCGATCTCCCGAACCGTGAGCCCGCCGTAGAACTCCTTCGGCGTCGTGGTCCCGGTCAGCATCTCGAGCACGCGGTTGGCAACCGCCGACGCCATGACGCGTTCGCCGGCCACCACCGCCACGATGCTGCTGACGATCGCGCTCGCCTGCGAGTCCTTGAGCACGTAGCCCAGGGCCCCAGCCTTCAAGGCCTGGATGACGTAGTTGTCCGCCTCGAAGGTGGTGAGGATGAGGACTTTGATCGTCGGGTCGGCCGCCGATAGCTGCCGGGTCGCCTCGATGCCGTCTACGTTCGGCATCTTGAGGTCCATCAGGACGACGTCGGGCTTCAGCTCGAGGGCAAGGGCCACCGCCTCGGCGCCGTCGGCTGCCTGGCCGACGACCTCGACCCGACTGTCCTCGTCGAGGAGCCTGGCCAGCCCGTTCCGGAACAGGGTCTGGTCGTCCGCGACGATCACTCTCGCCGGCCTGGCCTGGATCGCGATCAAACCCGGTTCCTCGGGACCACCACCGTGACCGTCGTTCCGCTTCCAGCCGCGGTCTCGACCCGAAGGTGCGCACCGAGGAAGATCGCCCTCTCCCTCATGCCGAGCATGCCCATCCCGGCCGGCCCCCACTCCACGAGCTCGAGTCCGCGCCCATCATCAGCGATGGATATCGACAGCTCGCTGTCGGAATGCTGCTGGAGGACGACCTGGACCGCTCGGGCGCCGCTGTGCTGGCGGACGTTGGTCAACGCCTCCTCGACGATCCGGTAGAGGTTCAGCGCCGCCGGCGACGACACCAGCGCCGGCCAACCGGGCAGGACCGCAAGGTGCGAATCGATCCCCGTCCTCTCCTGGAAGCGGCTGATGAGCACCCCGAGGGTGTCCACGAAGCCTTCCTCGACGCCGGGCCCTCCGCGCAGCTCGTAAAGCAGCTCGCGAAGGCTGTTGAGCACACCTCGGGTGGAGTCCTGGAGGATGTCCATCTGCCGGAGCACCCCCTCGCGGCCGACCTGCTCGGCCTTGAAGTTCTCAAGATCGATCAACATCGTCGTGAGCGTCTGGGCGACCCGATCGTGCAGCTCTCGAGCGAGCAGCCGCTTAATGTCTTCATCCGCCAACGGCGAGCGGCCGCGCGCCTTCGCCCGTGAACCAACCGACGCCGCCACAACTGGCAACTCGCCCATGCGTAGGGCCATCTACCTTCCCCCCAAAAATCCCCTCACGGAAAACCCCCGGGTCTTGCGACCTATCGCCTCGGGACCAGCCACCCGGCTGCCGGGACAATCCGGTTCGCGCAACCTGAGCGTTTCCGCCTTGACCAGTAACTAAAACGCCCCCCGTCCGTGAAGTCAATGGGCAGAATTGACCATTCTCCAAAGGAACTGCACCGGTTGTCCAAATCTTGTTCACTTTCCCCCTCGTCCGCCCGCGTGGTGGACAGTTTCAGTCGAACTCCTCTTGTTGGCCCGCGGCGGCCTGGGCCCGGTTGCGAACGTGGAGCTTCGTCAAGACCCGGTGCACGTGCTTGTTCACCGTCGTGATCGACACGCCAAGGGCTCCCGCGATCTCCCGGTTGGTCCGGCCGCGACGGATCTCCGCCAGCACCTGGCGCTCCCTCTCGGACAGTACGGAAGGGTCGCGCGGGCCCCGCGATCCATTTGCGCGGTGCCCCCTGAAGGCCAATTCTCGAATCCGGGAGATCATCTCCGGGATGGGCATGTCCTTTGCCAGGAACCCAACAGCGCCTCCCTCCATTGCCAACCTCGGCGTTTCCGGGCTCAGCGATCCCGAGAGGACGATCACCCCCACCTCCGGCCATCTCGCCGCGGCGGCGCGGGTGGCGTCCAACCCGTCGCCGCCGGGCGCCAGCTCGAGGTCCATCAGGACCAGGTCGACCGGGTTCCGCGTGAGTGCTGCATCCAGGCGGGTCGCGTCCGCCAGCTCCCAACCCACCGCCATGTCTCCGCTGCGCTCGAGGACGCGCCTCAGCCCGGCACGGAAGAGTGGGTGGTCGTCAACGATTCCGACGCGGATCGGCGCGCTCAAACGGGCCACGGTGACTTAGGCAAATCCCCTCTACGGACGGCCGGTGCCGGGTGGCAGAGACCACACGGCCTGCGCCAATCTTCCTGTCAAGAGAGAACTACCAGCAGCGCCGGAGTATCGAATTTTCCTTGAGACACGCCCTACAGGCGTGCGGCAAGGGCTTCCTGGGAAGAGACCTTCGAGGCAGCCGGGTGACATGTCAATCGAAGATGGCCCTTCAGTCGACGCCTGGCGGTTAACGGCCGAAGATTTGTAGCCCCACAGCGCCTGCCGGCTAAATGGATTTTACATATTTGACGGCGACGCTTCTTGGCTATGAGACAAACGTCCTGTTTGGGGGGCTG
Organism: Candidatus Dormiibacterota bacterium; assembly: GCA_036564345.1. Lineage (GTDB taxonomy): Bacteria > Chloroflexota > Dormibacteria > Dormibacterales > Dormibacteraceae > UBA6019. The sequence continues at coordinate 8,071 of DATCOZ010000211.1, read as the reverse complement.
CTCCGCGCGCTCGCTCGAGGACGGATGTCTCTGCCAGGCGAGAGACCCGGCAGCCGCAGCTTCGCCGGGGACGAATCGGCGAAGCGCCTGGCGACTGGCAGGTTCGACAGCTCTGGTAGTAATTTCCTATCGGCGCTCGGGAATTGCCCATGAGCCTCCCCTCCCGCGCGGTGCTAGCTTGCGCCTCATCCGACCGGACGTGGTCTGCGTCGTCTGAAAGAAAAGAGATGGGGATTCGCCAAATCGGACCGTCCTGGCGGTATCAAGTGGTCAAGGGCCGCGAGCCGTGATCGCCGCCCCAGCGCCGCCTCCGTTTGCGGCCATCTGGAGGCGGATGGCCGCCCTGCTGATCGACTGGTTGGTGCTCAGCGCCGTCGAGGGCGTGCTGGCGATCATGCTCGTCGTCCTCAGCCCGAACGCCGCCAATGGCGGCCAGCTCGTCTCGGTCAGCGCGGCGATCAGCTGGGCGTACTTCGCCCTTCTCGAGAGCTCGCCCGCCCAGGCCACCCTCGGCAAGCTCGCCCTCGGCATCAAGGTGACGGACACGGCGGGCGGCGCGATCACGTTCCGCCGCGCGACCGTCCGCTACTGGTCCAAGCTCCTGTCGACGCTGATGGTCGGCATCGGCTGGCTGCTGCCGGCTGTCACGCCGCGCCGCCAGGCTCTACACGACCTACTGGCGGGCACGCTCGTGGTTCGGGCTGGTCTGGTGGCCCCGGCCGCGCACTGGGACCCGGGCGTCGCCGGCTTCCAGGAGTACTGGGACGGGACCGGCTGGGTTCGCGAGCAGCGCTGACCCCTCGCCTCTGGCTCGGTCGAAATCCCTGGCCGAGGAACTGAAATCGTGACAATCGCCTACTGCGGCCTGGGCCCCATGTAACTGGCGGCCGACGGACCCTCCTGTTCAAATGGCCGAATGGACCGCGAGCCGGCCCAGCTGGGGCTTGGCGGACAAACGCGGCGGGGGGAGGAGAGCGACTCGGAATGAGAGTCACGGTTCAGTTCGTGGACGGAGAAAGGATCGACGGCGCCTCCGAGGCGGTGACGTTGAGCAAAATCGGCTTTCCGATCGTGCCCGACGCCGGCAACAACGAGCTCGTCTGGGTCTCCCTCACCGCGATCAAGTACGTCCTGGTGCATGCCGGCGGTGTCCAGACCGGGGACGACGACGACCCGCGGGCCGCCTACGACCTACCGAAGGTCGTGATCCGGTTCCACGACGGCGAGGTGATCCGAACCTACCGGGACGACAGCTGGGGACAGGAGGGAGAAGGCTTCAGACTCCGCACCTGGGACGCGAAGCTGCGCCGCCTGACGCCGACCCTGGTCTCCCTGCACGCGGTCAAGGGCATCTTCTTCGTCAAGGAATGGGACTCGCGGACGGCGGCAGAGAAGCTGGGGCAGCCGCATGAGGCGAGCAACGGCCACCGACCCCAGGCCAGGCCCGCGGTGCCGCAGTGATCAGCTCGGAACCCCGAACGCTCGGCGGAGTCCAGGTGAACAACCGGTTGCCGCTGTTCATCCTCGGCTTCGTCCTGGCGCTCGTCGCTTTCGTCGGCGTGTTCGTCCTCGGCCGGGTGGCTTCGAACGTTGGAACCGCCACCGTGGTGGTCGTCATCGCGGACCGGGACATCGCGCCGAGGGAGGTCATCGACGCCGGGGCGCTCGCGCTGACTCGCGTCCCGGTGACCGCGGCGCCTCCCGGCTTCCTGAGCAAGCTCGCCGATGTCACCGGGACGACGGCCCAGATCAGGATCATCCGCGGCCAGGCACTGACCGCAAACGTCATCACGAATTCGCCGGACCAGATCACGGATCCGGCGCCCGCCTACCTTCCGATCCCGCAGGGCGACGTGGCGTTCACGCTCCCGACGAACGAGCAACAGGGCGTCGGCGGCTACATCGGGGCGGGCGATTACATCGACATCATCGCGACCATCAACACCTCGGTCGTCAGCGCCACCAACCCGAAGGTGGTCACCGCGACGGTGTTCCGCCACGTCCATGTGATACGCGTCGGTCCCCCACTCGATGCCAAGAAGGGTGGCCAGCAGCAGGGGGTGTCGTCGAGCCTGACCGTCGTCCTGGGTGAGTGCGATGCCAAGGTGCTCGACTGGCTGATCGCGAACGCGAGCCTTCGCTACCTGCTCGAGTCGTACAAGGACTATCAGCCGGCCGCTACTCCGGCAGCCTCCACCTGTCCCGCGTCGGGGGTCGTCGGTCCGTCTCAGGTCGACGCGCTTTTCGAGTTCACGAAGAGCTAGCGAGAGGAACCGGAAGTCATTTCCGCCGAGGAGGGACGCTGACGCGATGGAATCCAGTGAGCGTGCGCAGGAGATGGGAAAGGTCCTGAGGCTCGCCCGCGGGCAGCCGCCAACGCTGGCGGCCCCACCCCGCCCGGCGTCACGGCGCGCTCCGGCGACGGTGAGTCCCACGGAGATGATCGGCCGTATCGGGGTGCTGGAGCGCAACGCCCTGTTCTACACCGAGGATCCGGCCACCCTTCGCATCCTGGCCCGGCGCGCGCGGCCGGTCGTGGTGGGAGCGGGATCGGTAGTCATCGCCCAGGGCGAGACCGGCGACTCGCTCTTCCTCATCGCGCGCGGCCACTGCGTGGTCCGCCTCGAGAGCGCTCCCGGCCACTCGGTGGTGGTCGCGATGCTCGGGCCCGGCGACGTGTTCGGAGAGGACTCGTTCGTCTCCGGAGAGGGCAGTCGGGTGTCCGCCGTCGCGGCCGACGAGCTGCAGCTGCTTGCGATCGACCGTTCGAGCCTCTTCGCCATCGTCGCGCCGGGGGCTGCCCTGCTCCAGGAGATCAGTCGGTTTGCCGAGCAGCGAAGGGCCGGCTTTGCCGAGATGTCCGTGCAGGCCGAATGGGACCAGCTCACCGGCAACGGGGCGGTCCTCTCCCTCTACTCGCCCAAGGGCGGCACCGGCCGCACCACGATCGCCCTCAACCTGGTTGCGAAGCTGGCCCAGCGGTGGCCGCGGGAGATCGTCCTGATCGACCTCGCCTTCCCCTATCCCCACGCCGCCCTGATGGCGAACCTGGTCCCGAACGCCTGCCTGGCGCGGCTTCGGGACACCCCGTCCGACCTTTTCGAGGAAGCCCTGCTGAGCACCGTCCTCTACCACCCGACCGGGCTCATGGTCCTTCCCGGCGCGCTGCAGCCGGAGGAGGCCGACCTGGTGACCGGCGACCTCGCCAGCCGCGCGATCGAGGTCCTGCGGCGGACGTTCCGGTACGTCGTGGTCGACCTCGGAGTCGCGCTGACGGACGTCACGCTGGCGGCCCTCGACCAGAGCCAGCAGGTGTTCATGGTCGTGACGCCCGAGATCACGGCCGTCAAGGGCGCCGCCGACGCCGCCACCATCCTCGAACTCCTCGGCCTACCCCCCGATCGCCTGAGCCTGGTCCTGAATCACCGCGCGCCGGTGTCCGGCCTGAGCCGCCAGGCGGTGGAGCGTGGCGCCAAAAACACGGTGGCCTACGAGATCCCCTACGACGGAGTGCGGCCGGACGAGGCCGCCGTCCACGGCAGCATCCTGGCGGTGGCAAACCCCAAGAGCGAAATTGCGCGCGCTGTCGAGCTGATGGCGACGGCGATCGATGCGCGCCACGCAGCGAACGGGCCGGAGGGGGCCGCCCCAACAGCGGCGGTGCCAACGCCGATGCCGGAGAACGCGCAGTGAGCGCGCCCGGCCGACAACTGCCAGCCGCGGCCGGCGTCCTGCGGCCGGTCAGGCGCGCCGTCGACCGTGCCGCCTTCCGGATGCGCCTCCACCAGGTGGTGGCTGGAGGTACGGGGGTGCGCGCCCTCGACCTCGGCTCGGCTCCCGAATACGGCGCGTCGATCCTCGCCGCCGAGTGCCGGCGCCTGCCCGTCGGGTCGCCGGCGCTCAAGCGGCTGATCGCCGGCCTCCGCCGCTCCGGTGCGCTCGACCAGATCGTCGACGGCCTGGCCATACGCGACCGCCACGTTCAGCTCCGATCGGTCCGGCTTGCCGGTGCCCTCCGTCTCGAGGTTGTCGTGCCCTGGTTGGAACCGCTGCTGGCCAGCTCGTCCGGGCCGCTCCGCGGCGCGGCGGCACGGGCGTTGGGCCGGATCGGCGGCGTCCGGGCCGCCAACGCGCTGGTCCGCGGGCTGAGCTGGCGACGCGGCTCGACGACGCGGCTCGTCCTCGAGCTCGCGCGCGCCGCGCCCGACCTCTATCTCGAGTCCAAGCTGGTCGACACCGAGCTTCGCCGGATCCGGTCATCGCTTGCGCTCGCCGCCGGCCTGCGCCGCCGGCGGACGAGCCTCCGGACCCTGCTCGACCTTCTCGAGTCGGGGAGCCGGACCGAACGCACGGTGAGCGCTCGCGCGATCGGCTGGATCGGGTCGCCGGACGCCGGAGCGGCCCTCGTCTACGCCCTCAGCGATCCCGATTGGCAGGTCCGGAACGCGGCAGCCAAGGCACTCGGCTGCCTGGCCGGCGTTGGCGAGGCGGAGCTCACCTTCAGCCTGCTGGATCGCCAGCCGAGGGTTCGACGGGCGACCGAAGACGCGCTCCGGCGCCGGCACCGGACGCCGTCACGTGGCAGCGGGGCTCCACGATGGCGCTGATCGACCGGCTCGCGGTTCGCCGTGGACGGCAGCTGCCGGTCGACGGCGCGCCTCCCTCCGACGAGGATCCCGCCAAGCCGGCACCTCGCGTCGAGCCGGTTGGAGCGAAGGGCGAGACCATCGTGGCGGCGCAGCCCGCCGCGCCGGCTCAAGCCGGACACAAGGGCGGCGACGTGGTCCACGGGCAGCTTTCGCCGGAGCTCGGCGAGGCTCGCGCCGAGATCCACGGCAGGCTCGTCGATCGACACGCGGACGAGATCGACATAACGGACCGCAGCGGTGTTCGCCGCCTCATCGCATCGCTCACCGAGGCGTATTTCCGGGAGAGCGCGCTCCCGATCACCAAGCTCGACTTCCAGAAGGTCGTGGACGCGGTTTTCGACGAGGTGTGCGGGCTCGGCCCTCTCCAGCCGCTGCTGGAGGACGACACCATCACCGAGATCATGATCAACCACCCCAAGCAGGTGTTCATCGAGCGTCGCGGCCGGGTGACGCTCAGCGCCATCACCTTCGACGGCGATCGCCAGCTCAAGCAGGTCATCGACCGGATCGTCACCACGGTGGGTCGTCGCATCGACGAGAGCTCGCCGATGTGCGACGCAAGGCTCAAGGACGGCTCGCGGGTCAACGCCGTGATACCGCCGCTGGCCATCGAGGGTCCCTGCCTCACCATCCGGAAGTTCTCGAGAGACCGGCTCGAGCCGGCCGACCTCATCGCGAACTACGCCGCCAGCCCGGCCATGCTCTGGTATCTGGAGGCGGCCGTCCGCAGCAAGCTGAACGTCCTCGTCGCGGGTGGCACGTCCTCCGGGAAGACGACCCTGCTCAACATCCTGTCCGGGTTCATCCCCGGCGAGGAGCGGGTGATCACAATCGAGGACGCGGCCGAGCTCCAGCTCCGCCAGGTCCACGTGATCCGGATGGAATCGCGACCGGCCAATGTGGAGGGCAAAGGCGCGATCGAGATCCGCGACCTCGTCCGCAACTCGCTCCGCATGCGCCCCGATCGGATCGTCGTCGGCGAGTGCCGCGGCGGCGAGGCGCTCGACATGCTGCAGGCGATGAACACCGGCCACGAGGGGTCTCTCAGCACCGTCCACGCCAACTCGCCGGCGGATGCGCTGACGCGCCTCGAGACGATGGTCCTGATGGCCGGGACCGACCTTCCGTCGCGAGCCATCCAGAAGCAGATCGCATCGGCGGTGGACGTCATCGTCCAGACCCAGAGGGTGCGGGGCGGGTCGCGGAAGATCGTCAGCATCACCGAGATCACCGGCCTGGCCGACGGCGAGTTCCGGTACCAGGAGGTGTTCCGCTACCGGCAGATCGGGCTCGACGAAGACGGTGCGGCGGTCGGCCATCACACCGCCACCGGGGTCCCGTCGGCATACCTCGAGCGGTTCGCATCGGTCGGCGAGTCGGTGCCGACCTCGCTCTTCGATCCGGCAGAAGCGCGGGACCCGGTGGCGCGATGACCGGCCCGATGCTCATCCTTGCCGTCGTCGCCGCGGTCGGCGTCTTCATCACCTTCGCCTCCCTGGCGCTGGTCACTTCGGCCCAATCGGCCCGGCCGCTCGTGAACCCGGGAATGGCGCATTTCGGCCCGGCACCGTCGTCCACCGAGCGCTCGGCGCGGGAGCGGCTCAACCAGCCGTTCCAGTACGTCGCCGACCAGTTGAGCCAGCGGAGCGTCCGTCGCGGCCGGCTGACGCTGGCCGAGGAGCTCGGCCGGGCCGACCTCAAGCTCCGGGTCGCGGAGTTCGTGATGATCCAGGTCGCCTTTTTGGTCGCCGACGCGTTCCTCGGGCTGATCCGCTTCGGGTTCGCTCCCCAGTTCGTGATCGCGGGGGTGGTCGGCTACTTCATCCCGATGCGCTATGTGCGGTTCCGGCAGCGCCGCCGGCAAAAGGCGCTGAGCGGACAGCTGCCGGACACCGTCTCGCTGCTCTCGAACGCTCTCAAGGCCGGCTACTCCTTTCCCCAGGCGCTCGACACCGTAGCCAACAACGCGCGTCCGCCGATCTCCGACGAGTTCGCGCGGGTCGTGCGGGAGCTGAACCTCGGCGGCTCGCTGGAGCAGTCGCTCAACAACCTGGTCAAGCGGGCGGGCAACGACGACCTCGAGCTGATCATCACCGCGGCGATCATCCAGAGCCAGGTCGGCGGCAACCTCGCTCGGGTCCTCGACAACATCTCGGACACCATTCGCGAACGCGTCCGCATCAAGGGCCAGATCAGCGCGATAACCGCCCAGGGCCGCGCCTCGGCGTGGATCATCACGCTGCTGCCGATCGGGCTCGCCGCCCTCCTCTACGTCCTCACCCCGGACTACTTCGGGGTCATGGTCCATACCCGGACCGGCATCGGTCTCCTCGTCCTCGCGGGAGTCATGATCGTGCTCGGCAACAACTTCACCCGCCGGATCGCGCGGATCCGTCTGTGAAGCACCGATGAGCTCACTTTTCGGCACTGGCCTCGCCATCGCCCTGGCGATCTGCGCCGCGGTGGGGGTGGTGGCCATGCTGCTCGGCCTGATACCACCGCCGCCGAGCGACGCCGACATCGTCGAGACCCGCCTTCGTGCCTACGGCGGAGGGGGGCCGATCTCGCTCTCCGAGCTGGAGCTGGCCGCGCCGCTCTCGGAGCGCGTGTTCATGCCCTGGCTCCACCGGCTGGGCCGCCTGCTGGACGGTATGACCCCGGCCAACGTGCACCAGGACGTCCACCGCAAGCTGACCCTCGCGAGCCGGCCGATGGGGCTCTCTGCCAGCGACTTCATCGCGATCCGCTGGGTGATCACCGTCGCTCTCGGTCTCATCGGGCTTGCCATTGGGGCCGCGACCCGAAACGCGGTTGTCACCGCCGCGGGCGCCACCCTGGGAACGGTGCTCGGGCTCTACCTGCCGGTTCTCTGGCTGAACCTGCTCGTCCGTGCCCGCCGGCGCGAGCTGCAGAGCGCGTTGCCCGATGCCATGGACCTCCTTACGGTCACGGTGGAGGCGGGGCTGGGGTTCGAAGCGGCGGTCGCCAGGGTGGCCGAGAAGTACGACAACCCCCTCGCGGTCGAGTTCGCCCGCTTCCTCCAGGAGACGCGCTTGGGCCGACCCCGGCTGGAGGCTCTCGACGACCTGGGGAGGCGCTGTGGCGTCGAGGACCTCCACAACTTCACGCAGGCAGTCATCCAGTCCGAACAGATGGGGTCGAGCATCGTGAAGATCCTTCATCTCCAATCGGACGAGATCCGTCGCAAACGGTTCCAGAAGGCCCAGGAGAAGGGCGCGCAGGCCTCCTTGAAAATGCTGCTGCCGATGGTCGGCTGCATTTTTCCCAGCCTCTGGGTGATCCTGCTCGGGCCGGCGGCGGTGATCGTCGCGGACGCGGTCTCGAAGAAGTGAGCCCGCGGCGCGGCTCGCGTGGCCAGGCGACGGTCGAGTTCGGCATCTCGGCAACCGTGCTTCTGCTGC
>DATCOZ010000111.1:0-3789 GCA_036564345.1 Candidatus Dormiibacterota bacterium | reverse complement strand
CGTCTGGCGGAGTCTTTCGATCAGCTCCGAGATCTCTTCTTCTACGTCCAGATAGATGGGGCTTGCTGGCATGTGGAGTGGGTTTACCTCTATCGGGGCGACAGGTTACACCTTCATGGACTTCAAAACGCGCCGCATGACCCCGTTGACGACGTCCTTCTCGTCCGCCTGGAGTCGGAGAGCGTGGTTCGCGAGGGCCATCGGACCGATGTCGCGGGGGGAGTTTAACAGACCGGTGCTGTCCGTCAAACCGGTCACGTCGGCCGGGGCCAGCAGCCTCACCTGGGGCGGCCGTGCGAACGGAAGCCCCTCTCCCCACTTGCCCCGCTCGAGCTCGTTGAGCACCTCGGGCAGCAGGCTCCCGCCGCCGCAGAGGTAGATGCCGGAGGGCAGCCGCTCGCCTCGCGAGAGCTCGTCAAGGCAGAGGACCAGGCCCCGGATCAGCACCTCGGCGTCCGCTCGCAGCAGCTCGGAGACCCGCTTCTCCTCCTCGTCGCCGAGAAGGCCCTCGGAGTGGCGGAGCTTCTTGGCCTCGGCCTGCTCGAGGGAGATGCCGAGCGCGGTCGAGAGGCGCCGCGTGAAGGAGCGGCCGCCCAGGTTGAACATCCGGGTGCCCTCGATCCCGCCATCTCGCATCAGGGCGACGTCGGTCGTGCCGCCGCCGATGTCGACGAAGATGCCGCCGGCCTCGTAGACCTCGTCGACGGCGCATGCCCGGGCGATCGCGTAGGGCTGGGCGACGGCGGCGACGAGCTCCAGGTCGAGCTCGACGACGACCGTCTCGATGGCCCGGATGTGGGTGAGCGGCGCGAAGGTGTTGAAGACGGTGATGTCGAGGTTGTGGCCCTGGAAGCCGAGCGGGTTGGCGACCGGGTAGCCGTCGATCCGCACGCCGGTGATCGCGGAGTGGACAAGCCGGGCGTCGAGCTCGCCGTAGCTGCGCTCCAGCTCGAGCAGGTGCTGTGCCTCGCGCAGCGCCCGCTTCTGGAGCAGGTTCAACAGGTTGCGGATCTCGCCCTCCCGGATCTTGGTGTCCGGCTTCGTCCTCGGGTAGGCGGCGGAGGAGTTGAAGCCCTTGACGAGCTCGCCGGCGACGCCGACCACCGCCTGGCCGGGCGGCGGGTTGAGGCCCGCCATGTCCTCCGCGGCCTCCAGGGCGCGGTTGGTGGAGCGGATCACCGACTCGATATCGGCAATCGCGCCGCCGCTCATCGCGATCGGCTCCTGCGGCTCGCGACCCACGCCCAGCACGATGCCCTCGAGCCTGTCGCGCCGGATCACCAGCGCCTTCACCATGTCGGTCCCGATGTCGAGGGCGGTGAAATGCCGGTAGTAGTCGTCGCGCCGCTTGACGAGCTTGAACTTGCCTCTCAACTTGCCCATTACTGAAGTGCCTTCTCCAGAGCGTCGAACGCCTCCTCGGCGTTACGGGCCAGCTTGCCCTGGGTCAGGTGGGGCGGTCCCCCGCCGGGCCCGAAGGTGTCGCGGATCAGCTTGGCGTCGACGTCGGCGGCGGCGGACTTGACGACGTAGCTGTCGGCCGAGGTGACGGCGACCACGCCCTCGCCGCCCTGCTTCTCGAGCAGCCGGTCGGCGAAGGCGCGGAGGTCGTCCATGCTCTCCGCGTCGACGCTGGCGGTGGTCAGCGGCACCCGTGCCTGCCGGCTCCGTGCCTCTACACCGCCGCCCTTGAGCTGGGCGTTGCGGAGCTGCTCCTCCAGCTTCTCGATGCGCTTTTGCGCCTCGCGCAGCCGCCGCTCGAGCTCGGCGCGCAGCGTCTCCGCCGCCGCCTCCCGCCGCTCCAGCTCGTCCTCCGCCGCTTCACCCGCGACGAGGTCGATCCGGCGCAGGCCGGAGCCGACGCTCCGCTCCGAGCGGACCAGCACCTGCCCGATCTCGGCCGTGCTCTCGACGTGGGTTCCTCCGCACAGCTCGCAGGTCCAGTCGCCGAAGCAGACCACCCGCACCACGTCGCCGTACTTCTCGCCGAAGAGCGCCATCGCGCCCGAGGCGCGCGCCTCCGCGATCGGGCGGTGGCTGACATGGAAGGGCAGCGCCGCGCGCACCTGCTGGTTGACCAGCCGGCCGACCCGCCGCAGCTCATCCGGCGCCAGGGCCCGGTTGAAGGCGAAGTCGAAGGTGGTGTGGTCGGGCCCCACGTAGGAGCCGCGCTGCACCGCCGACTCGCCGAGGACGGTGCGCAGCGCCTTGTGGAGGAGGTGCGTGGCCGAGTGGTGGCGGCCGGTCGCCACGCGGCGGTCCTGGTCCACCGCCGCGTCGATCGCCTCGCCGGTCGCGATCGTGCCGAGCTCCACCGTCCCACTGTGCGCGATGACCCCCTCGGCGGGCTTCTGGGTGTCCTCGACCCGGACCCGGCCCGTCCCGCCGGACAGGTAGCCGGTGTCGCCGACCTGGCCGCCGGACTCGGCGTAGAAGGGCGTCCGGTCCAGGAACACCTCCACCTGGTCGCCCTCCTCCGCGCTCTGGACCGGCTCGCCGCCCCGATAGATCGCAGCGATCCGCGCCCTGCCGGCGAGCTCCTGGTAGCCGGTGAACTCCGATTGGGGCAGGGCCTGGAGGTCGGGCCAGCGCTGGCCCGTCATCGTCCGCGAGCGTGCCCGCTGGCCGGCCATGGCGGCCTCGAAGCCGGCGAGGTCGACCTCGATCTCCCGCTCGGCAGCGAGCTCCCGGGTCAGCTCGATCGGGAACCCGTAGGTGTCGTGGAGTTTGAAGACCTCGTCGCCGGGCAGGAGGTTGGGATGGCGGCCGACCAGCCGATCGAACTGCTCGAGGCCCTGGTCGAGTGTGCGCTGGAAGCGCTCGCTCTCCTGGGCGACCTGCTGGCGGATCATCTCCCGGTTTGCCGCGAGCTCGGGGTAGGGCTCCCGCATCACCTCCACGACCCGGTCGATGCCGTCCGCCAGCGGCGCCTTGAGGCCTATCCGGCGGCCGTGGACCATCGCGCGCCGGATCAGCCGGCGGAGGACGTAGCCGCGGCCCTCGGTACCCGGCACGACGCCGTCCGAGATCAGGAACGTCATGCCCCTGAGGTGGTCGGCGACCAGCCGCTCCGACCACTGGTTGATGCTCGGCCCACCCTGGCGGACGAAGTCGAGGATGGGCAGCCAGAGGTCGGTCTCGAACGGCGTGGCGACGCCCTGGAGGACCTCGGCCATCCGGTCGAGGCCCATCCCGGTGTCGATGCCGGGCTGGGGCAGCGGCGGCAGCGAGCCGTCCCGCTGGCGGTCGAACTGCATGAAGACCAGGTTCCAGAACTCCAGGAAGCGGGCGCAGTGGTCGGGGTAGCAGTCCGGCTGTCCGCAGCCGACCTCGGGCCCGCGGTCCCACCAGAGCTCCGAGTCCGGCCCGCAGGGGCCGGTCTCCCCCGCCGCCCACCAGTTCTCCTCGTTCCGGTAGACCCAGGCGGGATTGATGTCGGTGGTGCGCTTCCAGATCTCGTCCGCCTCGTCGTCGGTCGGATGGACGGTCACCCGGAGGCGGTCCTTGGGCAGCTTGAAGACCTCGGTCACCAGCTCCCAGGCGAACGGGATCGCGCCTTCCTTGAAGTAGTCGCCGGTCGGCGCGAAGTTGCCCAGCATCTCGAAGAAGGTCAGGTGGCGGTCATCGCCGACCTCCTCGATGTCGCCCGTCCGGAAGGACTTCTGGCAGGAGGCGAGCCGGGGCGCGGGCGGCTTGCTCACGCCCTGGTAGTAGGGCTTGAGCGGCTGCATGCCGGCCGAGATCAACAGGGTCGTGGGGTCCCGCTCCGGTATCAGCGGCGCGCTGGGC
>DATCOZ010000082.1:0-1596 GCA_036564345.1 Candidatus Dormiibacterota bacterium | reverse complement strand
CACTGCCTTGCGGCTCCGGCATTGCCGACCCGCGGATATCAGGGTGATTACCGTCGCCGTTCCCTGACCTCGGCTGCGCCCAGGATCTCACCGCTTGACAAGTCCCTCCATATCAGCAGGCTGTTGAAGAAGCCTAGCGGGCGTGCGCATGCGCGCGCGAGACTGTAAGCTGCTGGCAACCGCTTCCACTTCCGTCCTGCTCACGTCCTGGAGGCTTCCTGCATGCGCGGTTCCACTGCCCGCCAGCTCTCGATGCTGAGCGCGGTCACCCCCGACGAGTTGATCCCAACCGTCCATCCCATCCGCCGCATTCGGCCCATGGTCGAGCTGGCTCTGGACAGCCTGGCGCCCACCTTCGATGCCATGTATGCGGCCGAGGGTCGGCCCTCGATCCCGCCCGAGCATCTGCTCAAGGGCTGCCTTCTGATGGCCCTCTATTCGATTCGCAGTGAGCGCCAGTTCTGTGAGCGGCTCCAGTACGACCTGCTCTTCAAGTGGTTCCTCGGTCTGAATGTGAGCGACCCCGCCTTCGACCATTCCAGCTTCGCCAAGAATCGCCGCCGCTTGCTCGACCACGCCGTCTCCCGAGCCTTCTTCGAGGCGGTGCTGGTGCAGGCTCGCCAGCAGCACCTGCTCTCCAACGACCACTTCACGGTCGACGGCACCCTGCTCGAGTCCTGGGCCTCGCTCAAGAGCTTCCAGCGCAAGCCCAACCTGGGCGGTCAGCGGAAACCGAAACGGGGCCGGCGCGGTGGCGGCCCCCCCGGCGCTGCCGGCGGCGGACGCAACCAGGAAGTCAACTTCCGCGGCGAGGGGCGCTCCAACGAGACCCACTTCTCAGCCACCGACCCCCAAGCCCGGCTGGCGCGCAAGGGCAACGGCCGCGAGGCCAAGCTCTCTCTGGCCGGGCACGTTCTGATGGAGAATCGCAACGGACTGGTGGTGGACGTGGAGGTCAACTCCCCGAGCGGCTACGCCGAGCGAGAGGCCGCGCTCAAGATGCTCCGCCGATATCGGAAGGGACAGCGACGCCTCACGGTGGGGGGCGACAAGGGCTACGACACCCGCGACTTCGTCGACGGCTGCCGGGAGTTGAAGGTCACACCCCACGTTGCCCAAAACCAGAGCGGGCGCCGCAGCGCTATCGACGACCGGACCGCCGGCCAGCTCGGCTACCTGGTCAGCCAGCGCATACGCAAGCGGGTGGAGGAGATCTTCGGTTGGTGGAAGACGGTCGCCGGCGGACGTAAGCTCCGCTACATCGGCATCCAGCGCAACCAGCTCTGGGCCGAGCTCACCAGCGCCGCCTACAACCTGGTCCGAATGGCCAACCTGTGCCCGGCGACCGCCTGAGACCGCAATCGCGTCCCGAAAGGCGCCTGCGGCGACCGAAACCCGCCCGAATTTCGACCTCGAAAGAGCCCCTAGCCTAACCATCAAGCCATCAATCCGCCCTTCACCCGTCCAAGCCGGTCGTTAGTCGGTTCTTCAACGCCCTGCTAGGCGGCATGATTTGGAAAAGAAAGGATGAAAGGCTGACGGTGCCGGTTGACCTCGACGATTCGGTCCGGACGCCGTTGACGCCATCCCCCGAGC
>DATCOZ010000081.1:0-4983 GCA_036564345.1 Candidatus Dormiibacterota bacterium | reverse complement strand
GGGGGCGTGATCGCGGTCTAAACTCCGCCTCGATGGCGAGGCGGCGGGTTCGGCTGATCTTCGGGCGTGACCTTGTCACCGAGCCGGTGATCTACCACCTCGGCAAGAACTACGAGGTGGTGACCAACATCCGCCGCGCCGACGTGACGCGGGAGGAGGGCTGGGTGGTCCTCGAGATGACGGGCGAGCCGGACGAGCTCGACCGGGGCGTCACCTACCTGGAGTCGCGCGGGGTGCGCGTGGAGCCGGTCGAAGGGGACGTCGTCGAGTAGGACGTTACCGGCATTTGGTCCGCGAGAGGACTAGCCTTCGTGCCGTAGTCGGAAGCCTCGTTGTTACTCATTGGGGGTATAACAATGTTTGGACGGCTGACACGAATCGAGGGGACCCCGGCCGAGATCGAGGAAGGGGTCCGCACCTTCGAGCAGAATGTGGCCCGAACGGCCCGAGACATTCCCGGCAACTTGGGCATCGTGCTCATGGTCAACCCCGAGGAGGGCAAGGGCGTCGGCATCACCTACTGGTCCGACGCGAAGGCCCTGGAGGCCAGCGGCGAGGCCATGAAGCGGGTCCGGGAGAGCGCAACCCAGGCGGCCGGCACCCGGGTCGCCGGCGTCGACACGGGCGAGGTGCTCTCGATGGAGCGCTCGGGCGAGCCCAAGACGCACACTTTCATCCGGCTCAACACCCTGCAGGGAAAGCCGGAGCAGATCGCCGCGGCCCGGGCGGCCTACGAGAAGGACGTGCTGCCGCTCCTCAAGTCCCTCAAGGGATTCCGGGCGGCGACCATGGCGGCGAACTCGGAAACCGGCAAGATCTGGGTAAGCAGCGTCTGGGAGACGGCGGAAGACCGAGCTGCGAGCGAAGCGAAGGTGGCGGACCTGCGTAAGTCGACGGCCGCCACGGCCGGAGCCCCCGGCGCCACGGTCGAGCTCTTCGAGTCCGTCCACGTCGAATTCAAAGTGGGGGCCGCCGCACCCACTTCCTGAGTCCGAGTGACGGGCCGCCTGGCCAGGGGCGGCCGCTAACCTTCGTCGTGAGATGAAGATCGCGGTCGCCCTCTCCGGCGGTGTCGACTCCTCGGTTGCGGCAGCTTTATTGGCGGCGGCTGGGCACTCGGTCGTCGGGATCACGTTGCAGCAGTGGCCGCGCGACTCGGCCTCGGATTCCGAGGCGCACGGCGGGTGCTGCTCATTGTCGGCGGTCGAGGACGCGCGGCGGGTGGCTGACCTGATCGGCATCCCGTACTACGTGTGGAACCTGGAGAAGGAGTTCGGCGAGCGCGTGATCGCGCCCTTCCACGCTTCCTACCTGGCGGGGAGGACGCCCAACCCGTGCTTGAGCTGCAACGCCTTCGTGCGCTTCGACCTGATGCTCTCGCGGGTGCTCGCCCTCGGCTTCGACGCGATGGCCACCGGGCATTACGCGCGGATCCTTGCCGGTCCTGGTGGCGATCCGGAGCTGCACGCTGCGGTGGACCCTGCCAAGGACCAGTCGTACATGCTCTACCACCTCTCCGCCGAACGGCTGGCCCGGTTGCGCTTTCCGCTCGGCTCGATGACCAAGGTGGAAACGCGGTCCCACGCGGTCGAGTTCGGCCTCCCGGTGGCCGCAAAGCCGGATTCGCAGGAGATCTGCTTCGTGCCGCCCGGGCGCACCGCCGAGTACCTGGCCGCGCGGCTGCCCGTCTCGGCCGGTCCGATGGTGGACGGTTCGGGTCGGGAGGTCGGGCGGCATCGGGGGACGCCGCTCTACACGGTGGGCCAGCGGACCGGCTGGCTGTCCCTACGCGAGCCTGGTCCCTGGTACGTGCTCCGGGTGGAGCCGGCCTCCAACCGCCTGATCGTGGGGCGAGCCTCCGAACAGGGCGTGTCGTCGGTGCGCCTGCAGTCGGTGAGCTTCGTTTCCGGGGTTGCGCCGAGTGGGCCGCTGGAGTGCTCGGCCCGCCTGCGCTACCGGGCGCGGCCGGTGCCGGCGACGTTCGCCGACGGCCTGCTCTCGCTGACCGAGCCGTTCGCGGGGGTCGCGCCGGGCCAGGCGGCGGTGCTCTACTCGGGAACCCGCGTGCTGGGCGGAGGCATCATCGCCGGCACCTCCTGACCGCCGCCCTCCATCAATACCCGGCCCCTATGCCCTCCCCCAATACCACCCGCCCTGGGGGGTTTGGTGTGTGGGAGGAAGGTATTCGGGCCCGCTCGGTTGGGCCAAGCAGCGCTGTTAATTTCGCCGCCGCGTTAACAGCCGGAGGCCATTCAAGGTGCGCCCCGCTGCCATACTCCTATCCCGAATATGAACTCGCTGCTCGACCGGCTCGCCGCGCTCGACGCGGCCCGGCTGGTCGCGGTGTCCGGGGCAGTCCTCGTCCTCCTGCTCGACGCGGCGTGGGTCGTCTCCGCCGCGACCGGGCCGTGGACCCGCGGCCAGCTCGTCGCCGCCCTGGCGGCCGCCCTGATCGGGGCTGTGGTGCTCCTGTATCCTTTCCGACTCGGAACGCCGTCCGCCTCGGCGTAGGCAGAAGGTAGCTTGGTTTTGGACACCCTCCACTCGGTGCTCTTCTACGCGTTCGCGGCCGTGACCGTAGCCGGGGGTCTCGTCACCTCCCTTCTCGGCGGGCGGGCTCGCGCCCTCGGCGTCGGCGTGGTGGCGGTCGGGCTGGCCGGCCTCTACGGCGACCTCGACGCCGGCTTTGCCGCGATCGTGGCGCTGGTCGCGGTCGGAGCCTCCGCCCTGCTGCTGCTCGGGTTCCACGCCCCGGCGGTCGAGGAGCGCACGGGTATCGCCCAGCAGGTGGGTGCCGCGCTCGCCGGCGTCGTGTTCCTCGTCCTTCTCTACGTGGCCCTCGAGGGTCGCTACCTCAGTGGGAGCACCTTCACCGGGCAGTTCAACACCGCCGCCCTGGGCCGCCTCCTGGTTGGACGCGACGCGCTCGCGCTCGAGGCGATCGCCGCCGCCCTGCTGGCAGCCGGCTCGGTGGGCGGGCTGATCGCACGGAGCCGGACCCGATGAGTGTCGGCATCGTCCATATCCTCTTCGTGGGAGCGTTTCTCTTCGCGGCCGGGACCTTCCTGGTCGCCCGCCGTCCCGGCTACGGCGCCGCGCTGGCGGGTGTCGTCCTCCTGCTCGCCGGGGCCGGGCTCGACCTGGTCGCCACCTCGCGCTTCGCCGCGTCCTCCCAGGACCAGGTCGCGGGCCAGGAGTTCGCCATCGTGGTCGCCGCCTTCACGGTGGCGTTCGTCGCGCTCGGCGTCATGCTCGCCCGGCTGGAGATACCGCGCTGATCCTGCACCTCTTCCTCGCGGTCGCGACCCCGGCAAGGCAGAGCGGCGGGTTCAAGTTCGACCCTTCCACCACCCTCAGCTGGGCGGTTCCCATGATCCTGCTCGCACCGCTGCTGGTCTTCGCGCTGATCGCGGTCAGCGTGCGCAGCCGGCGGGCCGCGTCCAACCTCGCCGTCATCGCGCCGCTTCTGAGCCTTGCCGGCGTGGTCCTGGCCGGGTGGGCCGAGCTCAGCAAGACGGCTCCCTTCGACGGCTCCTACGAGTGGCTGAAAGTGGCGACCGCCTTCAGCGGCCCCAGCCAGTTCCAGAGCTACGTCGCCGACCTCGGGATCAGGGTCAGCCACCTGACCACACTGCTGATGCTCTGCGCCATCGCCGTCTCGCTCGCCGTCGTCGTCTGGAGCCGCGCCGGCGCCCGGGGCGAGCCCTCGCCCGCGCGCTACTTCGCCCTCCTGACGCTTCTCCTGACGGCCGCCCTCGGCGTCATCGTCAGCACCGACCTCTCCGAGCTCTACGTCTTCTGGGGCGTCGGCGCCGTGGCAACTTACCTGCTGCTCTCCAACGCCTGGTCCGACGACATCTCCACCCGGGCGGCGCGGCTCTCGCTCGCCGTTCCGGCCCTCACCGACGTGGCGCTCCTCGGCGGCGTCGCCCTGCTCTACTCGCGCTACGGGCAGCTGAACATCGACCAGCTGATCCCGGTGCTCCACAGCACCCCCGGCGCCGGGCCCAGGGCGCTCGCGGCGGCCTGCGTGCTGCTCTTCGCCGGCGCGGCCGGGCGGCTCGGCCTGTTCCCCTTCCACGGCTGGCTCACCGGGGCGTCGGCGACGCCCACGGGTGCGCTCGCCGCAGCGCAGGGCCTCTGGACCCTGATGGCCGCCGGGCTGCTCTTCAAGGTCATGCCGCTCTTCGTCGCGGCCAACACGGTGCCGCTCCGGGTGGTCGCGGTGACGGCGGCGGTGAGCGCCCTCGTCGTGCCCCTGATCGGGCTGGCCGGGCTCGACGCCCGCCGGGCCGTCACGGCGGCAGGGATCGGCGTCTCGGCGCTGGCGGTGCTCGCCTTCGCCCACCCGCGGGTGGTGGCGCCGGCCGCCCTGCTTCTGGCGGCGACCGCCCTCGCCCGCTGCGCCGCGTCGCTCGCCACCGGCACCCTCGTCGCCGGCATGCGGACGCCGTTGATCAGCGAGATGGGGGAGGGCTTCCGCAGGATGCGCCTCTCGGTGATCGCGCTCCCGCTGGCCGCGGTGGGGCTGGTGGGTGGCGCCGGCCAGGTCGCCGGCGGCTCGCTCTCCTGGTGGTGGACGCTGGCCTACCTGCTCGGACTGGCGCTCGCCATGCTCGGGCTCTTCCGGATCTACTTCCTCGCCGGCCACGCGCTGCTGCCCCGGCGGCGCGGCTTCGACCCCAACCGGGTGAGGCAGGCGCCGGGGGCGATGGCCTACCCACCGCTCTTCCTCGCGCTGCTCGCGATCGCCCTCTCGGTCGGGTTGTTCATCGGTCGCTTCCTCGCCTACACCGACCGCCTCGTGCATCACCCGACCACGACGGCGGTCGCTGTCGAGTGGATCGCGGTCGCCCTCGCCGGCGTCCTCCTCGCCGCCGTCCTCTTCGTGTTCGCGCGGCCCTTCGGCAACCGGCTGGGGGCCGGTGCGGCGAACCTGTGGGCGAGCGGCTACGGCCTCGGCCGGTCCGCCCTCGGCCGGGT
>DATCOZ010000070.1:0-4548 GCA_036564345.1 Candidatus Dormiibacterota bacterium | reverse complement strand
CGTCGAACCCGACCGGCGAGCCGGCAGCCGGCGAGGTGGACCTCGAATGGAGGCGGGGCCCGCGCGAGTTCTTCGACCTAAGGCTGAACCTGGACCCGGCCACGCTCGGCAGCCTCGGCAGCGGCGTGAGCGGGCTGCTCTACCGGGTTGTCTACCTGGTCGGCACCGGCCGCGGCTGATCCCTCGCGGGAGCGGAGCAGGAGCACCAGCAGCAGCGTCGGGATGACGAGGTTGGTCACAAGCGGGGCGAAGTGGTTGTCGGCGCCAAGGTGCGCGCTCAGCGCGAGACCCGCTCCCCAGAGGCAGAGCGCCTGGTAGCCGGCGAGCCAGCCGGCCGCCCGCCGGCTGCCGCGCAGGAAGAGGACCGCCAGCACGAGCTCGGCAGCGCTCAGCAGCACCGTCAGCAGGGCGAGCAGCGCATTTCCTGGCGACCCGCCAAGGGAGAGGACGATCGGGCCGGCGGCGGTCAGCAGGCCGATCCCCGACTGGAGTACGAGCAGCAGGAAGGCCGACTCACGCTCGATCGGGGTTGGCGGGTGTTTCATGACTCCCCCCTGATCATCCGCTGCACCCATTTGTCGTCCAGCTCGCCATATGCGCCGTTGGGCATGTCGGGACGCCAGACGTGGAGCATCGGCGTGGTGATGATCGCGAATGACAGGGGCGGGCAGCTCCCATAGGGCGTGAGGAGCCCGCTGAGCGTCATCGACACCGGTGAGACGCAGGCGTTGGGATGGAGGTGCCAGCCGGTGGCCGCCCCATTGAAGTCGTTGCCG
This sequence comes from Candidatus Dormiibacterota bacterium, assembly GCA_036564345.1. Lineage (GTDB taxonomy): Bacteria > Chloroflexota > Dormibacteria > Dormibacterales > Dormibacteraceae > UBA6019. Next base: position 3,772 of record DATCOZ010000070.1, on the reverse strand, counting down.
CGCTGGTTCTGGTCGGCGAGCACGTACATCGCGCCCAGCAGCACCGGTCCCCGCGGGGTCCGCGCGTAGACGAGGCCCTGGGGCCGGTTGGGGTCCATCACCGGCCGGTTGCGGCCCTCGTAGGCCTTGTTCTCGTAATGGACGGTGGTTGCCTCCGGCGTCTGCGGCCGGTATCCGGCGGCCAGCGCGACCTGGACATCCTGGAAGCGCGCGATGTCGTCCCAGGTCGTGGTCGCGAACTGAGCCGCCGCGACGCGGTCGGCGGCCGTCGGCTGCCGCGAGGGCGGCTGGAGGAGCGCTCCCGCGTGGTCGCGGAGGATGCCTCCCCAGGCGAGAGCCGACGCCAGCAGCGTCAAGAGGAGAAGCGAGCCGGTCGCCGCCATCCACCTGACGGCGCCCCGCCGTCGGTCGCGGCGCGGCAGCAGGGCCATGCCGAGCGCGAAGAGCTCGATCAGCTTGGTCACGGCACCGAGGTCGTCGACCGACTCCCGGCCGCTCGCGACGAAGATCCCGTAGGCGAGGATCGTCACCACCAGCAGCAGGCCGGCGGCCGGCCGCCACCAGCGCCAGCTGAGGGTAGCGACGCTGAGGGCGGCGAACATCGCGCCGTTGACGGCAAAGAGCACCGCGGTCCAGGGCGCCTCGCTCAGGTGGCCGGGCACCAGGCCCAGGTGGATGAGGGCGGTCGCGGCAAGGAGGACGGCGACCAGCCGCCGCCTGCCGTCGGCAGCGGCCCAGGCCGGCAGCCAGTGCAACCAGCGGAACGCCAGGGGCAGGAGGAGAAGGGCGGCCGCGCCGATGAGGTGGTCCTTGGCGATCCCGTCGAAGAAGCCGGTGCTGGCGTGAAGCTCGATCATCGTGGCCTCAGCCTGGATTGCCGGTGTGAGACGGTCCTGAGGCCCGGATGAGAAACGCTTAAGGAGCCGCGGGCAGCAGCACCTCGAAGCGAGCGCCTCCGCCCGGCGGGTTGGCGGCGCTGATGGCGCCGCCGTGCTCGGTTGCGATCCAGCGGGCGATCGAGAGGCCTAGGCCGGCGCCGGTGCGATAGCGGGAAGGGTCGGCCTGGTAGAAGCGCTTGAAGATCCGCTCCAGGTCGGAGGCGGGGATCCCGTCGCCGTCGTCGCTCACCGCCACCAAGGCCTGCCCTTCCGCCTTGCTCACCTCGACGCTGATCCGGCCGCCGGCGTGAGTGTGCTTGACGGCGTTGTCGAGCAGCACCAGCAGGAGCTGCTGGAGCGCATCGCGGTCGCCCACGACGTCGACCGGCGCGATGTCGTCCTCGACCAGCCGTCCGGGGTTGGCGCGGCGGAACTGGCGGGCGACGTCACCGGCCAGCTCGCCAAGGGCCACCGGTGCGCGGTCCAGCTTCACGCCCGCGTCGGCCCTGGCCAGGGTGAGCAGGTCCTCGACGAGCCGGCTCATGCGGGCCGCTTCGGCTGTGATGTCCGCCGCCGCGTCCTGGCGGTCGCCCAGCGCGAGGTCGTCTCGCTGGAGAAGCGCCGCGTTGGTGCGGATCGACGTCAGCGGGGTGCGCAGCTCGTGAGAGGCGTCCGCGATGAACTGGCGCTGCGAGTCGAGCGAGGCTGCGAGCCGGTCGTAGGCCTCCTGGAGAGCGGCGAGCATGCCGTTGAAGCTCCCGGTGAGGATGCCGATCTCGTCTCGACCCACTTGCTCGGGCAGGCGGCGGCCGAAATCGCGGGTCGCGCGGATCTCGTCGGCCGCCGCCGCCACCGTCTTCAGCGGACGCAATGCGCGGCCGGCGACGGCCCAGCTTGCCAGCAGGCCGCCGGCGATCGTGAAGATGCCGGAGACGATGAGGAAGCCTCGGACGCCGGCCAGGGCGTCAGTGGACGCCTGGCGTGACTGGCCGGTGACGACGTAGCCGCTCAGGCCGAGGTCGGGACGCGACCACGATCGCGCGTAGAAGTAGTTCGGATACGAATAGAGGTATGCCTCATGGCCGGCAGCCGAGGCGAGCAGGCTCGAGGGAGGGTGCGCGGGGGCGCCCTGCTCGAGCGCGGTGCTGAAAAGGATGCTCCCGTCGGAGGAGAGCACCTCGGCAAAGATGTCGGTGCCGGTCCTCAAGTCCGCCGGGGCAAGGTAAGGCTGGGGCGCCATCAGCTGCTCCGGTGCCGCGCTCCCGATCCAGCTCGCGACCGGGACCGCCCGCGCGCGCAGGGACTTGTCGGTCTGGTTCTGCTGCCCCAGCTGGACCAGCCCGAGCACACCCTCCGCGAAGGCGAACACGGTCAGGAACACGAGCAGGCCTCCGAAGAGTGCGATCCGGCCCCGGAGCGAGAGCAGGCGCCTCACCCGCTCATTCCTCGCGCAACGTGTAACCGACGCCGCGGACGGTCTGCAGCAGCCGCACTTCGCCACCTTCCTCGAGCTTCTGGCGGAGGTAGCCGACGTAGACGTCGACGACGTTGCTGGCGGCCTCCGAGTCGATGCCCCAGACGCCTTCCAGCAGCTGGTCGCGGCTGAAGACGCGGCGTGGCTGGCGGAGCAGGTACTCGAGGAGCTCGTGCTCTTTGGCCGTCAGGTTGACCGGGCGGCCGCCGCGGCTGACCTCCCGGGTGTCGACGTCGAGCCTCAGGTCGGAGTAGAAGAGCTGGTGGGGCGTTCGAACCGTGCCCCGGCGGAGCAGGGCGCGCACCCGGGCCATCAGCTCCTCGTAGGCGAACGGCTTGACCAGGTAGTCGTCGGCGCCGCTGTCGAGGCCCCGGACGCGGTCAGAGGTCCCCTCCCGTGCGGTCAGCATGAGGATGGCGACCTCGCCCTCCGAGCGCAGCCTGCGGCAGACCTCGATCCCGTCGAGGCCCGGCATCATCACGTCGAGGATGACGAGGTCGGGCGGCACATCGCGCGCGCGTGCAAGACCCTCGAACCCGTCGCCCGCGGTCTGCACGTCGTAGCCCTCGTAGAGGAGCGCGCGGCGGAGCGAGGACAGGATTGCCGCGTCGTCGTCGACGACGAGGATCCGCGAGCGCTGGGCCATGCCGGTGGTCATTGTGTCCCGGCCAACGTGAGAGGCCGGTGAGAAAGAGCGCGTGGCTCCCAGCCGCTAGTGTCCTGGAACCGAAGTTCCCTGCAAATGTCTGGGCCGTCGCAAGCGACGCCCGACCGACCCTTCGGGCTCATCCGCCAGCGACGCCGATCTCGGCGTCAGCTTCTCCGCTACTCGCTTACGGGCCCTAAGGCCCGCGCGCTCCGTTGCTTCGTGCGCTTCCTTGATCTCGACGCCCCTGGTGGCGATTTTGCAACGAACCTCGGTTCCAGGACGCTAGGTCAGTCCGAACGCGGCGCGCGTGTCGCGGCGCCAGAGCAGGACGGCGAAGGGGATGCCGATGAGGACGACGGACCACGCGCAGGCGAGGAGGAAGGCGACCACCCAGCCGCCCCGCCGGATGCCCATCAGGCCGTAGAAAGCGATGCCATGCAGGATCGCGGGCACCAGCGTGCCGAGGACGTAGACGACCTCGTAGATGACCAGCACGCTCGGACGGTCGGCGGTCGAGACCCCCGCCTGGACCAGGATCTGATTGAGGCTGTCACGGCCGTGGGGGTTGATCACCAGCGCCGCGAACTGGACCAGCAGGACCAGGAACATGACTGCGGTGGCCGCCGAGAGCACGGCGATGACAGTCACGTGGTCGGGCGGCTTGGGCCGCTCGCCGGTGGCGGCCAGTGCCTGCCGAGCCATCGGCGGAGGGCCGACGGGCCGGGCCTGAGGCGGGGGCTGGGAAGGGGGCTGGGAAGGGGGCTGGGAAGG
>DATCOZ010000067.1:0-25091 GCA_036564345.1 Candidatus Dormiibacterota bacterium | reverse complement strand
GAGCGAGGCGAGTTCGATCACGGCCTTCACTTGCCCTTCGGAAAGAACCGGCAGAACGATCACATTGCGCGGGAGGGCGCTGAACAGGCCAGACCCAACACGAGTCGTATCGGGCGGAAGATCGCTGAGCAGAATGCGCCGCTTCTCCACGCCGCACTGGCCGACGAGGCCTTCCCCGAACTTGATCGTGGCAGCGTGGCCTTCCTTGCCATCGTCGGCGTACGCGGCCAAGAGCTTCAAATGGCTCTTTCCGTCTTCCTTTTGGTCGTCGGAGGATTGGTAGATCACTCCCTGCTGAGCGCCAACCAAGGGGGCGAGCTCGGACAGCAACATCTGCCCGACTCGAACGAGGTCGCGCTGACCCTGCAGCATGCTCGTGAAACGCGCGAGGTTGGTCTTGAGCCAATCTTGCTCGGTATTTCGATCGGTGGTCAGCCGAAGGTTATCAATCATCGTGTTGATGTTGTCCTTCAGCTCCGCGACTTCGCCGCGCGCGCTGACTTGAATGGAGCGCGTCAAATCGCCTTTTGTCACCGCGGTCGCGACCTCGGCGATGGCGCGGACCTGCGTCGTGAGATTGGCGGCGAGCAGATTCACGTTGCCCGTAAGATCCTTCCAGGTTCCCGACGCTCCGGGGACGTGGGCCTGTCCGCCGAGGCGGCCCTCAACGCCGACTTCGCGGGCGACGTTGGTCACCTGCTCGGCAAACGTCGCCAGTGTGTCGGTCATGTTATTGATCGTTTCGGCGAGCGCGGCGACTTCGCCTTTCGCTTCAACCGTGAGTTTTTGGCGAAGATTTCCGTTGGCCACCGCTGTCACGACTTTCACGATACCGGAGACCTGATCCGTAAGGTTTGCCGCCATGACGTTCACCGAGTCGGTCAAATCTTTCCACGTGCCGGCGACGCCCTGCACCTGCGCCTGACCGCCCAGTTTTCCCTCGGTGCCCACTTCGCGCGCGACGCGCGTCACTTCAGCGGCGAAGGCGTTGAGCTGATCCACCATCGTGTTGATGGTGTTCTTCAGCTCGAGGATTTCGCCCTTCACATCGACCGTGATCTTGCGGGACAAATCGCCGCGTGCGACGGCAGTTGTCACCTCGGCAATGTTACGGACCTGCGCCGTGAGATTTGCGCCCATCGCATTCACTGAGTCCGTCAAATCCTTCCAAGTGCCGGCGACACCGGGAACGACCGCCTGCACGCCGAGCCGCCCTTCGGTACCGACTTCGCGGGCGACGCGCGTCACCTCCGAGGCGAACGAACGGAGCTGTTCGACCATCGTGTTGATGGTTTCCTTCAGTTGCAGAATCTCGCCTTTGACATCGACAGTGATTTTGCGCGAGAGATCGCCGCGCGCCACTGCGGTGGTCACGTCGGCGATGTTGCGAACCTGCGTGGTGAGGTTGTTCGCCATCGAATTCACATTGTCGGTCAAATCCTTCCACGTGCCGTCCACGCCCGGAACCTCGGCCTGACCGCCGAGCTTGCCCTCGGTGCCGACTTCGCGGGCCACGCGGGTGACCTCGGACGCGAAACCGTTGAGCTGATCGACCATCGTGTTGATGGTGTTCTTCAGCTCGAGAATTTCGCCGCGAACATCGACGGTGATTTTGCGCGACAAATCGCCTTTCGCGACGGCCGTGGTGACCTCGGCGATGTTACGGACCTGGCCGGTGAGATTGGCGGCCATCGAATTCACATTGTCCGTCAAATCCTTCCATGTGCCGGCCACGCCGGACACCTGGGCCTGGCCGCCGAGCTTGCCCTCGGTGCCGACCTCGCGCGCCACGCGCGTCACTTCGGAGGCGAAGCCGTTGAGCTGGTCGACCATCGTGTTGATCGTGTTCTTGAGCTGGAGGATCTCGCCCTGCACGTCGACGGTGATCTTCTTGCTGAGGTCGCCGTTGGCGACCGCCGTGGTGACGTCGGCGATGTTCCGGATCTGGTTGGTCAGCTGGCCGGCGAGGAGGTTCATGTTGTCGGTCAGGTCCTTCCAGACGCCGCCCACGCCCTTCACCGTGGCCTGGCCGCCGAGCTTGCCATCGGTGCCCACCTCGCGGGCGACGCGGGTCACCTCGCCGGCGAACGCGTTGAGCTGGTCGACCATGACGTTGATCGTGTTCTTGAGCTCGAGGATCTCGCCCTGGCCTTCGACGGTGATCTTCTTGCTGAGGTCGCCGTTGGCGACCGCGGTGGTGACCTCGGCGATGTTCCGGACCTGGCTGGTCAGGTTGCCGGCCATCAGGTTGACGTTGTCGGTGAGGTCCTTCCAGACGCCGCCCACGCCCCTTACCTGCGCCTGCCCGCCCAGCTTGCCCTCGATGCCCACCTCGCGAGCGACCCGGGTGACCTCGCTCGAGAAGCCGTTGAGCTGGTGAACCATCGTGTTGACGGTCTTGGCGGTCTGCCGGAACTGGCCTTTCATGGGACGGCCGTCGATCTCGGTTGCCACCGTCTGGCTGAGGTCGCCGCCGGCCACCGCGCCGATGACCCGGGCCATCTCGCTGGTCGGCCGGACCAGGTTCTCGATCAGCTCGTTCACCGAGTCGACCGACTGAGCCCACTCGCCGCCGAGGCTTGGGATCGCCGCACGCTGGGTGATACGGCCCTCGTCCCCGACCAGCCGCCCGACCCGGGCGAGCTCCCGGCCGAGGCGCTGGTTGGCTTCGATCACCTCATTGAGGGTGTCGGCGATCTTGCCCGCCGTGCCGGTCCAGTCGTCGGGCATACGGACGTTGAAGTTGCCGCGCTTGAACTCTGTCAGCACCCTCAAGAGGACCGCCTGGTCGAGCTCCCTCGAGTTCGTGGTGGTTGTGGCCATTCCGCTCCCTTCCGCTTGTTATCTGGTGAGCCTCCGGCTAGTCGATCCTCACCTCCGGGCGAGGTGGACGAAGGGTATCAGTCGTTATCAGGATAACCTCGCCGATCGCAATCATCCACAGCTTTCTTGCGGGGCGTTGCAGAGGGTAGATGATCTGCTAGCGCCGCTATAAGGCAGGGGTATTGGCGGTTGCGCCGGACCGGATTCCGCTTACAATCCCCCCGGCTAAATGGGGGGATTGCCGGCGGCCGCCGGAGGCGGCGGCGATTCGGTTGCGGCTGAGTCGAACATGGTCTTCCTGGAGACACATGAGGACATAGCCGACACGATGCGGCTGATCCTCGAGTCGACTGGCGAGGGGATCTACGGCATCGATCCTCGTGGCGTCTGCACCTTCGTCAACCGAGCCGCCGCCCGGATGTTCGGATACGAGCCTGCCGACCTGGTGGGCAAGGACGTCCATGCCCTGTCCCACCGCCATAGCAAGGCCGACGGTTCCGCCTATCCGCTCGAGAAATGTCCAATCCAGCGCGCCTTCGTCGACGGCGTCGCCTCGGCAACCGCGGACGAGCTCTTCTGGCGCGCCGACGGCAACTCCTTCCCGGTCGAGTACTCCAGCTACCCGATCCTCGACAAGGGCCTCAACAGGGGCGCCGTCGTCGCCTTCTCCGACATCACCGAGCGCCGCCGGATGGAGGACGAGCTGAGGGACGCCAACGAGAAGCTGCGCGCCTGGATAGGCGACCTCGAGCGCCGCAACCACGAGGCCAACCTGCTCAACGACATGGGCGACCTGCTCCAGTCCTGCTTCACCGCGGAGGAGGCCCAGGGGGCGATCGCCGAATACGTCGAGAAGCTGTTTCCGACCGAGTCCGGCGCGCTCTGCATGCTCAACGAGCGGAACCTGGTTGAGGCGATCGCGGCCTGGGGGACGTCGGCCGGTGGCGAGGAGATCTTCGGACCGGAGGACTGCTGGGCGCTCCGCCGCGGCCAGATCCACGTCGTGACCGACCCGCGTCATGGGCTGCACTGCGGCCACCTCGGCGACAAGACCGTCGCACCCTACCTGTGCGTGCCGATGATGGCTCGCGGCGCGGCGATCGGTGTTCTCCACGTGATGCAGTCGGGCGAGCCCAACGTGGGCCGCTCGGTCGAGTCCTTCCAGCCCCTGGCGCGCACGGTCGCCGAGCACGTCGGCCTGGCGATGGCGAACTTCAACCTCCGCCAGACCCTGCGCATCCAATCGATCCGCGACCCGCTGACCGGTCTCTTCAACCGCCGCTACATGGAGGAGACGATCAACCGCGAGATCCCCCGCGCGACGCGCTACCAGCGGCCGCTGGGGATCATCCTCTTCGACATCGACCACTTCAAGGACTTCAACGACACCTTCGGGCACTCCGCCGGCGACACCGTCCTCTCCACTCTGGGCGAGTTCGTCCGGGCTCACATCCGCTCCGAGGACATCGCCTGCCGGTACGGCGGGGAGGAGATCGTCCTGATCCTTCCCGATGCGCCGCTGGAGGTGACCGTCGCCCGCGCCGAGATGCTCCGGACCGGCATCAACGGACTCCGCCTCGAGCACCGCGGCCAGGCCCTCGGCGAGCTCTCGGTTTCGCTCGGCGTCGCGGTCTTCCCGCGCCATGGTGTGACCGGCGAGGTCCTCCTCCGCGCGGCCGACGAAGCCCTCTACCGGGCCAAGGAAGGCGGGCGCAACAGGGTCGAGCTTGCCCAGGTCGGCGAGTAGGGAAGCGATCTAGAGACCCGGGACTCTAGACTCCCGCCATGGGCGGCCGGCGAACCAACCTCGCGCTCCTCTGCCTGCTCGCCAGCGCCTTCCTCACCGGTTGGCTCGCCTTCTCATTCAACAATTGGTCCTCACGGGTCGTTCTCGTCATCCACGCGGTGGTGGGGCTCGCGATCATCGGCCTGTTGCCCTGGAAGTCATTGATCGCGCGGCGCTCGCTCCTTCGCCGCGGTGGTGCCGGCTGGCTGGTGGGTGGCGCGCTCGCTTTGCTGCTGCTGGTGTCGCTGGTTTTTGGTCTCTTCCATTCCGGCGGCCTGCCCTACCTCTGGGCAACCCCGCTGCTCTCCTCCGTCCCCGTCCTCCGCGAGCTCACCGCGATGGAGCTCCACGTCGGCGCGGCTCTTGCGCTCCTCCCGTTCGCGATCTGGCACGTCATCGCCCGCCCGGCTCGGGTTCGGCCCACCGATCTCTCGCGCCGTGTCGTGCTCCGGCTCGGTCTGCTGCTCGGCGTTTCGGCCGCAGCGCTGGCCGTCCTTCCGGCAGGACGGCGGGCGCTCACCGGCTCCTACCAGCTCGACGCCCTACCGGTCACCTCGTGGCTGCTCGATCCGGTCCCGCCCATCGACGTCACGAGCTGGTCGCTGCTGGCCGGCTCACGGCGCTGGAGCCACGCCGAGCTGGCGTCGTTCTCGGACCGAACACGCGCGGTCATCGACTGCACGGGCGGCTGGTACTCGGAGCAGGAGTGGGAGGGCGTGTGGCTGGCGCGGCTGCTCCCGCCCGACCAGTTGGCGGGCGCTCTCAGCGTGTCGGTACGTTCGACGACGGGTTACCCGAGACGCTTCGACGTTGCCGACCTGCCCCGGCTGCTCCTCGCCACCAGGGTCGGCGGCGCCGAGCTCGCACCCGGCAACGGTTACCCGGTGCGCCTGGTCGCGCCCGGCCTGCGCGGGTTCTGGTGGGTCAAGTGGGTGGCCGAGCTGCGTCCGGAGCCGGTCCCCTGGTGGTGGCAGTCGCCCTACCCGCTCCAGTGAGAGGCTGAGCTGAGCGGCGTCCGATTGGGTTCAGATCCCCAGGATCCGCTCCAGGACCTTGCTGGTTGCCGCATCCGCGGCGGGCATCTCCTCCACGATCCGCCCCTTCTCCATGAAGACGGCCCGGTCGGCGACCCTCAGCGCCAGGTGGTGGTTCTGCTCGGCCAGGATGATCGCCACACCGGTCTTCTTCAGCTCCACGATCAGCCGCCCGATCCCCTGCACGACCACCGGCGCCAGCCCCTCGGTCGGCTCGTCCATCAGGATCACGGCCGGGTTGCTCATCAGCGCCCGGCCCACGGCCAGCATCTGCCGCTCCCCGCCCGAAAGGCCACCGGCCATGTTGGCCCTCAGCTCGCCGAGCTTGGGGAAGGTTTGGTAGACCTTGTCCTTGTTCCAGCCCGTGCTGCCACCGCGCCGGGAGTTGGCCGCCACCTCGAGGTTCTCGACGACGGTCAAGTTCGGAAAGCAGCGGGCGCCCGACGGCACGTAAGCGATCCCGGCTCGGGCGCGGCGGTGGGCGGGAGCGCTGCCGAGCTCACGGCCGCCGATCAGGACGCCGCCGCGCGCGCCGGGGAGCAGTCCGAGGATGCCCATCAGAGTGGTCGTCTTTCCAGCCCCGTTGCGACCAAGCAGCGCGATCGTCTCGCCCTCGTTCGCGGTCAGGTCGAGGTCGAAGACGACATGCGACTTTCCGTAGTAGACGTTGAGGCCACTGACCTCGAGGACCGCTATGCCGTCTCCTCCAGCTCGCCGAGGTAGACCAGTTGGACCTGGGGATCGGCGCGCACCTCTTCCGGCGTGCCCTGGGTGAGCACCTCGCCGAGGTGCATCACGGTCACCGTCCGGGCGTTGCCGAAGACAACGGACATGTCGTGCTCGCAGAAGAGGAGGGTGAGCTGCTTCTCGGTCGCGATCCGGCGGACCAGCTCCATCGCCTTCTGTGTCTCGTAGGGTGACATCCCGGCCGTCGGCTCGTCGAGCAGCACCAGCCGGGACCCGAGGGCGAGCGAGATCGCGATCTCGATCGCGCGCTGGTCGCCGTGGGAGAGCTGGCCCGCGGGCAGGTCCGAGTAGCCGCCGAGCCCGACCGCCTCGAGCAGTGTCATGGCCTCATCGCGGAACATCTTGTTGGCGATTCCCCAGGGCCGGACGGTCAGCCCGCGGTGGGCGAGCATCGCGTACTGCAGGTTCTGGAGGACGCTCAGCTTGGGAAAGATGGTGGTGATCTGGAAAGCCCGGCCAATGCCCGCCTTGGCGATGGCGTGGACAGGTTTGCCCGTGATGTCACGGTCGCCGAAGGTGATGGTTCCGGAGTCGGGCTTCAGCCGCCCGGTGATGAGGTTGAAGAGGGTCGACTTGCCGGCTCCGTTCGGTCCGATAATGGCGTGCCTGTCCCCGGCGTGGACGGTGAGATCAACGCCGTGCACGGCGCGGAGGCCACCGAAGGATTTGCCAAGGCCCTCGATCGTGAGCAGCGGTTGGCCGCGCTTGACGGAGAGGTCTCCCTGGACCGCCTCCACCTTCGCGATCCTCGAGATCTCGACATTGTCGATCGCTTCGCCGGTGCTCTCCACCTCGGTCGACAGCTCCTCGCGCCGGTAGCGGGAGCGGAGCCGGAGGAACAGGTTTGGCAGCGAGGCGAGGCCTCCCGGCGTCACCAGCACGATGGTCAGAACGATCAGGCCCAGGATGAGGTCGAACAGCTGGGCGACCTGGTTCTTGATGTCGGGACCGCCGAAGCTGGCGGCGAGGTTGGGCAGCTGGCTCGTGATCCAGTTGTCGAGCAGGGTATAGACGAAGGCCCCCAATGCGGGTCCGAGGAAGGACCCGGTGCCACCGAGGAGGGAGACCACGACCGGCTGCGCGTTGGCGGTCCAGTAGAGCATCTCCGGATAGGCCTCCTGCTGGAACACCGCGAAAAGCCCACCCGCCATCGCCCCGAAGATCGCGCCGATGGTGTAGATCGCCAGCTCGTACGCCTTGACATTGATGCCGACCGAGCGGGCCCGCTCCCGGTTTTCTCGGATCGCGAGCATGGCGGCGCCGAACGGCGCCCGGGTTATGGACCACATCACCAACAGGCACACGATCGTGATCGCGAGAACGAAGTAGTACATGTTGGTCCGGTTCGTGAGCGCGTCCGGGATGGTGATCGCGTGAATGCCATTGTCGCCACCCAGCGGCTGCCAGCTGAACGCGATCGCGAAGAGCACCTGCGAGATCGCCAGCGTCAGCAGCGAGAAGTAGAGGCGAACGGCCCGCAGCGCGATCAGCCCGGTGACGAACCCGAAGACGCCTCCGACCAACGGAACGGCGATTAGACCGAGGGGCGCGCTCAGGTTGAAGCGGGAATATAGGTAGCCGACGGTGTAGGCGCCGATTCCGTAGTAGGCGGCGTGCGCGAAGGAGACCATCCCCGCGTAGCCCAGCATGAGGTTGTAGGACGCCGCCCACAGCGCCAGAATCACGGCTGAGGTCGCCAGGAAGATCGTGAACCTGGCGCTGTAATCGGGGTTCAGGCTCTCCTGCAGCGTCGCCAGCTGCGGGATGACGAGGACGAAGAGCAGGAACACCGCGGTGGCAGCCAGCCGGAAGCGCCCGTCCGCCGGCAGCCGCAGCCGTTTCATTGCATCTCCGGGGTGCCGAACAGGCCCCAGGGCCGCACCGTCAGGACCGCCACCATGATCAGGAAGACGAAGGCCAGGGCGAAGGCGTTGGTCGCGGGGTTCGCCAGGCCGAAGGAGATCACCTCACCGACGATCAGCGAGCCGACGAGGGAGCCCACGATGCTGCCCAGGCCGCCGATGACGCTGATCGCGAAGGCCAGCACCAGGATGTCGCTGTCCATGGTCGAGCCGACCGCCTGGCTGGGAGCCACGATGACGCCGCCCAGTCCCGCCAGCCCGGCGCCGATCACGAATACCGTCGTGAAGAGCATCTTCACGTTGACGCCGGTCGCTGACAGCAGCTGTGAGTCGGTGACCGCCGCGCGGATGTTGCGGCCGAGGCTTGTCCGGTAGAGCATCAGGTAGACGGCCGCCCCGATTACCAGCGCGGCCGCGATCATGAAGAGGTTGTAGCGGGCGTAGCTGTAACCGAAAAGCTGAACGGTCCCGCTGAACAGGCTCGGCTCCTGCATGGTCCGGTAGTTGGCGCCCCAGATCAGGCGCACCAATCCCGAGATGACCAGCGCCACGGCGTAGGTGCCGAGGAGCTGGACCAGGTGCTCCTGGTTGTAGACGCGCCGGAGGACGATCACCTCGATCACGGCACCTACGGCGCCGGCGGCCAGGATGGCCACCAGCAGGCCAACCCAGAAGCCGGCAGCGACGCCGATCTGGTTGGCGACGACCACGGTGACGAAGGCGGCGATCATGTAGAGCGAGCCGTGCGCCATGTTGATGACGCGCAGAGCGCCGAAGACGAGTGACAGCCCGGCCGTGACGATGAAAAGGTAGGCGGCCAGCGAAAGGCCACCTACCGCGAAAAGCAGGAACTTACCGGGGTCCACCGGAATCCCTATCGGGCCGGCATCTTGTCGGAAACTTTCTCGTCTCTGTCTGCTGCTACTTCCAGCTTGGACAGAGTGCGAAGTTGGCGGTCTTGGGATCGCCACCCTTCTCGCACTTACCGTCCAGCATCTCCTGCATTAGGGCCGTGCTCATCATGATGTCGTCGCCCTTGAGGTTGGCCGCATTCTTGAGGATCACGAACGGATACTTGCCGGCCGAGTCGGCGGTGGTGCCGATCGTCTCACCCACGTTGGCCTGGTGGTCCTGGGCCCGGACCGTGAAGTTGTAGCCGCGCAGGCTCGAGAAGCTCTTGCCGAGGATCTGCGGCATGATCTTGTCGGCGTCGAAGCTCCCCGCCTTGTTGGCCGCCTGGGCCCACACGTTCAGGGCGTCGGTGTCCATCAGCGCCCAGTCCGAGGGATACTCGTTGTACTTGTTTTTGTACTCGGAGACCCACGCGTCGAGCTTCGCGTTGCTGAGCTGGAAGAAGGGCGCGCGCATGTAGACGTGCATGCCCTGCGGGTATTGGGCGCCGAGGGCGTTGAAGTCGTCGATGCTGGAGAGGGTCACCATCGGGAACTTGGTGAAGAAGCTGGGATCGACCGCCAGCGCTTGCTTGATGAAGTTGACCTGGTCCTGGCTGAAGATGTTCGAGTAGACCAGGTCGGGCTGGAAGGCCTGGATCGCGTTGATCGTCGAGTCCCAGCGCGGGTTGGTCGGAAAGGGCACGTACCAGGTCGACTTGTCGTTGTAGGTGACGTTCGGGTTCTTCTTGGCGAGTGCCGCCACGAAGGCGTTGGTTTCGGACGTCCCGAAGAGGTAGTTGGGGGAGACGATGAAGATCTTCTTCGCGCCCAGCTTGGCCGCCTCGGCGCCGGCCGAGGTGCCCTCCATGTAGGTATTGGGGACGATCGACACCCAGTAGGGGTTGACGAGGTCGGGCTCCAGCGTCAGCTGGTAGCTGTTGCAGGTGGAGTCGATATAGACGATTTTGTTCTGCTTCAGGATCGGAGTCTGTGCCGCGCACTGGGCCGAGCTCACATCACCGATCATGGCAATCACCTGGTCCTGGAGGATCAGCTGATTGGTGTTGTCCACCGCTTTGGGGACCGTGGTGCCGTCGTCGATGACGTCCATCTCGATCTTGTAGCCATTGACGCCGCCCTTGGCGTTGATGTCATCAGCCGCCAGCCGAAGGGCCTGGCTCTTGGCGTGGCCGTAGAGATTGGACTGCCCTGTCAGGGGGAGCGAGATGCCCACCTTCTTGGTTCCCTTGAAAGTCGTGCTGGTCGTCGGCGTCGTGTTGCCGCCGCAAGCGAGGGCGAAGATGGCCCCCAAGGCCACGACCGCCACCAATCGTGAGAATCGGGTCACTTCAACTCCTCCTCAGGTCGACCGCTACCCACGGTCGTTCTGGCTCGGCATCCTACCATGACACCCGTGCCCCAGACCCCCCTCGATCGTATTCGAAACTTCTGCATCATCGCCCATATCGACCACGGCAAGTCCACACTCGCCGATCGCCTGCTCGAGTTCACCGGTGCTATCAGCAAAAGGGACATGCAGGCGCAGGTCCTGGACTCCATGGACCTCGAGCGGGAGCGGGGGATCACGATCAAGCTGCAGGCGGTCCGGCTGAGCTACCCGGCCGGCGACGGTCAGACCTACGAGCTCAACCTCATCGACACGCCCGGCCACGTCGACTTCGCCTACGAGGTATCCCGGTCGCTGGCGGCCTGCGAGGGGGCCCTCCTGGTCGTCGACGCGGCCCAGGGGATCGAGGCGCAGACCCTCGCCAACCTCTACCACGCCGTCGAGGCGGGCCTCGCCATCGTGCCGGTGATCAACAAGATCGATCTCGATGCGGCTCAACCGGAGCTCGTCGCCGAGGAGATCGCCGAGGTGACGGGGATCCCGCGAGAGCGAATGATCCTGGCGTCGGCCAAGCTGGGTCTCGGCACCAGGGAGATCCTGGAGGCGGTCGTCGCCGCGGTCCCACCCCCGAGCGGCACCGTGAACGCTCCCTTGCGGGGGCTCGTCTTCGACTCACATTACGACGCCTACCGCGGAGTGATCGTCTACGTCCGCGTCGTCGACGGAGCGATCGCGCCTGGCATGAAGATCCGGATGATGAACACCGGCAGCGTTCACGAGGTCGATGAGGTCGGCGTTTTCACGCCTTCCATGCGCCCCTTCGAGAACCTCAGCACCGGCGAGGTCGGCTATTTCACCGCCGCCATCAAGAACGTCGCCGATGCACGGGTGGGAGACACGGTGACCTCCGCCGACCGCCCGGCCGCGGCGCCCCTGCCCGGCTACCGGGCGGTCAAGCCGATGGTGTACGCCGGCCTCTTTCCAACCGTGTCGGAGAACTACATGGACCTGAAGGAGGCACTTGAGAAGCTCCAGCTCAACGATGCCTCGCTGGTCTACGAGCCGGAGAACTCGGCGGCGCTCGGCTTCGGTTTCCGCTGCGGGTTCCTCGGCCTCCTCCACATGGAGATCGTCCAGGAGCGGCTCGAGCGGGAGTTCGACCTGGAGCTCATCACCACCGCGCCGACGGTGGCCTATCGGGTGCTGCTGAAGAAGGGCGAGCTGATCGAGATCGACAATCCCTCGATGCTCCCCGACGTCAGCACGATCGAACACATCGAGGAGCCCTACGTGCGGCTTTCGATAATCGTCCCCAGCCAGTATCTCGGCGCGATGATGGAGCTCTGCCAGGAGCGCAGGGGTTCGTTCCGGAACCTCGAGCACCAGGTGGGCGGGCGCGCCGTGCTGGAGTACGAGATACCGCTCGCCGAGATCATCCACGACTTCTACGATGCCCTCAAGTCACGGTCGAAGGGCTACGCATCGATGGACTACGACGTCATCGGCTTCCGCGCCGCCGAGCTGGTGAAGCTCGACGTGCTGGTGGCCGGGACCCCCGTCGACGCACTCTCGATGATCGTCCACCGCGAGAAGGCGGTCGCCCAGGGCCGGCGGCTGGTCGAGAAGCTGAAGGCCATCATCCCCCGCCAGATGTTCGAGGTCCCGATCCAGGCGGCGATCGGAGGCAAGTTCATAGCCCGGGAGACGGTATCCGCGCTCCGCAAGGACGTCCTCGCGAAGTGCTACGGAGGTGACATCACGCGCAAGCGCAAGCTTCTCGAGAAGCAGAAGGAGGGCAAGAAGCGGATGAAGCGGGTCGGTTCGATCGAGATCCCCCAGGATGCCTTCATGGCCGTCCTCTCGCTGGACTGAGACGTGGCGAGCTGCCTCTTTTGCCGGCTGATCGCGGATCCGGGGTTCACGGCCCTGTACCGCGATGACGACGTCATCGCCTTTGCCGACATAAACCCCCAGGCGCCAGTTCATTTCCTGGTCGTGCCGCGGCAGCACGTGGAGACGATCTCCGCGCTCGACGACGACCATCTCCTCGGTCGCATGTTCGCCGCCGCTCATCTCGTGGCACTGGAGAAGGGCGTGGCGGAGGGCGGTTATCGGCTCGTGCTTAACGAGGGGCCGAACGCCGGCCAGACGGTGTACCACGTTCATCTCCATGTGCTGGGCGGGCGTCAGTTCCATTGGCCGCCGGGCTAGCCGAGCTCCTCGGCGAGTTCGAGGTCAGGCGGTTCCCGGAAGGCACCCGGACCGCCGCGGACGCCGCGAGCGCGATCGGCTGCTCGCTGGGGCAGATCGTCAAGTCGCTGGTCTTCCTGGCCGCCGGCCGGCCGTTGGTGGCTCTGGTCAGCGGCGCCAACCGGCTCGATACCGCTCGGCTTGGCGGCCTGGCGGGTGAACCGGTCGTCAAGGCGGACGCGGAGACCACACGAGTTGCGACCGGCTATGCGATCGGCGGCGTGCCACCGTTCGGCCATGCCCAGCCGTTGGCCATCTACGTCGATCGCGACCTTCTCGACTACGGGGTCGTCTGGGCAGCCGCAGGGCGGCCCGATTCGGTGTTCGCCATCACTCCGGAGCGGCTGTTGGAGATCTCCCGAGGGACGCCGGCTGACCTCAAGGCTTGAAGTGCGGGTAGGTTAGTTGCTGAAAACAAGACCGACGCCGCCTCCTCGGGGTCGGCGTGGTCCGTAACCCGTTGAAGGAGGTCTCATGATCGCTCTGCCGGCATCGTCGAGAGAGTTCGCAAAGCTCCCCTGGGACGAGATCCTGCCGATCTACAACGACCTTTTCTTCCGTCCCCTCACGCTCGACAACGCCAGGCAATGGCTGCAGAGCTGGTCGGACTTCGAGGACCTCCTCGGGGAGGCTCGTGAGCAAGCCTACTTCGACTACACCTGCGATACAGGCAACGCGGAGAAGGAGGCCGACAACCTGCGCTTCCAGACCGAGATCGAGCCCAACGCCGCCGAGCAGCGCGTCCGCCTGAGCCGCCGACTGCTCGAGATCGGCTACACCGCTCCGGAGCTGGAGGAGTCGCTCCGGCGCTTCAGGACCACCAACGAGATCTTCCGGGAGGAGAACGTCCCCCTGAAGGCAGAGGTCGAGAGGCTCAGTGCCGAGTACCAGAAGATCACCGGCGCGATGACGGCCGAGTGGAATGGCGAGGAGATCCCGCTGCCCCGCCTTCGGCCTTTCATGCAGGATCCGGACCGCGCCCTCCGGGAGAAAGCGTGGCGACTCCATCGCAAGCCGTACGTCGACAAGCGCGACGAGCTGGCCGAGCTGTTCAGCGAGCAGCGCACGGTGCGCCAGCAGATCGCAAGGAACGCAGGGTTCAAGGACTTTCGCGACTACACCCACATCGAGAAGCACCGCTTCGACTACACGCCTCAGGACTGCTACGACTTCCATGCGTCGATCGAGGAGAAGGTGGTGCCGGCGGCCACGCGGATCCTCGACCGGCGGCGTCAGCGGATGGGCCTCGAGGCACTCCGACCCTGGGATGTGGGAGCCGATCCGGAGGGCAGGGCTCCGCTCCGCCCGTTTGAAACCGCCGATGAGTTCATCGAGAAGGGCGTCTCCGTGTTCAACCAGGTCGACCCGGTCCTCGGCAGGTACTTCAAGACGATGCAGGACGAGGGCCTGCTCGACCTCCAGAGCCGGAAGGGCAAGGCCCCCGGCGGCTACATGACCGAGCTCGCCAAGAAGAGGCGGCCGCTGATCTTCATGAACGCGGCTGGAATCGCGGACGACCTCGTGACCCTGGTGCACGAGGCCGGTCATTCATTCCAGGGCTTCGAGCAGTTCGACAACGATCTGCTTTTCTGCCAGCGGTGGCCCGGCGCGGAGATGGCGGAGGTGGGATCGATGGCCATGGAGCTTCTCTCCGCCCCCTATTGGAGCCGGGAGCGAGGCGGGTACTACAGCGAAGAGGACTACCGGCGGGCGCGGATCGACCATCTCGAGGGGATCATCCTGTTCTTCCCTCATTGCGCGACGATCGACGCCTTCCAGCATTGGATCTACACCGATCCCGCCGGCGGCGACGCCAAAGCTCGTGACGCTGCATGGCTCGACCTCAGGAAGCGCTTCGAGCAGGGCATCGACTACTCGGGGCTTCACCGGGAGTGGACGGCGCGCTGGTACCAGCAGCTGCACATCTTCGAGGTGCCCTTCTACTACATCGAGTACGGCATCGCCCAGCTCGGGGCGCTGCAGATCTGGCGAAACGCGATGCGCGACCAGGCGGCCGCGCTCGCCGCATACCGCCACGCACTCGGACTGGGTTCGACGCGGCCATTGCCCGAGCTCTTCGAAGCCGCGGGCGTCAAACTGGCATTCGACAGCGCAACCATCGGGGAGCTTGTGGAGCTCGTCGACACGGAGCTCCACAAGCTTTACCGGTGACCTCTCCGACAAGCCAAGCCGTGCCCGGCGAGCTTCTTAACATGGACGCTTTTCGCCACCTCTACGTCCACCTACCGTTTTGCCGACACAAATGTGGCTACTGCGACTTCAACGCCTACGCGCGCCTGGATGGCTTGATGCAGCCCTACGCCGAAGCGCTCGAGCGCGAGCTTGGCTACGCGGCCGAGCGCTATTCGTTTGGTCCCTTGGCCACCGTCTACTTCGGCGGTGGCACGCCAAGCCTGATGCCAGCCAGGTCGATCCGGCGCCTCCTCGACCGGATCCGAGCCCTGTTCGGCCTCCGGGGCGACGCGGAGATCACCCTCGAGGCGAACCCCGCGTCGACCGATCCGGAGAAGTTGGCGGCCTGGCGCGAGGCCGGGGTCAACCGGCTGAGCATCGGCGTCCAGGGCTTCGACCCGCGGGCGCTCGCCGTCCTCGAGCGGCGGACCGACGGCGCGCAGGCGCGGCGGGCGGTCCGGCAGTCTCGCGAGGCCGGCTTCGCGAACCTGAGCCTCGACCTGATCTACGCGGTGCCCTTCCAGACGGCGGAGTCGTGGCGATCGACCCTGCGCCAGGCGATCGAGCTCGAACCGGAGCACCTGTCCTGCTACTGCCTGGCGTTCGAGGAGGGGACGCCCCTTCACCGGCGGCTCGAAAAGGGCCTACTTCCCGCCGTCGAAGACGACCAGCAGTGGGAGTTGATGGAGATGTGCCAGTCCGAGCTCACTGGCGCCGGCTTCCGTCGATACGAGGTCTCGAGTTGGAGCCGCCCCGGGTTCGAGTCGAAGCACAACCAGTCGTACTGGCAGTGCAGGCCCGTGTATGGGGCCGGCTGTGGGGCTCATTCCTACGGGCGCTCCGCGGATTCCTCGCGGCGGTGGTGGAACGTGGCGCGGCCGCAGGACTACATCTCCTCCGCCGTGTTCGTCGACGATGGCGAGACTCTCGATTCCCGGAAGACGGCAGCGGAACAGATCATGCTGGGGCTGCGGACGGTCGACGGTCTCGAGGCGCCGGCCGGTTTCGAGGTCGCTCTCGCTGATCTTGCCGCGGCCGGCCTGATCACCCGAAACGGCAATCTGTTACGGCCGACACAGCGGGGTCTCGCCCTCCACAACCAGGTTGCGCTGGCAGTCCTCTGAAATCGGCCGGCCGTTCGCTACGATTAGCACTCAAGAGCTGAGAGTGCCAATGGAACCGAGAAAGCGCGCAATCCTGAAGGCGGTGGTCCACGAGTTCACCGAGAGCGCGATCCCGGTCGGATCGCAGGCCCTCGTGAGCCGTTACTTCCTCAATCTCAGTTCGGCCACGATCCGAACCGAGTTGAGCAACCTGGGCGACCTCGGCTATCTGATCCAGCCTCACACGTCCTCGGGGCGCATTCCGAGTGACCTCGGCTATCGATACTTCGTCGATTTCTTGATGGACTCGGAATCCGTCACCCCACAGGTCGGCGAGTACATCACCGAGCAGATCAAGAATGCTCCGGCCGACGGCCAGGCCTTCGTCGAGAAGGTCGCCATGGTGGTGGCCACGGTGACCCAGAACGCCTCGGTCGTGACCGCACCGCACGGCCCTCGGGCCCGCCTCAAGCACATCGACCTGGTCTCTCTTGAGCCGGATGCGGTGCTCCTGATCCTCCTGATGGAGGGAAATCTCCTCCGCCAGCAGGTCCTCGAGCTGAGCCAGCCCATGGTCCAGGAGGAATTGACCAAGCTGGCCAACCAGATCCTCTCGGAGCTTTCCGGCCAGGATCGCGAGGCGATCGCCGAAAGGATCAAGACCCTGCCCGAGGGCCCCGAGCAGGAGGTGCTCCAGCGGATCCACGATCTCCTCGACCAGTTCGAGCAGGGCGCTGAGACGCTGGTCGTCCACGACGGCGTTCGCAACCTTCTGAAGCAGCCCGAGTTCAGCGATTCCACCCGGCTACACGAGGTGCTCGAGATCCTCGAAGAGAGCCGCAACCTGTCGGCCCTCCTGCGGGAGTTGATCGGTGAGTCGGATCTCCAGGTAGTCATCGGCTCGGAGAACGGAACCGAGCAGCTCCGCTCGTGCACCGTCGCACTCACGACCTACGGCCCATCAGGGCGGCTCAAGGGCACCCTCGGCGTCGTCGGACCGACCCGGATGCAGTACGCCCAGATCGTCGGTCGACTCGGCGCTGTCGCCCGAGCCGCCAGCGAGCGGATGGCGGCGATGGCGACCTGAAACACCCGTCCGGGATTAGCTCGGGCGAAAGCCGGTAAGAATTAACCAAGCCAATGACCACGACAACTGATCTGCGCGCCAAGATCGAGCAGCTGGAAGCCGACGCCAAGGAGGCGTCCAACCGCTACCTCCGGCTTGCCGCCGATTTCGACAACTACAAGAAGCGGAGCCGGCTGGAGCACGCGGAGACGGTCCAGTACGCCAATGCCGACCTGATCGCCAAGCTTCTCCCGGTGGTCGACAACTTCCATCGCGTCATCGAGTCCGCGCCCGCCGAGGTTGACGAGGCGTGGCTCAAGGGCATCGCGCTCACCCTCCAGCAGCTCGACGAGCTGCTCGCCTCGCAGGGAGTCTCCCCGATCGAAGCGGTCGGAGCACCCTTTGACCCGACGCTTCACGAAGCGATCGGCCACGAGGAGTCGGACGAGCACCCCGAGGACACCGTCGTCACCGAGGTCCGCAAGGGCTATCGCCTCCATGACCGGGTCGTCCGGCCCGCACTGGTCCGAGTGGCGCGCCCCGGTGGCGATTAAGCGGGACTGCTACGAGGTTCTCGGGGTCACCCGGGACTCCTCGCCGGAGGAGCTCAAACGCACCTTCAGGAAGCTCGCCATGGACCTTCACCCCGATCGGAATCCGAACAACGCCGAGGCCGAGGCCCGTTTCAAGGAGGCCGCCGAGGCCTATCAGATCCTGTCCGACCCCGATCGCCGCCGTTCCTACGACATGTTCGGGCACGCTGGTGTGGGTGCCGGGTCGGGCGGCTTCGAAGGTTTCGAAGGGTTCGGCTTCGGAGACATCTTCGACGCCTTCTTCGGCACTGGCTTCTCGGGCCGCGGCCAGACCCGCAACCTGCGCGGCTCTGACCTTCGCTACGACCTCACCATCGACTTCGAAGAGGCGTACCACGGTGTCGAGCGCGACATCGAGGTGCCGCGCCTGGTGGTATGCGCCAGGTGCTCCGGGAACGGCGCCAACCCCGGCACCTCGGTAGAAAGCTGCGGGACCTGCGGTGGCAGCGGCCAGGTCCGCCGGGCAGCCCAGTCGATCTTCGGCCAGGTCGTCAACGTCGTCAGCTGCCCTGCTTGCCAGGGCCAGGGCCGGATCGTCCGACAGCCCTGCTCGGACTGCCGCGGCCAGGGACGCGTCGAGAAGACCAAGCGACTGAACCTGCGGATCCCGGCCGGCGTGGACACAGGCTCCCAGATCCGGCTGACGGGCGAGGGCGAGGCAGGCATGCGTGGTGGCCCGCCCGGTGACCTCTATGTGGTGATCCGAGTCAAGCCCCACGCTCACCTCACCCGGCGAGACCAGGATGTCGTTTACGAGCTCAAGCTGAACATCGTCCAGGCCGCGCTCGGCGACCGGATCGAGGTGCCCACGGTCGATGGACCGGTCGAGGTCTCCATCCCGGCAGGAACCCAGTACGGCCAGACCTTCCGGCTGGGCGGCAGAGGCATCCCACACGTCCGTACCGGCAGGAGGGGCGACCAGTTCGTCGTCGCTCAGATCGTCGTGCCGAAGGACCTCGGATCACATCAGAAGGAGTTGCTGAAACAGGTCGGCGGCCTGACCGGCAAGCCCGAGAAAGTCTCGAAGGGTTTCTTCGATAAGCTCCGGCAGGCGATCAACCTCGACTGAGCAGGGCGACCGCCTCAGGGGAATCCTTGGCCTAAAATTGAGTTCGGCCGGCGAAACATTTTCGCCCCGGGACAGGTTTCCCTAAGCGAAGAGAAGCAATCATGAGCAAGCAAACCATCGATCTCGAATTGACCCGCGCCGAGGTCGAGGTGCGCGAACTGGAAGCCAGGTTGCGGGTCGTTCCGATGAACGACGGTGCCCTGCTGACCGCGCTTCAGCGCGCCCTCTCGCTCAAGCGCGATCGTCTCGCACGGCTTCGCTCGCAGCACGAGGGCTAGTCCGGACCCGCCGATCGGAAAGGGCCGCCAGGGCGAGCTGTGAAAGCATTAGGCCCGGATGTCCACGATCCGGTACCTGATCACCGGCGGCTCGGGGCAACTTGCTCGTGAGCTTTCGAAGCTTCTGCCGGCGAGCGTTGCCCGAACCCGTGAGGACCTGTCGGTAACCGACCTCGACGTCGTGCAGCGGGAGCTTTCCCGAACCGGTGCTGACGTGGTCTTCAACTGCGCCGCCTACAACGGGGTCGATCTCGCCGAAAAGGAGCCTGACGTCGCCACGGCGATCAATGCGCAAGGCGCCGGCAACGTTGCTCGTGCGTGTCGCCAGGCTGGAGCCCGACTGATCCACTTCTCAACCAACTACGTCTTCGACGGCACGGCTGCCAGCCCCTACTCGGAGGCTGACGAACCGCGACCTGTCAACGCCTACGGGCGGAGCAAACGGGAGGGCGAGCTTCGGGTTCTGGAGGAGCTGCCGACGGCGCTCGTGATCCGCAGCGCCGGGCTGTTCGGCCACGGCGGTTCGGCGATCAAGGGGGGCAGCCTGCCCGACCGGCTGCTGGCCCAGGCCAGGGCCGGTGACCGCCTCTCGGTGGTCAACGACCAGCTGCTCAACCCGACCTTCGCGGGCCACCTCGCGGAGGCCTCGATCACGGCCGCGGGCTCGCCTCTGACGGGAATCCTGCACCTGGTTGCCGGGGGTTGCTGCTCCTACCACGAGTTCGCCGTCGAGCTCTTCAGGGTGGCCGGCGTCAAGGCCCCGGTCGATCCCGTCGCGACGGCGCCCGCCGGAACTTCCGCCAGACGGCCGCTCAACGGCTGCCTCGTGTCCAGCCGGGCGGAGCCGCTGCCGTCCTGGCAGCAAGGCCTGCGGGCGTACTGGCAGACTCGCTCAGTGGGCGTCCCCTGAGCGCGGCGACCTTGCCGAGCCTGCTCGGAAACTGGGAACGGGAAGCCCGTATGGCCGAGCTCTACGGACGGCTGGCGCTGGCCGCCCGCGATCCGACCACAAAGGGCCAGCTGGAGCGCATGGCGGCCGACGAGCGCCGTCACGCGAAGGCCTGGGCGGGCTACTTGGAGGGTCGGGGCATCGCGATCCCCAAAAGGGGACCGGACGCCGGCGCCTCAGCCCTCGCCCTTCTCGCCCGCGTGGTTGGGGTCGGCCCGGTGATGTCGATGGCGGGAGTGGCGGAAGGACAGATCCTGCGGACTTACCTCGGCCAGATGACCGCGCTCGATGACGACGCGGCGAAGACGATCCTTCGCGAGCTGATCCCAGAGGAGTCGGCACACACGCGAGGCAGCGACGCCGAGAGCTCGGAAGAGAGCTGGCATGGGGGCGGCGTCGAGAGCATTCGCAACGTCATTTACGGCGTGAACGACGGGCTCACGGCGACGCTCGGGGTGCTCGCCGGCGTGGGCGGCGCGACAGTGAACGCTCACGTCGTCCTGGTGGGTGGCTTGGCGGCGATGATCGCGTCAGCGGTCTCCATGGCGGGGGGCGCCTACCTGGCGACGAAGTCGCAGCGCGAGATTTATGAAGACCAGCTGGCACGGGAAGCCGCCGAGATCGAGGCCATGCCCGAGCTCGAGAGGGAGGAGCTGAAGGGCATCTACCGCGCGAAGGGCCTCACCGAAAGCGAGGCTGAGACGATCGTCTCCCGGATCACCAGGGACAAGAAGATCTGGCTCGAGACCCAGGCAAGGGAAGAGCTCGGCCTCGATGCCGGGCAGTTCGAGAACCCGACCCGGGAAGCCGTCGTCGCCGGCGTCAGCACCCTGTTCGGCGGCGCGATCCCCGTCGTCGGCTATCTGCTCGGTACCGCTGTTGCCGGCACTCGCCCGCTGCTCGCGCTCTTCATCACCGCCGTCCTCTGCGTGACCTGTCTCTTCCTGATGGGTGCCGCCCGCAGCTTCTTCACGGGGAAGAATGCCGCCCGTTCAGGCCTCGAGATGACCTTCGTGGGCAGCGTCGTCGCTCTGACCACGTATGGCGTCGGGTACATCTTCCGGACCGCCTGAGCGGCCGGCGCGCAACTTATTGGCCGGTCATCCAGCCTCGGCCGAGAGCCACCAGCACGACCCAGCAACCTGCCGCCAGGAGGACCGCCTCGCGGGCCTTCGACGATCGGCCCGAAGCGGAATAGAAGTAGAGCCCGGGCAGGAAGACAACCGCGAAGATCCCGTAGACGACATGGAGTGGGTTGTGCAGCCTGGTTCCCGCGAGCAGGTTCAGGACCCCGAGAAACGCCTGCACCGCGACCAGCCCGCAGAGCATCAGGTAAGCGGAGCGGAAGCCACCGCTGACGGCCTTGTGGCGGATGTACTGGTAGCCGCCCCATACGCCCAGGAGGAGCGCGAAGAGGATCGCCGCCAGCGCCAGGCGAGCATGAAGGAAGAGGAGCAGACCGGTCACGGGGTCAGGGTAGTCGAGGCCGGGCGGCGACCTGGCTTCGGTCGGAATGGCGTCCCGTGATCGCGGTCGTGAAGGCCGTCCGAGCCGCGGTTGCCCCGGCCTGGATCCGGTCGGTGATCCAGGCGACGGCGGCAGTGCCCGAAGTCGCGGCTCGGCTCCCGGTCGAGGGTTGGGACCTGGCGCTGCGGATCTCCGGTGACCGCGAGCTGCGGCGGCTCAACCGCCGTTTCCTAGGCGAAGACCATGCAACCGACGTGCTCTCCTTCCCGTCCGGCGAGAGAGACCCCGGCGCGCACCTCGGTGACATCGTCATCAGCTGGCCAGCGGTGGCCCGCCAGGCCGGCGAGTTCGGTCACCCCGTGAACAGCGAGCTCGCCCTGCTGACGGTTCACGGCTTCCTCCACATCCTCGGCTGGGACCACGCGACCGTGAGCGAGGAGTTGGAGATGAACCGGCTCACGCTGGCTGCGCTCGACCGATCCGGCAGCGCGATCGGATCGGCCCGGCTATTGAATCCGACCTCTCGCGGGTAGGCTTTACGTTCGCAAACCCGACGGTATAGCGGCGCCGCCGCGGGCTTTCGCGCGTCCATTTCTCGACTTGTCGGCCGCCCCCTAAACGTGAACCAGAAAGAGAAGCACTGAAAAACAAAGAGTTGGAGAACCTTCTGATCGTCGGACTCGGCAACCCGGGCGCGGAGTACTCCGGGACGCGCCACAACCTCGGGGCCGAGTGCGTCGCCCTGCTCGCCGACAGGCTTGGCGTGTCGATGACCCGCAAGCGCTGGAAGTCGCTCGTCGGCCACACCGATCTTTCGCTCGACCGGCGTGTCTGGTTGACCTGGCCGCAGACCTTCATGAACCTGAGCGGGCAAGCGGTCGCCGCCGCGGCGAAGGATCTCGGCCTGGCGCCGGAGTCGGTCTGGGCGGTCTATGACGAGCTCGACCTCCCCCTCTGCCGCCTACGGATCCGCCGCGGCGGTTCGGCCGCCGGCCACAACGGCGTCGCCTCGCTCATGAGCTCACTCAAGACGCACGAGTTCGTCCGCTTCCGGATCGGCATCGGGAGACCCGTCGGCGACGGTGTGCGCTACGTGCTCGGCCACTTCGGCAAGCGGGAGTCGGAGTCGCTCGACAAGATCCGGTCGGGCGTGGTGGACGCCCTCGAGCTCGCCTTGAGCTCGGGTGTCCAGGCAGCCATGGACAACTACAACCGGGCCGGCTCGCTCGGCTGCGAGGAGATCCCGTGAGCGCTCTCTGGGAACGTGTCCTGCCCGCCCGCTTGGGGCCGCGCGAAGCGATCGCGCGGCTGCCGAACGGCGCCTGGCCGATCGTCACCGGCGCCCTCGCTCGGCGCGCGCTGGAGAGCGGGCGGACAACGCTGGTCCTGGTCCGCCATCCGGATCGGTTCCTGGCCGAGCTCCGCCCCTGGCTGGCTGGGCGACCCGCAAGCTACCTCTTCGCCGAGGTCGCGATCTCCTTTCTCGACCGTCCGCCGGCTGTCGATGCGGCGGTCGGCCGGCGGCTGGAAGCGCTTGCCGCGCTAGCGCCGGGTGGCGAGCCGAGCCTGATCGTGTCCTCGCGGAGGGCGGCGATGCGGCCGACCCTGGCACGCGACGTGCTGGCCTCGACCGCCGTCGAGCTGGCGCCGAGGGGAAGGGCCGATCTCAACCGGCTGGCGGCGCAGCTGATCGACCTCGGCTACACCCGCGAGCCGCTGGTCGAGGAGCCGGGCCAGTTCTCGGTTCGCGGTGGCATCCTCGACATCTTCCCGGCCGCGGGCCGGGCGCCGGTGCGGGCCGAGTTCTTCGGGGATGAGATCGAGAGCCTGCGGCTGTTCGACCCCGGAAACCAGCGCTCGGTGATGTCAGTGCCGCGAGTCACCATCCGCCCGGGGCGCGAGCTCGTGCTCGGTCCGCAACGAGGGGCTCGGGCCGTGGCACGGATCCGCGAGGCCGGCGGGCTCGAACACCTGCGCGGCGATGTTCGCGCTGAATGGGAGGACGACCTCGCTCGCCTGGAAGCGGGCTCTTCCTTCCCCGGCGTCGAGTTTTACGCCGCCTATCTCGAGCCCTCGCTGCCCACGCTCTTCGACCATCTGCCCAAGGAAGCCCTGGTTATCGACCTCGAGCCCGAGCGACAGCTCGCCGATATTCGTGAGTTGGAGCGCGAGACGAGGACCCTGACCGAAGCCGAGGCCGCGGACCACGAGCTCCCGCCCGGCTTCCGAGCTCCGATGGTGCCCGGCGAACGGCTGCTGGCGGGGGAATGGGAACGGATCCGGGTCACGGCCGGCGAGTCGGAGGGCGGCGTCGATCTCGGCTGGCGGCAGCCGGAGCCGATCGTCCGCCGCCCGGCGGCCCTCAACCAGCTGCTCGCCGACCGGCAGTCGATCGTGCTCGCCACCGAGCAGTCGGAGCGCCTGGACGCTCTCCTCACCGGATCCGGGACCGAACGGCGGCCGGTCGAGCTCGACCTCGATCTGGACGCCCTCATCGGCCCTGGCCTCCTCCACGGCGATGCCGACCTGCCCGTCGGCGCCGACAACGCAGCGCTAGGCATTTCGGTGCTCTCCGACCACGAGCTGTTCGGACGGGTACGGCGTCCGGTGACGCGGCGCGGCGGCGCCGGCAAGGGCCTGCCGACGGTGAGCCTCGAGTTTCAGCCGGGCGAGCTCGTCGTGCATGTCGACCACGGGGTGGCGCGCTTCCACGGCATGGGCCTGAAGGAGATGGACGGGGCCGAGCGCGAGTACCTCGAGCTTGAGTACGCGGAGGGGGATCGGCTCTTCGTCCCGGTCGAGTTCCTCGACCGCGTTCAGAAGTACCTCGGCGGTGGGGAAGGGGATCCCCCGCTGAACCGGTTGGGGACCGGGGCCTGGGAAAAGGCGCGCAGCCGGGCCAAGAAGTCGGTCGAGGACATCGCTGACGACCTGCTGAAGCTCTACGCGGCACGAGAGGCGAAGCCGGGGTATGCGTTCGATCCGGACACCCCCTGGCAGGCCGAGCTCGAGGCCTCGTTCCCCTTCGAGGAGACGCCCGACCAGCTCACCGCGTTAGCCGAGATCAAGGCCGACATGGAGTCCGACAGGCCGATGGACAGGCTGCTCTGCGGCGATGTCGGATTCGGTAAGACCGAGCTCGCGTTGCGGGCCGCGTTCAAGGCTGTCCAGAGCGGGAAGCAGGTGGCGATGCTGGTGCCCACGACGATCCTCACCCAGCAGCACTTCCTGGTCTTCCGGGAACGGTTGAAGGCGTACCCGGTTGAGATCGCCATGCTCTCCCGATTCGCATCCGACGAAGACGAGGCGAAGGCCATCTCGGGCATCAAGGCGGGAACCGTCGACATCGTGATCGGTACCCATCGGGTGCTCCAGAAGGACGTCCGCTTCAAGCGGCTGGGGCTCGTGATAATCGATGAGGAGCAGCGCTTCGGGGTCGTCCAGAAAGAGCGGCTGAAGCGCCTTCGCGCCAACGTCGACGTGCTGACGCTGAGCGCCACGCCGATCCCCCGGACGCTGCACATGGCGGTCGCCGGGCTTCGCGACATGAGCGTCATCCAGACGCCTCCCGAGGATCGCCAGCCGATCAAGACCTACGTGACGGCGGACGAGGACGAGCTCGTCAAGCAG
>DATCOZ010000046.1:0-14115 GCA_036564345.1 Candidatus Dormiibacterota bacterium | reverse complement strand
CGACTATGGGGTCGGCGCTGCTCAAGCCGCAGGCGCCGAGCCGCTCTGCGTACCAGTCTTCGGGAGCGGATTTCAGGACTCCCCAATATCCCCTTTCGTTTAGGACGGTGTCGGGTGCAACCGGAGCAGGGTCGCACCAGTCTTCCCATTCCATCGAGATGGCGTCGGGAATGTGGACCGATTCGAACTCGTTCCGGCGGCGCGCGTCAATAACCTTGAACGCTTCTGGTGCGGCGAGCAGCGCTTCGGCAGCGAGTATGTTTACCGTCACGAGGTCTCCAAGTTCACCTTCTGAAAGTTCGAAAGGTAATCACCGCACTGCCTCTGGTCTCGGTTCGCAGGTTCACAGCGCGCTGCAGCACCTCGAAGCGCTGGAAGCCGCCGCTTTCGAATAGCTCCCGGAACCACTGCTCCGGCCAGGCGCCGCCAATTCAGCGGAACCACGATTCCAGGTCGGGATCGGCCGCCGGCTGGCCATCGGTGATGACGATCTCAGAGCCGACAACCCGACCACCTGGACGCAGCACTCGGTGCACTTCCTTCACCACCGCCGCTTTGTCTGGCGTGAGGTTGAAGAGCCCGTTGACCAGGGTGACGTCGATCGACTCGTCTGCGAGCGGGAGGGAGTCGGCCGCGGACACGCGGATCGTGATGTTGTGACAACCCGTCTCTTCCACGGCCTGAGAGGCTCGCTTGACCATCCCGGGTGCGAGATCAATGCCGTAAACATGGCCGTTTTCGCCCACCTGCCGGGCGGCAAGAATGGTGTCGAGGCCGCCACCGCAGCCGAGGTCGAGAACCACTTCTCCGGGATTCAGATCTGCATGGAGGATTGGAATGCCTATGCCGGTAAAGCCGTCGAGGGCGCTGGCCGGGACGGTGTCGAGCAGCAGGTTTGGGTAGCCGAGACGGGTCGCCCAGCTGCGACCGACCGGAATCGAGCCTTCTGCTGACGGGTCGTCGCCTATGGCGCCGTAGCGCTCGGAGACGGCCTGAAGAATTGAAGCTTGGGAGGTCATGTGCCGAGCCGGGCGAGCTGGCGCTCTGTCTCCTCTATATGGGGAACAGCGCCGAGCCGGCGGTAGATGGCCAGAGCGGCGTCTAAATGGGCGCGAGCTGCCTCCGGATCCTGCAGGTCGGTCTCCAGCCGCCCCCACACTTGCAACATCCGCGCCTCTGACCATAGGAAACCGAGCTTGCGGGCTAGGGCAATGGCCTCCTCCATCAGCCGGCTGGCCAGCGCCCGATCTCCCTGCCGCGCGGCCAGCCAGGCCTGGAGCGGCCGAGCGTCGAAGTCGAAAATTCCGTTGGGCGCGTCGATACGCTCTTCGACACCTAGGGACAGTTGGACATGGGCCCGCTCGGCGCCATTGACCTTCCCGCTTTCGAGCCAAAGAAGGCCAAGTTGCAGGCGCAGCGGAAATCTCGCTTCGGGTGGGACGAGGTCGAGGCGATCGACCTCGCGCTCGAGGCGGGCTACTGCCACCTCCGGCCGTCCCGCCAGCCATTCTGATTCCGCCTGGAGCCAGACCGTCCCGAGGCGAAGGTCGGTGGCACCGGAGCGCTCGGCCTCGGCCAGGCACTCAGTCCAGGAGGCATTCGCGCCCTCGATGTCGCCGTCGAGTAGCAACCGGTAGCCGGGCATGGTGAGAAGCCAGTTGAAGCGTCCGACGGGCGTCTGGCGGAAGAGCCGCAACGCCTCGTCGAGGAGTGCCCGGGCTTCGGCCCATTCCCCTTGCTCGAAGAGTTGACCGTACAGCAGGGCGAGCGCGAAGATCATACCGCCTGGGTCGCCGGCTTGACGGGCCAGTTCCACGTTTCGGCGCTGGAGCTCTTCGAAGCGGTCCCCGTCGCCGAGGCGCAGGTAGACAACCGCTGCGTTGTTTTGGGCCCGCAACAGCGTATCGAGATCGCCGATTCGCTCCGCCAGCGACATTGCCACGTCTAAGGCGGCGAGTGCCTCGTCGCCGCGATCGAGGACGGTGAGGACCAGTCCGCGGCGGCCTTCTGCGCGCGCCATGAGCCGCTCGTCGCCCAGTGCCCGGGCCAGCTCAAGTGAGCGATCGGCGGAAGTCAGCGCCTCGGCAGCCTGGTTCGCGCGCCAGGCGAGGGTTGCCAGTGACTCGTGTAAAGCGAAGTGCGCCGGTGAAGGCTCCCGGTCGTCGAAACGCGCGATAACGTTCCGAATGAGCGAGATTCCCTCGGGGACGCTCTCGGCCATGGCATGGCCCCAGGCACGCCTGGCGACGACGCGGCCCTCGCCTTCCAGGTCGCCCAGCCTGGCGTACAGCCGAGCTGCTCGATCGGCAATCTCGAATTGCTCTGCGTAGCGGGCGGAGGTGAAGAGGATCTCACCCAGCTTCTCGAGCGCCTGCGCCTCGTGCGGCAGGTCCTCCACCTCGCGCGCCAGCTCGGCTGCGGTGCGGAAGTGCAGCTCGGCGTCTCCGTTGGCATAAACTGCCTGCGCCGCCTCGCCGGCCTGGAGTGTGTAGGTAAGTGCTCGTGACATATCATCGGCCTGGAGAAAATGCCAGGCCAGCTCATCGACGCGTTTCTCGCGCTTCCGTTCCGGTAGGCCTTCAATGGCTTCGCCCGCGGCCAGGTGGAGCTTGCGGCGCCGACGCGACGTCAGCTCCCCGTAAAGCGACTGCTGAGTCAGCGCGTGGTCGAAGCTGTAGGCGTCGGCGGCTTTTTCTCGCACGAGGCCGGATGCCATCGCCGACTCCAGCGAGCGCTCGATCTCCTTCTCGTCGCGGCCGGCCATCGTCAGCAGATCATCGAAGAGGAAGGTCTGCCCCAGCACGCTGGCCTCGCGCAGGATATCCTGCGCCTCCTCCGAAAGCCGGGAGAGGCGCTGCCCCACCACGGAGCGGATACTCTCCGGCACTTCAATCTCGGCGATCGCCTTGCGGGTCCAACCGCCGTCACGCTGAAACACGTCGCCGCGCTCCACCAGCACCCGCAGCACCTGCTGGAGGAAAAACGGGTTCCCTTCGGTCCGCTGATACAGCAGCTCGGCGAACTCCTCGGAGATCTCCTCGCGATCGAGCGCGGATGCCAGGAGCTGGGCAGTGCCCTCCTCGCCCAGACGGCGGACGGCGATCCGCTCGGCCAAATCCTCCCTGGAGAGGTCTCGCAGCGCGGCTTCCAGCGGGTGCTGGCGGCCGACCTCGACGTCCCGGTAGGTGGCAAGGATGAGCACGCGATCGCCTCGTGTGTGGCGAGTGAGGTGTTGCAGTAGGTCGAGGCTGGAGCCATCTGCCCAGTGCAGATCGTCGAGCAGAACTGCCAGGGGGTGCTCTTCGGCCATGGCCTGAAGAAAGCCGTTGACGGACCAGAAGAGACGATCCTGCTCCTCCTGGCCGTCGCCCGCGGTTGATACGGTGAGGTTCTCGTTCGGCAGCAGCTTGGCGAGATAGGAGAAGCGCTGTGGCACCTGGGAGCGCAGCCTCGGTGCGGCCAGCCGGTAGAGCACAGAGAGGACGTCCACCCAGGGGTAGTAGGCGGAGGACATACGGGCCTCGTAGCAGCTGCCGGCGGCGACGAGGAAGCCGCGGTTGCGGATGCCCAGGGTGACCTCCTGCGCCAGTCGAGTCTTGCCCACGCCGGGCTCGCCTGTCAGGAGGAGCAGCCGGCCCCTACCGCGTTCCACGGCGTCGACTGACGTCATCGCCCGCTTCAGCTCGTCGTCGCGAGCGACCAGCAAACCCGAGGGTAAAGCACCGAGAAAGCCACCGATAGGGAGGGTTTGGACGGTGGAACCTCGGGCCTGCTCTTGCTCATCGCTCACCGCTCCCTGAGTGACTGGCACGCTCTCCTGCGACCCGTTGAGCACAGGCCGGACTTCCAGGACCATTACCGGCTCGGCGAAGCCTTTGAGCTCCATGGCTCCGCGCTCGACATATTCGAGCCCGTCGACTTTGCGAGCGAGGTGGGTAATGGCTTCCGTGACCAGAATCTCGCCCGCGCCCGCGAGACTGCTGAGTCTCGCCGCGAGGTTGAGTGCGGCGCCCCGATAGCCGCCTTCGATGGGAATGGCCTCTCCGGCATCGATGCCGATGCCGGCTTTGAGTGGGGTGGCCGTATCGCTGATGGAGGCCTGTGCGAGTTGCCCCTGTAGCTCGCTGGCCGCCCAGAGCGCCTGGCGGGTCGAGGAGAAGACCGCAAGTGCCTCGTCCCCCCGCAGCTCTATCACCTCGCCGCCACGTGCCGTTATCGCGTCCCGGGTCAGGCCCGCAAACGTGCTCGCCAGGCGCGCGGCGGCGGCATCGCCGTGTTCCACGGTGAACGAGGTGTAGCCGCGCATGTCGGCGATGAGGAAGGTCCGGACATCGGTACCGCCGTCCGACAGGGCACCGCCCGGCGCCGCGTTTTGTATCACGTCCTCACCCTGCATGTCGAACCTGAGTGTCAGGTGCCTCTAGGTTACGCTGGAGTGTACGGGACATCAAGGTCAGGGCGGCATGATGGCGCAATGTGATGCGCTAGACGGAGTCTGCGCGCTCCTGCCTGGCTTCCGCGTCGAGCAGGTTAAAAAGTTGGACAGGCCTTGGGGAGCGAGGAGGGTTACGTGCACGTTGACGTAGCAAGCCAGGCGTCCCAGCCGCGACCGACTGGGATGCGACTTTCTGCGCATGGGCCGTTGTGGATGATGACGTAGCGGTTTGACACCGCCCGGGGCATCAACGGTTCAGAGGTCATGTGCCGAGGCGGCTGAGCTGCCGCTCTGCTTCCTCAACGTAGGGAACGGCGCCGAGACGTCGGTAGATGGCCAGCGCGTCCTCGAGGTGGCTGCGGGCCGCGTCCAGGTTCTGCAGCTCCATCTCGATCCGTCCCCACACGTGCACAGTATGTGCCTCGGACCACACATATCCTAACTTTCGGTAGAGAGCAACGGTCTCCCGCATAATCCGCCCGGCCCCCTGGAGGTCTCCTTGCCGTGCGGCCAGCCACGCTTGCAGCGGCCGAGGGTCGGAGTCAAAGGTTCCCCCGGGTGTTATGATGCCCTCCCCGGCCATGACGGAGAGCTGGGCGCGGGCGCGCTCGGTGCCGTCGGCCGAGGCAGTCTCGAGCCATAGACGGCCGAGCCACGAACGGAGCGTGGACAGCATCTCATGATCGATGAACGCGCCACTGTTTAGCTCGGCCTCAAGGCGAGCGGCTCCTGCTTCCGGGCGGCCCACCAGCCAATCGGTTTGCGCCTGCAGCCACACGGCAAAAGCGCGAAGCTCGGTGTCTCCGGATCGCTCACTTTCGGCTATGCACTCATCGAAGCAGGCGCGAGCGCCGTCGATATCGCCTTCGACGAGCAGACGAATGTAGGGGCCGGTCAGAGCCTCGCTGAACGCAGCGACCGGCGCTTGGCGGAAAATTCGCAGACCCTCGTCGAGTAGTGCCCATGATTCACTCCAATCCCCTCGTTCGAAGAGTTGCCAGCGAAGCTGG
This sequence comes from Candidatus Dormiibacterota bacterium, assembly GCA_036564345.1. Lineage (GTDB taxonomy): Bacteria > Chloroflexota > Dormibacteria > Dormibacterales > Dormibacteraceae > UBA6019. The sequence continues at coordinate 8,670 of DATCOZ010000046.1, read as the reverse complement.
AAGAGCGCATGGAGCGTTCTGGCCGGGTTGCCGGCGCGGCGGGCCAGGGCCAGATGGCGGCGCTGGAACTCTTCAAACCGGTCCCCGTCACCGCGACGCTGGTGGAGGTGCGCCGCGTTGTTGAGCGCGAGCGCTAGTGTTTCAAGGTCGCCGGCCTGCTCCGCCCTCAACATCGCCATCTCCAACGCGGCGAGCGCCTCGTCGGAGCGATCCAGGGGTATGAGGGCAAGTCCGCGGCGGCCAAGGGCTCGGGCCACCAATACCTCCTCGCCCAACGCCTGCGCTAACTCGAGTGACCGATCGGCGGCGACGAGTGCTTCGGCAGATTGGTTGGCTAAGAACAAGAGGGTTGCTAGAGACTCGTGTAGCGCGAAGAGGGCCGGCGTCGACTGCCGGCGGCCGAATCGCTCGATCATGTCTCGCACCAGCGGGATCTCCTGGAGAATGGTCCCGGCCATGGCTTGGCCCCTAGCCCGCCTGGCCACAACGCGTCCCTCACCCTCCAGGTCGTCCAGGCTCCGATAGAGTTCGGCCGCGCGGGCAGCCGTCTCCATCTGTTCGTCGTAGCGGGCGGAGGCGTAGAGGACCTCAGCCAGCTTCTCCAGCGCCTTAGCCTCTTCCCGTTGCTCGTTGAGCTCGCCGGCAAGCTCAGCGGCCGTGCGAAAGTGCAGCTCGGCGTCTCCGTTGGCGTAGACCTCCTGGGCCGCTTCGCCTGCTTGAAGCGAATAGGGCAGAGCTCGACTCGCGTCGTCGGCCTGGAGGAAGTGCCAGGCAAGCTCGTCGACTCGTTTCTCACGTCGTGTCTTGGGCAGCGACTCGATCGCTTCGCCGGCGGCGAGATGGAGCTTACGCCGACGCCGAGAAGTTAGTTCTAAGTAGAGGGACTGCTGAGTTAGCGCGTGGTCGAAGCTGTAGGCGTCCGCGGCCTTCTCCCGCAACAATCCAGCTCGTGTGGCCGTTTCCAGGGCGCCTTCGATCTCTTTCTCAGACCTGCCCGCCATCGTAAGTAGATCGTCGAAGAGGAAGGCTTGCCCGAGCACGCTGGCCTCGTGCAGTATCTCCTGCGTTCCCTCCGGGAGCCGAGAGAGGCGGTGGCCGACCACGGAACGGATGCTTTCCGGAACTTCGATCTCGGCGATCGCCTTGCGAGTCCAGCCGCCGTCACCTTGGAAGAGATCGCCGCGCTCCATCAGGACTCTCAATACCTGCTGCAGGAAAAATGGATTGCCTTCAGTTCGCTGGTAGAGGAGGTCGGAGAATTCCGGCGAGATGTCCACGCGATCCAGTGCGGATGCAAGCAGCTGTGTGGTGCCGCTCTCGTCGAGCCGCCGGATGGCGATCCGCTCCGCCAGATCCTCCCTGGACAGCTCACGGAGCGCGGCTTCCAGTGGGTGCTGAAGGCCAACCTCGATGTCTCGATAGGTGGCAAGGATGAGCACGCGATCGCCGCGCGTGTGGCGCGTGAGGTGTTGCAGGAGCTCGAGGCTGGAGCCGTCGGCCCAATGAAGGTCGTCGAGCAGCAACGCCAGCGGCCGCGTCTCGGCGAGAGCTTGAAGGAAGCCGGTAACGGACCAGAAGAGCCGGTCCTGCTCCTCCTGACCGTCGCCGGTCGCGGGTGTCTGCAGGTTCTCGTTCGGCAGCAGCTTGGCCAGGTACGGAAAGCGCTGGGCCACCTGGGAACGGAGGTTAGGTGCCGCCAGCCGATAGAGCGTGGATAGCACGTCTACCCACGGGTAGTACGCGGAGGACATCCGGGCCTCATACGAGCTACCGGCGGCGACGAAGAAGTCTCGGTTGCGGAGATTGAGAGTGATCTCCTGCGCGAGCCGCGTCTTCCCTACTCCGGGCTCCCCCGTCAGAAGCAGTAGCCGGCCCCTGCCGCGGTCCACGGCGTCGATGGAGGAGAGCGCCCGTTTGAGTTCGGCTTCGCGAGCCACGATAAGTCCCGAAGGCAGGGCGCCGAGAAAGCCACCGATCGGGAGTGTCTGGACAGTCGGGCGGTTTGCTCCTTCGCCCACATCTTCGGCGGAGGCACTCGCTTCGTCCGACGAAGTGACGGACGACATGTCGTGCGTCTTCTCGCGCATGGGCCGGACTTCAAGTACGGTGACGGGCTCGGCAAAGCCCTTGAGGTCCATGGCGCCACGTTCGACGTATTCCAGCCCCTCGACCTTGCGCGCGAGGTGGGTTATGGCTTCGGTGACCAGGACCTCTCCCGGGCCGGCGAGACTGCACAACCTGGCCGCGAGGTTGAGGGCGGCGCCGCGGAAGCCGCCCTCGATGGGGATGGCCTCTCCAGCGTCGATGCCGATGCCCACCTTGAGCGAGGCGACCGGATCGCTGGTGGAGACCTTTGAGAGCTGCCCCTGTAGCTCGGTAGCCGCCCATAGCGCCTGGCGCGTCGAGGAGAAGACGGCGAGCGCCTCGTCGCCTCGCAGTTCGATTACTTCGCCACCACGCGCCGCGATCGCGTCGCGGGCCAGCCCCGCAAAAGTGCTCGCCAGCCGCGCGGCGGCGGCATCGCCGTGTTCCACGGTGTACCGGGTATATCCGCGCATGTCGGCTATGAGGAATGTTCGGACATCGGTACCGGCGTCCGCCACGGCATCGCCCTGCGGCGCGTTCTCAATCACGTCCTCACCCCGAATGCCCGAAACAAGTGTCAAGTGCCTCTAGGTTACGCCGGTGCGCACCGGACATCAAGGTTATGAACTGGTTCAGTACGTGCGCTACACATGGCCATAGGCGGCGAGGACGGCAGCCTGGGTCCGGTGGCCGGAGTGCCTGAGGGGGACGGACGTGATTAATATGTCAGCTCTGCTAGAAACTCGCGGGCTCGCTGGGACGCCACCACGTTTCCTTTCGCCGTATAGCGCCCACTCGCTTCCTCGACCGCGGCCTTCGCTTCTTTCGGACGGCCGGCGAGGCGCAAGACCTCGGCGAGGCCCATGTAGAATTGTCCCTGCCAGTCCGACATGTCGGTCGTCTCCACGAGTTTGACCGCCTCCCGCGCCAGCTGCTCCGCTTCCTCCGCCTCTCCGCGTCGAGCCAGCACCTTCGCCCACTCAGCTCGCCACTGGGCCTGAGCGAGCACGTCGTCCGGAGAAGCCAGCTCCTGGCAGACCGTTACAAAGTGCTCAGCATCCTGGTAGTGACCTTGAAGGTACAGTGCCCTCGCAAGCATCCCGGCGATGGTCGACCGGAAGCCCTGTCTACCCATGCGCTCAAAGAGATCCTGGCTCACTCTCAGTTCGGCCTCGGCGCGGAGGAGATCGCCAGCGAGCTCTTCGGTCTGGCTTGCCGCAAAGCCATGAATGAATGCGACGCTCAGCTGGTCCCCGAGGTCTTCGGCCATCGTAGCCGCCCGTGCAATAAGGTCTCGGGCCTTGTCAGGGCGCCCACTCATCGCCTCGAAGGTCCCAAGAACCATAAGGATCCTTTGCTCCGCTGCGCGGCTGTCCGCATACTCCCGTAGGAGCTCCTGGAGACGGACTGCAGCCTCCTTCACCGGGGTAGGTCCATAGCACAAAGAGCGGCAAAGCCAATCCACAGCTTTGGTCTCCTCCCGTCGATCTCCTGCCCGGCGAGCGTGAAGCAAGGCCCGCTCGACCCGCTCCTCCATTGAGGCGAACTGGCAATCCATGAGGGAGACGGATGCGAAGACCTGCCAGGCGCGCGCCAGACCGAGATCGTCTCCATGCCCCTCGAGCGTTGATAGCAGGGGCGTGACTTCCGCCAGCACCTCGTCCTTGCTGATCTTTGACTCGGACGTTATCCGGAGCTCGAGTTGCAGGACCCGGGCGTGGGCCTCCAGTCGGCCATCACCGCGCTCAGCAGCCTGGGTTTGCGCTTCATTCAACACGTCCAAAGCCCGTCGAACATCCAGGAAAGAGAGCGCGTCCCCCAGGTCGATCAGCAGCTCCGCCCGTGTCTCGTTATTGTGGGGCAAGAGGGCAGCTGCCCGAGCGAGCAGGTTGGAGGCAGCCGCCACGTCGCCTCGATCTAGCGCCCGGCGGCCGGCTCGACCCAGCCACTCCTCCGCTCGTCGCGCGAGTGCTTCTGCCCGTTCGTCAACCGGTGCCAGTTCTCCCCGGTACCGGTATGCCTCCTCCAGGTGATGGGCAATGATCTCCTCGTACTCGATCACTCGCTCACCAGCCGTTCGCGCCAGCCACTGGGCGAATCGCTCATGCAGCTCAGCTCGCAACTCCTTGGACATCGACTCGTAGGCGGCATCCCGGATGAGGATGTGCCGGAAGCGGAAGGCGTCCTGGCCCGCAAAGCTGCGGCGGTCGATGCGGACCAGCTCTCGCCGCACCAGCGTCATAAGGTGACTGCCCACCGCCTCCCGCTCGGGCTCCGGCGTGAGCTCTGCCACCGCGCCCCGGTAGAACACCTTGCCGCCCACCGAGGCCCGCTCGATCACCCGGCGCTCTTCATCCTGCAACCGGTCGAGCCTTGCCGCCAGCACCGCCTGGACGGTAGCGGGAACCGGAACGTGGGACAGGTCGCCGGTGGGCTCCCAGTGCGAGTTCATTCGCTGCAGCAGACCGTCGTCCACCAGCATGCGCAGCATCTCCTCGACGAACAGCGGATTGCCCTCCGCTGCGTTGGTGATCCGCGCCGCCAAACCCTGGGCGAGCCCTGCCTGCCCCAGCAGGTTCTCGATCAGGATTCCGCACTCCTGGCCGCTAAGCGGCTCGAGCAAGATGGAGGTCGCGTTGAGCTTTCCGCCGCCCCAGGTTGGCCTGTGGTCGAGGAGCTCGAGTCGGGCGGGGCAGAGCAGGAGGATGGGCGAGTCCCGCGACCAGTCGGCGATGTGCTCGATGAGATCGAGGAAGGTGGGGTCTGCCCAGTGAATGTCGTCGAAGAGCACCACCAGGGGCCGGCTCCGGGCCAGGTATTCTAGGAGCTTCCTGATGCCCCAGAAGATCTCCTCCTGGACAGCGCCGCCCTCCGCCAGACCGAGCGCCTCGGCGACCCGTGCCGCGATGACCGGTGCGTCGGTATCCCCCGTGAGCAGATGCTCGATCTCCTTCCTGGCATCCTCTGGACGGTCGGTGTCCTCGAAGCCGGAGGCCTGCTTAACCACCTCTCGTATCGGCCAGAAGGTGATGCCTTCACCGTATGGCAGGCAACGGCCGCGCAGCACCGTGGACTCAGCCTCGACCAGCCGCAGCAACTCCTCAACCAGCCGTGACTTGCCGACGCCGACTGGTCCCAGGACGGTGAAGAGCAGGCAGCTTCGCTCTACCGCCGAGCGTTCAAAGGCCTGCTGCAGGAGGAGGCACTCACGGGTCCGGCCCACCAGCGGCGAGCCCAGATGCCGAGCGAAGCCAGGAGCTCCAGGTCGAAGTGCCAGGAGCACGTACGCCGCCACCGGCTCCAACTTTCCTTTCAGGGTCAAAGGGTCGAGCCGCTCGAGGTCTACGGCGTCCCGCACCAGGCGCCGCGTCTCCTCGCCGATCAGGATCTCGCCGGGGTTGGCCGCCTGCTCGAGCCGCGCGGCGACGTTCACCGCATCGCCGGTGACAAGCGTCTGGCGAGACCCCGGATCGCCCGCCACCACTTCACCGGTGTTCACCCCCGTCCGATTCTCGATCCGGATGCCCCAGCTCTGATCCAGCTCCTCGTTCAGCCCGGCCAGCGCCTCTCGCATTTCGATGGCGGCGCGCACGGCGCGCAGAGCGTCGTCCTCGTGGAGTTGCGGAATCCCGAAGACCGCCATGACTGCGTCGCCGATGAACTTCTCTACAATCCCTCCATGGCGCTCCAGCACGCCGCGCATCGTCTGGAAGTACCGGCTCATCACCCGGCGCAGGGATTCGGGATCGAGCCGCTCTCCCATACCGGTCGAGCCCGTCACGTCGCAGAAGAGCACGGTGACCGTCTTCCGGACCTCCCGCGGGGGCGCGGACAGGACGGCCAGCGCCGTTCCGCAGTTCAGGCAGAAGCGCGCTCGCTCCGGATTCTCTTCGCGACAATTGGGGCAGACGGGCACGTGCAATCCTCTGCAGGCACTATAGCGCCTTGGGATGTTATGGGTCCGGGCGGCAGATTGTGCTACATCGGTTGCCGATATTGGGACATCTCTTCGGGGACGGAGCGACAGGGCTGCATAATGCCGCTGTTAGATGCGTTTTGATGAATTTGCGCGCATGTGCGTTGTGTCTGCATCCGGCATCACAGAGCTTCCGGCGGAATGGCAGGTGTGGGCGAAACGGCATCGGCGCCTGGGGGCGTTAAAATGCCGGCATGGATGATGTTTTCGAGCTGCTTCGGGAACGGGGGTTTGTCTATCAGGCCTCCGACGAGGAGGGGCTTCGGCACGCTCTAAAGAAGCCGATCACGCTGTACAACGGGATCGATGCGACGGCGGATAGCCTGACGACCGGGCATCTGATGCCGCTGATGATGATGACCTGGTTTCAGCGAGCAGGACACAACCCGATCGCGTTGATGGGCGGGGGGACGAGCCTGATCGGCGATCCCACGGGCCGCACTTCGTCGCGGCCGGTCCTGTCGCCCGAGGACATCGAGGCCAATGTCGAGGCGATCAGGACGCAAGTGGATCGGGTGTTTTCCTGGACGGGTGAGTCTCCCATGGTGGTGAACAATGCCGATTGGCTCACCAAGCTCGGTTTTGTAGAGTTCATGCGCGAGATCGGGTCTCGCTTCTCGGTCAACGAGATCCTGCGCCTGGAGGCGTACCGGACCCGGCTCGAGGCGGGAGGCATGACCTTCCTCGAGTTCTCCTATGTATTGATGCAGTCATACGATTTTCTGAGGCTCTACGAGGATCACGGCTGCGTTCTGCAGGTGGGCGGCAGCGACCAGTGGGGGAACAGCGTGGCGGGCGCTGATCTGGTGCGGCGCGTCACCGGCGGCGAGGCGTTTGTGCTGGTCCATCCCTTACTGCTGGCCGCCTCGGGGGCGAAGATGGGGAAGACCGCGGGCAACGCTGTCTGGCTCTCCGCGGAGAGGACATCGCCGTACGACTACTACCAGTACTGGCGGGACACTGACGATTCGCAGGTTGAGAGCAGGCTGGCGTTCTATACGTTTCTACCGATGGACGAGGTACGGCGGCTGGGCTCGCTGCATGGGGCGGAGCTGAACGCGGCGAAGGAGGTTCTGGCCTTCGAGGCGACGAAGATCGTTCACGGGGAGCAAGAGGCAGTGAAGGCGCAGGAAGCTGCGCGATCGCTGTTCGGAGGGGATGGAGAAGGAGACGTACCCACCGTGGAGCTTTCCGGGTCGCTGTTTGAGGGGGACGGCGTGCCGGTCACCGTCCTGTTTCGGGAGGCGGGTCTGGTCGCGTCAAGTAACGAGGCGCGGGCCCAGATCCAGCAGGGCGGCCTTGCGATTGATGGAGACAGAGTGACGGATCCGCAAGCGCGGATTGGCGTCGCGACCCTGGATGGACGGCAGGAGTTGATGTTGAGTCGCGGTAGGAAGCGACATATGCGGGTGGTTGTCGGCTAGAGCCAGCGGGCGCCCAAGACTGCGTGCTCGGCCCACCAGGCGATCTCGGCCCGTTCCCGCTGCCGGTTTTCGGGATGGGGATCGTTGACGGCGGTAAGGGCTTTGTTCCAGCTGAACCGAAGGAATTCGCCGAGCAGAGCCAGCTCCAGCTGGGGCCGCCACCAGCTCTCATCAAAGCGCGAACCGAGCTGAATCGAGAGCGCCCGCCGATAGGTCTCGATACTTTCGTCCTTGCTTCCGGGGAGTCGCATGGCCCCGATGGCGAGGTATTCCGCAAGATCGAGCGCGGGCGGCCCGACGCCTACAAACCCCCAGTCGAGGGCGATGACGCGCGGTTCCGGACCTCGAAGCAGGCCGAGGTTTCCGTAGTGCCAGTCGCCGTGCAGCAGGGTTTGGGGGAAGCGCTGCAAGGCCCGGCACAGCGGGCTGAGGTCCCGCTGGAGAGTCTCGAGCAGACGCGACACGTGTGGGTTGATTAGCGATGGGAGAAGCTTCCATCCCTCGAGCATGATGGGAGCGATCTTCGCGCTTTCCACCACGTCCGGGGCGCTCATGGCGCCTGGCGTGAAGAGACCGTATCGGTTCAGCAGAGTGCACAGCGATCTCTGGCCCAGCGTCACCTCGTCCTCCCAGAATTCAGCGTGCAAGGCGGCCAGTGCGCCGAGAACCGTTGCGTTGTCGCCCTCGGTCAGGCGCTCGTCGCGGGCAGGCAGCAGGCTTCCTGTGAAGTCCTCGAGGAGTATCGCCCGACCCTTGCCATCCAGAGAGCAAGCGACGACTCCGTGCACCATCTGGGGAGGGAGCCGGTCGAGGACGCCGCTCACCCACAGATCGACGGAACGGGCATGAAGGTCATCGGTCAAGCGCATGACGACGTCTGTCTCGGGAGCGAAGCGCTTTAGAACGAAGCGGTCGCCGTCGACATGGACGGAGCTGAGCAAGCCCCCGGACCGCCCGTCAACCGAGGAGAATTCGAGAATGCGGACATCAGAGACCGGCCGGCCTAGGACTGATTGCAGGTTCTCGAGCAGCAGCATCTCTTCAATGCTGTCGTAGAGAGTGTGGGATCGGAGTTGGGCTGAAGGGGTTGGGTTTGCCATGGTTTTCCGTCAGTGCAAGGTTAGCCGAGTCGGGGCCATAGCGCCACAGATTTTGGGTGCTGGGCGCCCATGATCTTAGGAGAGC
>DATCOZ010000008.1:0-2366 GCA_036564345.1 Candidatus Dormiibacterota bacterium | reverse complement strand
CCCGGTTCCCAGAAGGCATGGGTGTTGATGATTACGACGCCGTTAGCGAGAAGATCGGTATCAAGAACGAGCCGCCGGAGGGACTGATCTTTCACTCGGCAGGCGAGCTCGAGGGCACCTTCCAGGTCTTCAACGTCTGGGAGACACCCGAGCACTTCGAGCGGTTCAGGACAGACCGCCTTCGGCCGGCCCAGGTCGAGGTCATCGGCGAGGAGCGTCTTGCCGAGCTCCCCGACGCCGAGATCGTCCAGGTCCCGATTCACAACTACGTCATTCCGTAGCTCGCCGCTGTCCGTCGAGCGGCTGCGGTGATCTCGGCGAGGGTGGTCGCCTCGCGGACCGAGGCGAGGCCGAGCTCTCGCTTCTGATCCGCGTCGGTGACGTCCTCTCCCACGATTGCGTGGACCGGAACACCGATTCGGTTGGCTCGGCCGGCCAGCTCGGCGACGATCTTTCCTTCCATGGTGGTGGCGTCGAGGCGGCCCTCGCCGGTGACCACGGCCACTGCCTGGCGCGCGCGTAGATCGAAGTCCACGGCCTCGAGCACGAACGGTGCGCCCGCGACCAGGTCGGCGCCGCACCAGGCCCACAGCCCACCCGCCAGCCCTCCGGCGGCGCCGGTCATCGGCACCCCGCGAGGATCGCGCGGCGCGTCGGCCGCCAACTGGTCCAGGCGCTCCGACAGTCGCTTTACGGTCGCAGCGTCGGCCCCCTTTTGGGGCGCGAACTCCTCCGCAGCTTCTTCCCAGGGGATTCGCACGTCGCACAGACACACCAGCTGTACGTCGCCGAGCCCGCCCGCCGCCGTGAGCGCCTCGATCGCGCCGCGGCCGCCGTCGGTTGTCGCGCTGCCGCCGACGCCGAGCCAGATGCGCTTCGCCCGCTGGGCGGCGGCGGCGATCAGCTCGCCGGTCCCTGTGGTGGTTGCAGCCTCGGCGTCAAGCTCCTCAGCGCTGAGGAGGTCCATGCCGCTGGCCGCGGCTGTGTCGACGATCGCTGTCTCGCCGTCGGCGAGCAGCTTGAAATTGGCACGGATCGGGCGCCCCAGCGGGTCGTGAACGTCTACCTCGACCGTCTCGCCGCCGAGCGCCGCCCGCAGCGTCTCGCTCGTGCCCTCGCCGCCGTCGGCAACCGGACAGCGGTCGACCTCCAGACCCGCCGCTGGAAAGCCGGAAGCCAGCGCGTCGACCACCTCAACCGCGCTGAAGGTCCCCTTGAACGAGTCCGGCGCCAGCAGGATGCGCCCGGCGGGCGTCGGCTGGGGCGGCATCGCGAGCCCGCCCTCGCCTCAGCTCGCCGGTTCCGGCTTGAGCCGGAACCCGAGAGTGACCCCGACCGCGTCGAACCCGAGCCGCTCGTAGAGCTGCAGTGGCCAGTCGGTCGCGTCGGCGGCGATGAAGGTCAGCTCGTCGCCGTCCTCGCGCGATATCTGAGCAGCGGCGAGGACGACGGCGCGCGCGAGGCCCAGGTTGCGTGCGTGGGGGAGCGTCTCCACGTCTTCGACCTGGCCGACGCCGTCGTGCTGGTAGAGCCGGCAGGCGGAGGCTGCTTCTCCGTCGTGGCGGGCGGCGAACCATCGATCCCGGTAGACCCTCGCCATCCGTCGGTCGAACTCGAGGAGCTGGGGGGCGACCTCGGGCGTGGTCCAGGGGTGACCCTCCATCAGCGCCAACCGCAGCGGCTCGGCAACCTCGGGCGCAACCTGCTCCACCTCGACCGATCTCGGGCGGTCCGCTTCGCGCCGTAGGGCCATGACCAGGGTCCGGTCCAGGTCCCAGCCGAGCTGCTCGAACTCCGGTTCGAGCTCGTCGGCGAGCGCCGGCTGCCGGGTCACCACAAAGCGGTGCTTCATGCCGAGCCCGCCGAGCACTTCATCCGCACGCGCCGCGATCTCTGCCGCCGCCAGCCCCCGATCCTCGACCAGCAGGAAGTTCGCGTCCCAGACCAGCGGGGTCCCCGGGCTCAGCACTGCGGTGGTGCCGTCGCCCGAGTCCTCGACCCGCTCCGCGGCCGCCAGACTGAGCTCGAGCTCGAAGTCGTGGCAGCGCTGCAGGAGCTCGACGTCGGTCGTCTGGGCCATACCCCCAAGCTATCTGGGTGGCCCCGGAACGACCGGCGCCCGCCAAATGGCGGGCGCCGGTGACTCAAACTGTTTGGTCAGCTACGCAGGCTGGACAGAGCCAGCAACTGCGGCCGGGCCCTTGGGCCCGTCCTCAGACTCGTAGTTCACTTTCGCACCTTCGTCCAGGGACTTGAAGCCCTCCCCGGCGATGGCGCTGTGGTGAACGAACACGTCCTTCGAGCCGTCATCGGGTGTTATGAACCCGTAGCCCTTGTCGTTGCTAAACCACTTGACAGTTCCAGTG
>DATCOZ010000262.1:0-10550 GCA_036564345.1 Candidatus Dormiibacterota bacterium | reverse complement strand
CCCGTTGAAGCCGTGCGCTGACTCGACGAAGTAGGCCGGCGTCTTGGAGGAGCAGCCGATGCCGCTCATCTTGGCCAGCCGGCTCGGCTCGATCCCGAGCTCGTAGAGGGCCTTGATCAGGTGGTTGGTGATCGAGTTGTGGCCGCAGCCCGCGCAGAGAGTGGTGGCCGCGCCCTTGTAGGCGTCGCGGGCGAGGCCGATCCGATTGAGAGTGACGCTCATGATGCGGGTACCGCCTCCAGTTCCAGGATGGGTCGGGTGATCGCGTCGGCAGGGATCGGCTGGCCGTCATAGCGGCGGATCGAGCTCAGCCGCCCGACCAGGTCCGCCGGCACGTGCAGCCGGAGCATGTCGTAGAGGTGGCCGTCGCGGTTCATCTCGATCACGTAGAGCCGCTCGTGGCCGCGCACGAAGTCGGTGACCTTGTCGCTCAGGGGAAGCGCCCGCACGCGCAGGAAGTCGACCTCGAGGCCGGCGTCGCGGAGCCGCTCGCGCGCCTCCTGGATCGCATTCAGGGTCGAGCCGAAGGCGACGATCCCGATCTTCGATCGGTTGCCGTCGACAACCGGCTCGGGGACCGCCGCGCGGATGGTCTCGAATTTGCGGGCGAGCCGGTCGAGGTTGCGGGCGTAGACCTCGCCCGACTCGGTGTAGCGGGCGTTCTCGTCGTGGCCCGAGCCACGGGTGAAGTAGCCGGCAAGAGGGTGGTCGGTGCCGGGCAGGGTGCGGAAGGTGACCCCGTCGCCGTCGACGTCGCGGTAGCGGCCCCAGTCGCCCTTCAGCTCCTCGAGCTTCTCGGCACTGAGCACCTTGCCGCGGTCGAAGCTCTTCTCCGGGTACTCGAACGGCTTCGTCATCCAGAGGTTCATGCCGAGGTCGAGGTCGGAGAGCACGAAGATCGGGGTCTGGAAGCGATCGGCGAGGTCGAAGGAATCGCGGGCGAACTCGTAGCACTCCTGCACCGTTCCCGGGAGCAGGATCGGGTGCTTGGTGTCGCCGTGGGAGAGCGTGTAGACGAAACCGAGGTCGGCCTGCGAGGTGCGCGTCGGGAGCCCCGTCGAGGGCCCGATCCGCTGGATGTCGAAGATGACGACCGGGATCTCGGCGTAGTAGGCAAGGCCGGCGAACTCCGCCATCAGGGAGATCCCCGGCCCGGAGGTCGAGGTCATCGCGCGCGCCCCCGCCCAGCCGGCGCCGATCGCGATCCCCACCGCCGCAAGCTCATCCTCCGCCTGGACGATGGCGATCTTCTTCTCGCCTGTCTTCTCATCGACGCGGAAGCGCTCGGCGTAGGTGCCGAGGTACTCGCAGACCGAGGAGGAGGGGGTGATCGGGTACCAGGCCGCGACGGTGCAGCCGCCCATCAGGCAGCCCAGGGCGATGGCCTGGTTGCCCTCGATCAGGACCAGGCCCTCCGTCTTGCCCTTCATCGGGCGGAGGTGATAGGCGTCCTGCTTGGCGAGGTTCTCGTCCCAGTAGTCCATGCCGACCTGGACCGCGTCGAGGTTGACCTGGACGGCCTTCGGCTTGGTCTGGAAGTGGCGGCGGAGACCGTGGTCGATCGCCTCCAGCGGGATGTCCAGCAGCCGGGCCACGACGCCCACGTAGATCATGTTGAGAAGCTGCTTGCGGAGCTTGTCGTTCTCGATCCGGGTCTTGGCCAGCTGGCTGAAGGGGACCGGGTAGTAGAAGACGTCCTCCCGTGTCCCGGCCGTCGAGTAGGCCGCGTCGTGGATCACCGCGGCGCCGGGCGCGACCCCCTTCAGGTCGGCCGCCCAGGTCGCCGGGTTGAGGGCGATGAGGACGTCGGTGTCGCCCTTGCGGGCCATGTAGCCCTCCGGCGACACGCGGATCTGGAACCACGTCGGCAGCCCTTCGATATTGGAGGGGAAGATGTTCTTCGGCGCCACCGGGATGCCCATATGGAAGATCGCGCGCATGAGAACCGAGTTCGAGGACTGGCTCCCCGAGCCGTTGACTGTGGCCGCTTGAAACGTGAGGTCGTTGACGATTGGTTCCGACACGGAATACCTACTCTACGTGGATTCAACCTGAATACGCGGCAGGCAAAGTAATGCTTCTCGTACCCTTACCCGAAGTGAAGATCGCGGTTCCCAGGGAGACCACCCCGGGCGAGGCTCGGGTCGCCCTCACCCCGGCGGCGGTCGCCCGGCTTGTTACGGCAGGCCACCAGGTCTACGTCGAGGCCGGCGCCGGCGGCGAAGCCTTCCCCGACAATCTCTACAAAGACGCCAAGGCAGAGCTGGTCAAGGGCGCCAAGGCGACCTACGGCCACGCCGAGATGGTCCTCAAGGTCCGCAAGCCGGACACGGCCGAGGTCGCGCTCATCCCGGCCGGCGCCGCCCTCATCGCCCTACTCCAGCCCCTCATCTCGCCCGACCTGGTCAAGGCGCTCGCGAAGCGGAAGATCCTCAGCTTCAGCCTGGAGGCGATCCCCCGCATCACCCGGGCCCAGTCGATGGACGCCCTCTCCTCCCAGGCGACCGTCTCCGGTTACAAGGCGGCCCTGATCGCCGCCGACTCGCTCGGCAAGCTGTTCCCGATGCTGATGACCGCGGCGGGCACCGTTACGCCGGCGCGGATCCTCGTCCTCGGCGCCGGCGTCGCCGGGCTGCAGGCGATCGCCACCTGCCGCCGCCTCGGCGGGGTGGTGGAGGCCTTCGACGTCCGCGCCGCCGCGAAGGAGGAGGTCAAGAGCCTCGGCGCGAACTTCATCGAGCTGGAGCTGGAGACGCAGGAGGGCAGCGGCGGCTACGCCAAGGAGCAGTCGGAGGACTTCCTCAAGCGCCAGCGCGAGCTTCTCGGCAAGCACGCCGCCCAGGCCGACGTCGTCATCACCACCGCCCTCATCCAGGGCCGCCCCGCGCCGATCCTGCTGACCAAGGAGATGGTCATGGGCATGAAGCCGGGCTCGGTGGTGGTCGATATCGCCGCCGAGGCGGGCGGCAACTGCGAGCTCACCGAGCCGGGGAAGGTCGTCATCAAGTACGGCGTCCAGATCCACGGCATCACCAACCCGGCGGGCATGGTCCCGGCGGTGTCCTCCGAGCTCCTCGCCAAGAACCTGACCAACCTGCTCGCGCTGCTGGTCAAGGACGGCGAGCTGGCGGTCGACTTCGAGGACGAGATCGTCATCGGCTCCTGCATCACCCGGGACGGCGAGATCGTCCACGACGCGACCCGCAAGGCGATGGGGGAGAAGGTGGCCGCCAGGTGAGCACCTTGCTGACCAACATCACGATCCTGGTCCTGGCCGCCTTCGTCGGTTTCGAGGTCATCTCCAAGGTGCCGACGACGCTCCACACGCCGCTGATGTCGGGAACCAACGCGATCCACGGCATCGTGATCGTGGGCGGCCTGCTTACCGTGGGCGCCCTGGCGGGGGGCTGGATCGGCACCGTGCTCGGCACCGTCGCGGTCATCTTCGGGACGATCAACGTAGTCGGCGGCTTCCTGGTCACCGACCGGATGCTTGAGATGTTCAAGGGCCGCCGCCCTCCGCCCCGAACACCCCAGCCCGACCCGAGCAAGAAGGTTTAGTGTCCCGAGTCCGAAATTCGACGCACATGCCTAGGCCGCCGCGATGCGGCGACCGGGGGACCCTTCGGGCTCAACCGCTGAGAACGCCCATCTCCGCGTTGTCGCCTGCGTCACTCGCCTACAGGCCCTCGGGCATGCGCGCTGCGTTACTCGGCGGCGCCTTGATCTCGACGCCCTCAGCGGCGATTCTTCGCCGAATTTCGGACTCGGGACACTAGCGCGTGTCCGTCTGGATCACGGTCGCCTATCTGCTCGCGGCCGTCTGCTTCATCCTCGGCCTCCGCTTCCTCAGCTCGCCGCGCACGGCGCGCCGGGGCAACGTGATCGCGGCGGTCGGGATGGGCATCGCCCTGGTCGCCACCGCGCTCCAGGTCACCCATAACTGGGAGTTCATCGCCCTCGGCGTCGTGATCGGATCGATCGTCGGCGTCGCCGGCGCGCGGATGGTCAAGATGACGGCGATCCCGCAGATGGTCGCCCTCTTCAACGGCGTGGGCGGCGGCGCCGCCGCGCTGATCTCGACCGCCGACTACCTGAACAGCGCCGGCGGCCAGGGCCCCGGCGTTCTCATCCCGGTCGTCTTCTCGGCGGTCGTGGGCTCGATCTCCTTCGCGGGGTCGATGGTCGCCTTCCTGAAGCTCCAGGAGTGGATGACCGGCCAGCCCATCACCTATCCCGGCCAGCAGGTCGTCAACGGGGTCATCGGGCTGGGCATCCTGGGGATCGCGGTCTACCTGATGACGACCGGGTCGGTGCCGGTCTTCTTCATCGGGATGGTGATCCTCGGGCTCGTGCTCGGCATCGCCTTCGTTCTGCCCATCGGCGGCGCCGACATGCCGGTCGTGATCTCCCTCCTCAACGCCTTCACCGGTCTCGCGGCCGCCGCCACCGGCTTCGTGCTCGGCAACACGGTCCTGATCGTCGCCGGCGCCCTCGTCGGCGCCTCCGGAACGCTGCTGACGCTGCTGATGTCGAAAGCGATGGGGCGCTCGATCGCCAACGTCCTCTTCAGCGCCTTCGGCAGCGCGCCCGCCGGCGGTGCGGCGGTCGCGCTGGGCGCCGAGGGCGGCACGGTCCGCACCGGCTCGGCCGATGACGTTGCCGTCCTCCTCGCCTATGCCCGCTCGGTCGTCATCGTCCCCGGTTACGGGCTGGCCGTAGCCCAGGCCCAGCACGCTGTTCGCGAGCTCGCCGACCTGCTCGAGAAGCGGGGCGTCGAGGTGAAGTACGCCATCCACCCCGTGGCGGGCCGGATGCCCGGCCACATGAACGTGCTGCTGGCGGAGGCCAACGTCCCCTACGAGCAGCTCTACGAGATGGAGCGCATCAACCCCGAGCTGGAGCGGACCGACGTCGCCCTCGTCGTCGGCGCCAACGACACGACCAACCCGGCGGCCAAGGACACGCCCTCCAGCCCGATCTACGGGATGCCGATCATCGAGGTCGACAAGTCGGCCAACGTGGTCGTTCTCAAGCGAAGCATGGCGGCCGGGTTTGCCGGGGTCGACAACCCGCTCTACTTCAACCCCAAGACGACGATGCTCTTCGGCGACGCCAAGAAATCATTGAACGACCTGGTGACAGCGGTAAAGAACGTCTAGGCGGGCCAATGGCCCCACCCTTCCCCCCGCAGCGCGGGGAGGGTATGAGCGCGTTTCCCCCCTCCCCACACCTGTGTGGGCAGGGTGGGGCGACGCAGTAACCGAATTCCAGACATCTGGAGGCGACGTCAGCTGTGGCGTACGTAGCCGTCGGGGTGGGTGTCGAAGGGGCCCGGCGGGGGCGGTGGCAGGAGCGGCTTCAACCGCTCCATGTCGGCCGGTATGAGATCCACGAAGCGCAGGCCGACCTCGTACTCGGCGGTCGAGCCGACGTCGAGCTTGACGCTCCAGGCGACCTTGGTCGTAACCCGCAACCAGGAGCCGTCGGGGAGGAGGACCTCGAGCTCGAGGCGGTCGCCCTTGACCAGGGCTCGGTCGGAGAGCAGCCGCATCCCGCCCGCGCTGACGTCACGTGTGTTCATCCAGCTCTCGGCTGCGGTCTCGCCGGGGGGGCGGACCGAGACCAGCAGGTCCCGGCGCGGAGAGATCCGGCGGTCCTGGAAGGTGGCCATCAGACCGAGCGGTGTGCCTGGTCGTAAAGTCGACCAAATGGCCGCAGGCAACCCGCGTCCTGAGCGGATCCGTTGTCGACTTTTTGGCCAGACACACCGCTAGCTTGAGCTATTCGCGCCGCGAGTTTCGGGTAGCTAGCTCGGGCGAGGCCGACGCTTCCCCAGTGCGAGGTCGATCCGGTCGTCGAGGCGCCAGTTGGCCTCCGCGTCCCAGACCGTGTCGAGCAGCTCCTCGAGCTGCGACTGCAGGTCCGGCGCCACCGGGCGGGGTGTGCTGGGACGCGTTCGGCGACTCTTCAGGTGGGCGGGCATGACGTTCTACTACTCCTACCCATATCCAACGCGCGAGATGCCCGATCCGATACACCGGGGTCAGGTGACGGTCAGCGTGCCTTCCATCCCCGAGGCCCGGTGGCCCGGCACGTCGCAGTAGAAGACGTACTTCCCGGCCGCCAGGTTGCTGACGGTGAATGTGAAGGTGTCGCCCGACTGGACCAGGCTGCTCCGCGCCACAGTCTTGCCGGTCGAGTCGGCGATCAGCATGTCGTGGGCCGACGGGCCGCTGTTGACGAGGAAGAACACGACCGTCCCCGAGCTGACGCTCATGTCCCTCGGCTTGAAGTTGAAGTCCATCACCTGGACCTGGGTGGAGCCGGCTGGCGCGCCGCTGCTGCTGGTGGTGCTGCCCCCGCCGCAAGCCGCGAGCGCGGCCATGGCGAGGCTGAGGATGAGGAGGTGAAGCGCTTTTGCCACGTCGCCTATTGTCCGCCGTGTCCGCCGGCGAGGGCGAACCGCAACTCGAACGGGCCTAGTGGACGAAGAGCCGCGAGCGGTGCAGTCCGGTCCGGTGGGCGAAGTAGCGGGCCATCGTCCAGAGCGTCTTGAAGCCGTAGACGAGGCTCTGCCGGAAGTTGACCGAGGACGCCTCGGCGAAGTACTTGGTCTCGACCGGCACCTCGCCGACCTTGAAGCCGAAGGCGACCGCCTGGGCGATCACCTCGGTGTCGAAGACGAAGTCGTTCGAGTTGCGGAGGAAGGGGATCGTCTCCAGGAAGCCTCGGGTGTAAGCGCGGTAGCCCGTATGAAGCTCGGCGAAGCGCCGGCCCAGGACCAGGTTCTCGACGGTGGTGAGGAAGCGGTTGGCGACGATCTTGTAAAGGGGCATCCCGCCCTTGCGAGCGCCGCCCGGGGTCAGGAAGCGGGAGCCGAGCACCATGTCCGCCTCTCCCCGGATGATCGGGCGCACCAGCTGGGGGATCAGCGTCGGATCGTACTGGCCGTCGGGGTGGACCATCACAACCACGTCGGCGCCCTGCCGGAGCGCCTCCATGTAGCAGGTCTTCTGGTTCCCGCCGTAGCCGACGTTGTGGGGATGGGCGATCACGTCCACCTTGAGCTCGCGGGCGACGTCGATGGTCGTGTCGCGGGATGCGTCGTCGACCAGGATGACGCGGTGGACCCAGTCCTTGGGGATGTCCTGCCAGGTCTCGCGAAGTGTCTCGGAGGCGTTGTAGGCCGGCATCACGACGACAACCCGGCGGCCGCCGAGCTCGGGTGCGGATGGCATGGCAGCCGCGGATCGCGTGCTCGGACGCCGGACCCTGGCTACCTGGCTCATGCCCATGGGATCTTAGACGCGCGGAAGGGCGAAATCCGTCGCGGCGAGATTTTCAGCCGGCGTCCCGCCCAGGCGGGCTTTGGTATCCGGCGGACAGTGACATCCGATCAGCTTTGTGAGCGAAGCACTAGACCGATGGCGTTGCGCGGGGTAGGATTCCGACCTACGATGGCCCGGTCCCGAAACGACCTCCTTTTTGTACTCGTACTTCTTGCCCTTGAGGGCAGGGCCTAACGCGAACTTATTCCCCTTCGCGCTGAAGCCCCCGCCCCGAACAGGGCGGGGGCTTCGGTTGTTTTCAGGAGATATTTTGAAGAGCCATGACAGGAGCTGACATGATCCTCGAGGCCCTCGAGCGGGAGGGCGTCGAGATCATCTTCGGATACCCCGGCGGGGCGAACCTGCCGATCTACCAGCGGCTCCCGGCGCACCCGGCGCTCAAACACGTGCTAGTCCGCCACGAGCAGGGCGCCGCCCACATGGCCGACGGCTACGCTCGCGCGACGGGCCGTCCCGGCGTCTGCATGGCAACCTCGGGTCCCGGTGCGCTGAACATGGTCACCGGTCTCGCCACCGCCTTCATGGACTCGGTCCCGCTGATCGCGATCACCGGGCAGGTCGCCTCCAAGACGGTCGGCAGCGATGCGTTCCAGGAGTCGGACATCATCGGCTGCACCCAATCCGTCACCAAGCACAACTACCTCGTCACTCACGCCGACGACATCCCCCGGATCATGGCCGAGGCCTTCCATATCGCCACCACCGGACGCCCCGGGCCGGTCCTCATCGACGTCTGCAAGGACGCCCAGCAGGCGGTCGGCGAGTGGACCTACGAGTCCTGCTCGGCGCTCCCCGGCTACCGGCCCGCCTACGAGCCCGATCCGGAGATGGCGAAGCGGGCGATGGAGCTGCTGGCACAGGCTAAGCGGCCGGTCATCCTGGCCGGTCACGGGGTCATCCTGAGCCGGGCCGAGCAGGAGCTGCTCGATGTCGCCGAGCGTTCCGGGACCCCGGTCGGCACGACCCTCCTCGGCGTCGGCGCCTTCCCGACCCGCCATCCCCTGGCCCTTCACATGACGGGCTTCATGGGTACCGGCTGGAACATCAAGGCAGTCCAGAACGCGGACGTCCTGATGATGGTCGGGATGCGCGTCGACGATCGCGTCACCGCCAAGCTGAGCGAGTGGGCGCCGCGCGCGGAGCACTTCATCCACGTCGACATCGACGCCAGCGAGATGGGGAAGAACGTCCGTCCCCACCTCGAGGTCGTCGGCGACGCCAAGCGGTCGCTGACGCTGATGCTCCCCCACGTCCAGCCCCCGCCGCCCGACCGTGGCGAGTGGCTCACCCAGATCGACGCCTGGCGGGAGGAGCACCCGCTCAAGTACACCAAGTCGAACGGCCACCTCCAGCCGCAGGATGTGCTGCTCGACATGTACAGCCGCTGCCAGGACGAGGCGATCGTCGTCGCCGACGTCGGCCAGAACCAGATCTGGGCGGCACTCTGGTGGAACTACTCCAAGCCCGGCCTCTTCATCAACTCGGGCGGCGCCGGCACGATGGGCTTCGCCCTCCCGGCTGCGATCGGCGCCAAGTTCGGCCGCCCCGACAAGGACGTCTGGTGCGTCGCCGGCGAGGGCGGCTTCGTGATGACCGCGCAGGAGCTCTCGGTGGCGGTCGAGCACAAGCTCGACGTCAAGATCGTGCTCCTCAACAACTTCTCGCTGGGCATGGTCCGCCAGTTCCAGGACGACTTCTACGGCGGTGTCCGCTCCCAGAGCGACCTCACCGAGATGCCCGACTTCATCAAGCTCGCCGACGCCTACGGCCTGCCCGCCCGGCGGGTCCACAAGTTCGAGGAGATCGCGCCCGCGATGGACGAGGCGCAGCGGACCAAGGGGCCCTTCCTGATCGATTTCCGGATCGACCCCGAAGCCAACGTCTACCCGATCGTGCCCCTCGGCAAGGGACTCAACGACTTCTGGGAGCTGCCCAATGGTGCATGACCGCCTCCGCCTGCTCGCGGTCACCGTCGAGAACCACGCCGGCGTGATGTCGCGGGTCAGCGGCATGATCCGCCGCCGCGGCTTCAACATCCAGACCATCACGGTCGGCCCCAGCACGGTTGTGGGCCGTTCCCGGATGACGCTCACGGTGGACGCCGGATACGCCGAGGTCGACCAGGTCGCCAAGCAGCTCGACCGCCTGATCGAGGTGATCGCGGTCGAGGACATCACCGAGACCTCGAACTACAGCCGCGAGCTGCTGATCGCACGGCTCGACAACGTGCCGCCGACGGTCGAGCAGTTCGGCGCCCGGCGGGTCGCCGAGAACATGGTCGAGCTGACGGCGGACACCGAGACGATCGAAGATTTCATCGAGTTCCTGCGGCCGTTCGGGATCCAGGAGCTGGCCCGGACCGGCCCCGTTGCAATGAGGAGAAGCGCCTAAACCGTGAAGATGTTCTACGACAGCAACTGCCCGCCCAAGCTGGGTGAGAAGGTCGCCATCCTCGGCTACGGCTCCCAGGGTCGTGCCCACGCCCTCAACCTCCAGGAAAGCGGCGAGGACGTGACCGTCGGGCTCTATCCCGGCAGCCGCTCCAAGGACAAGGCGGAGGCCGACGGCGTCCGTGTCAGCGATGTCGCCGACGCCGTCAAGCGGGCGACCGTGATCATGGTCCTGACCCCCGACGTCGGCCAGGCCCGCCTCTATCGGGAGGCGATCGAGCCCAACCTCAAGCCGGGCGACATGCTGATGTTCGCGCACGGCTTCTCGATCCACTTCGGCCAGATCAAGCCCGACTCGGGGATCGACGTGACGATGATCGCCCCCAAGGCGCCCGGCCACCTCGTGCGCTCAACCTACGAGGCCGGACAGGGCACGCCTTCGCTGGTCGCCGTCCAGCAGGATGCGACCGGGCGCGCCCGCGAGCGCGCGCTAGCCTACGCCCGCGCTCTCGGCGCCGGCCGGGCGGGGATCCTCGAGACGACCTTCAAGGAAGAGACGGAGACCGACCTCTTCGGTGAGCAGGCGGTCCTCTGCGGCGGCGTCTCGTCGCTGATCAAGGCCGGCTTCGAGACGCTCGTCGAGGCCGGTTACCAGCCTGAGCTGGCGTACTTCGAGGTCCTCCACGAGATGAAGCTGATCGTCGACCTGATGTACCGGGGCGGGCTCGGCTTCATGCGCTACTCGGTCTCCGACACCGCCGAGTACGGCGACTACGTCAGCGGGCCGCGGATCATCGACGCCCACGTC
>DATCOZ010000297.1:0-1962 GCA_036564345.1 Candidatus Dormiibacterota bacterium | reverse complement strand
TCGTGGATGCGCGGGTCGAGGATGGTCAGCTCGACGAGGCGGAGCTGACACTCCGGAACCTCTCGCAGATCAAGGAGGCCTTCGTCCAGCAGCTGCTCGGGATGTACCACACCCGCATCCAGTACCCCGACAACGTCGTCCCGCTCGACCAGTCGCGGGAGGCTTGAGCCCCGCCCCGGCTGCGCCTAGGATGGGGCCATGGGCTGCGTCGTCACCTTCCATCACCGGATCAGCCAGGATCGGCTGACCGCGGCGATGGAGCCGCACAGCTCCGAGGCCTTCCATGCGCTCCTCGAGTCGGCGCTGACCGAGACGACCGAGGCCACCCTTGGCCCGCAGGAGGTCGAGATCGAGCTCACGCTGTGCGGCGACGAGGAGATGACGCACCTCAACTTCGACCACATGGGCGAGCGCGGCTCGACCGACGTCCTCGCCTTTCCACTCCACGAGTGGTCGGTCGACATGGGCCATTCGCACCTGGCCGATGAAGAGGCCGGCACCCCGCCCGGCGGCCTGCTGTTGGGCGACGTGGTGATCGACGTCGACCAGGCGGTGCGCCAGGCGGTCGACGGCGGTTGGAGCGCGGCGCAGGAGATCGCCCTGCTGGCGGTCCACGGCGCCCTGCACCTGGTCGGCCACGACCATGTCGAGGCGGAGGACGAGGCCGCCATGCGCGCCATCGAGCGTCGCGTGCTGGCCCACCTCCATAAGCGCCACGCCGACGTCGGATGGCAGCCCGGCTCGCTCTTCGACCGGCCCGCGAATCCCGTATCGGCCGGGGCCTAGACCGCCCGGTTCGCGGCCAGCTCGGCGGGGATCTGCCCGCCGCTGAGGATCGCCTCAACAACGAGTGCGGCTGAAGCGGGACCGGTCGAGATGCCCCACGGCCCATGGCCGGCGCTTACGAACAACCCTTCGACCCCACCGACTGGACCGATGAACGGGCGGCTGTCGGCCGACTGGGGTCGAGCGCAGACCCGGATCTCGATGACGGGAGCGCTGGCGATCGCGGGCAGGTAGGCGCTGCCTCGCTCGATCAGCAGGTGGGCGATGCGTGCTCGATCCGGCTCAGCCGGCAGGAACGTCGCCCCGAGCGTCGAGACGCCCGCGGCGCTGGCGAGGGAGAAGAGCGACGGCGAATCCGCCTGCTGCGAATCCTCGGCCGCGCGTGCCGCGGCCACCAGCGGCCGGTTAACGGCGTCCACCTCATCCTCCTCGACCACGTGACGCGGGGTCGCGTCGCCCAGGTCGAGCTGCACGGTCACGCCCCAGGTACGGGTGATCGGCCGCCAGCTGCCGGCGGGGTCGACCAGCGGCGGTGACCAGGGTCCGGCGGCCACCAGCACGGCCCCGCTTGGGCGATGGCTTCCGTCTGCCAGCACGACGCCCCGGACCGCGCCGTCCTCGATCCATGGCTCGGCTGCCGCGCCAACGCTGATCTCGGCCCCACCGTCCGCGGCGAGCCGGCTGTAGGCCGCCGTGGCCGAGGCGGGCGGGATCGGATAGCCGGTCGCCAGGCGGCATGCGGAGAGCCCCGGCACCAGCGAGGGTTCGGCCGCGGCCACGGCATCAGCGTCAAGGAAGTCGACCGCCAGGTCCGGGACCGCGGCGGCCAGGTGCTCGACCTGCCGGCGCGAGGCGTCGGGATCGTGGTTCAGCATCAGGACCCCCACCGGCTGGTCGGGGATGTTGAACGCCACGTCGCTCTCGGCCAGCCGGCGGTAGTGCTCGAGGCTGGCGTGGTAGAGCGGCCCGAGGATCGCGTCGAAGGGGTGCTGGATGGCGCCCAGGTTGCGCCCGGAGGCGCCGGCACCGATGGCCGTCGCCTCGAACAGCGTGACGGCCGCGCCGCGCTCGGCGAGGAAGGCGGCCGCCGAGCAGCCGATGATCCCGCCGCCGATGACGGCGACGTCCGGGGAGCGCGACATTGCGGCGGATTGTGCCACCATCGGCCGCGCATGA
>DATCOZ010000264.1:0-13232 GCA_036564345.1 Candidatus Dormiibacterota bacterium | reverse complement strand
CCCATGCGACGGCGCCTGGTGGTCATGCGGCGGCGCGACCTCGGCCCGCCCAGCGGTGTCGTGAAGGCGTTCGTCGACCTCCTCCTCCAGGCGAGCGAGTTAATAGGCTGAGCCTATCGAAACAATCAGAGCAATCAATTTGACGAATATAAGATGACTTGATACTTTGAGTTCATGGAACTCGTTTCGTCACCACTTGTCCCCGAGGGCTTCAAGGTGCCCTCGACTCGCTGGAAGCACGGCAGCGTCCGACTCCGGGAGCTGCTGAAAGAGAAGCCTTACGTTTTCGGGCCCGGGGTCTACGACCCGCACGGCGCCCAGCTCCTGATGTACCACGGCTTCGACGCCGTCTACTTCAGCGGCTACTCCTTCGCCGTCGGCCACCTCGGCACAACCGACATGGACCTCTACTCCAGCGTCGAGATCGCCGACGGAGTGCGCCGAACCGTCAGCGGGCTCCGCAAGTTCCAGCTGACGATGGCGGTGGGCGACCCCGAGAACGGCGTCGAGCCGATCCACCTCGAGATCCCACCCGTCGTGGCCGACATGGACGTCGGCTACGGCAACATCTTCAACGTCCAGCGGACGACCGAGCTCTATGTCAACACCGGCGTTGCCGCGGCCCACATCGAGGACCAGGTGATGCCCAAGCGCTGTGGCCACATCGCCGGCAAGGCGCTCGTCTCGGCCGATGAGATGGTCGGCAAGCTGCGCATGATGCGCAATGTCGCCGACGACCTCGGCCATCGCGACTTCATCATCATCGCCCGCACCGATGGCGTGTCGGCGAGCGAGGCGCCGGAGGCGACCCGCGGCATCGAGCTGGCCATCGACCGGGGCCTTCGCTACCTCGACAGCGGCGTCCCCGACCTGCTCTGGTGCGAGTTCCCGACCGCCGCCCGGGGCCCGGTCGAGCAGTTCACCCAGGAGATCCGCAAGCGGTTCCCCGACGCTCGCTTCGCCTTCAACTACTCGTCCTCCTTCAAGTGGCAGAACGAGAAGGACCCGATGACCTTCGACGAGCTCGGGGAGATGGGCGTCGGCTTCCTCTTCATCACCCTCGCCATGCAGCACGCCGCCGGCTACGGGATGAGCGAGGTTCTGACATCGCTCAAGGAGCGCAAGGAACAGGGCTACATCGAGCTCCAGCGCCGCGAATGGGACCCGGCCAAGGACATTCCCACCAAGAGCCACCACCTCTTCACCGGGGTGCCCTACCACCACCACCTGGGCGAGAGCTACGGTGCCCGCGGGATGGGCGTCAGCGAAGGCCTGGCAAAAGAGCTCGTCGTCTAGCTTCGACCAATTTCGAGCGGCGATCTGGGAACGGCGGCTACCTCGATCCCTGTCCGTTCCCCGAGGATTGCCTTCGGGATCACGCCGCTGATTTCGGCGGCGCCTTCGGCCTGCGGAAGCTCGGCATCCGAAACGTCATCTCACCCCGCTTCACAACGACCGGCTCACCTCGCCACGACTTGAGCGCCGCTGCGCCGATGACGCTCACCGCGGATAGCAGAGGCAGGGCGAAGAGCGCGCCAACGATTCCGGCTGCCTCGAAACCGGCGACCAGGCCGAGGATGGCCGCGATGGGGTGGAGGCCGACGGCGCCTGCGGTGATCCGGGGAGCCAGGATGTTGTTCTCGACGAACTGCATGGCGATGAAGAAGGCGAGCACCAGGAGAACCAGCGGGAAGGGTTGGAAGGCGCTGATCATGACCGCCGGAAGTGCGGCCAGGATCGGTCCGACCATCGGCACCAGCTCGAAGAAGAAGGCGAGGACGCCGATGACGATCGGGTACTGGACCCCGAGCAGCCAGCAGCCGACGCCGGCCGAGATCCCGATGATCGCCGCCATCGTCAGCTGGCCCCGGATGTAACCGCCGAGCACGGTGCTGAGCGTGTCCTCGACAAACCTCACCCGCTGCCGGTACCTGGCCGGCACGACCTGCGCGAAGGCGGCTCGAACCCGCGCGCCGTCGACCATGAACCAGAAGGCGAGCAGCAACACCAGCGCTGTGTCCGCGGCAACTCCCGCCACCAGCTGGAGGTACCCGATCGCCTGGAAGATGATCTGCTGGAGCTGGCCTTGGGCCGCCTTGGCAAGGCTGGCGCGGACCTGGTCGGGCGGCGGCAGGACGATGCCGAAATTGGCGGCGGCGGCATGGTTGATGGCGCCGAGAAAGTTGTCGAAATAGATGGGGAGCCGGCCGCTCAGGCCGGACGACTGAAAGACCAGTGGTCCGAGGAACAGATACAAGCCGATGCCCACGGCGGCAGCCGCGAAGAGGTACGCGGCGAGCGCAGCGACGACCCGGGGCATGAACCTTTCGAGTCGCGAGAGGATCGGCTCGAGGGCGGCAGCGACGACGATCGCCAGCAGAACCAGCACGGCGGCGTGGACCAGGAAATGGCTCACAACCCACCAGAGGGCGTAGAGGAAGAAGATGGCCGCGACGGCCACCAGGCACTGGTCGCGGAGCTTGGCCCAGTTCAGATTTGACATCTGCGATTACAGGTTAGTTCCGAGACGCTCCGTCAAGTCGACGATTCGCGAACGACAGATTGGGGGCCCTTGTCTTCGCGCAGTCCCTTGAAGGACGGCTGGCGGAGCTGCCCGGAGCGCGTCCACTCCGCGAACTCGAATTCGCCGATCAGCTTCGGCTCGACGAAGATCGCCCCCTTCGGCGGGGCCGTCCCGGCGTCGAAGGGCGAGCTGTCGCGGCGGAGGGGCTCGAGCAGCGACTGCAGCCGCTCCAGCATCTTCTCGGTGAAGCCGGCGCCGACCTTGCCAGCGTAGACGAGCTTTGGCCCGTCGTAGTAACCGACCAGGAGCGCTCCGATCCGACCCTCCCGAGCGCCGGCTCCGGGGAGCCAGCCGCCGATCACCAGCTCCTGGCCCTTGTGGTTCTTGATCTTGAGCCAGGCTTCGGAGCGCTTGCCCGGCTGGTAGCCGCTGTCGAGTCGCTTGGCCATCACGCCCTCGAAGCCGAGCGCCTTGCTCGCCGCCAACGTCGCCTCGCCGTCCCCGATCGTCGAGGGAGGCGTCTGCCAGTAGCGGCCCTTGAGCTTGAGGGCTTCGAGGAGCCGTCGCCGCTCGCTGTAGGGCCGCGGCATCGTCGAGCGGCCGTCGCTGTAGAGGAGGTCGAAGATCACGTAGCCGACCGGGATCTCCTTCATCTTGCGCCGGATGTCCGCCTCGTTGACGAGGCCGATGCGGCTCTGGAGGAGCTCGAAGCTGGGCCGCCCGCTCTTGTCGACGGCGATCACTTCGCCGTCCAGGATCAGCTCCTGGGAGCCGATCGCCGCGCCCATCTCGCGCAGCTCCGGGTAGCGGGCGGTGATGTCCTCGAGGCTCCGGCTCTGGAGACGAATGCGCCCACCGGAGCAGAAGGCCACGGCTCGGATGCCGTCCCACTTGAACTCGAAGCCGAAGCTCTCCGGGTTCCGGGGGATGCCGATGGCCAGCTTTGCCGCCATCGGCTCGATCTGCTTCGGCATGGCCTCCCGGCCAGGGTCCTGGGGCGGGTCCATGCGGTGGATCATCCAGTTCTTGCCGCCGGTTTGGAAGAGGACGTAGCGGCCTTCGACGCGCTTCCCATGAAGGTCCACCATCACCTCGCGGTCGCTCCACTTGACCACCTCGTAGGTGCCCCTGTCCCAGACCGTCACTGCCCCGGCGCCGTAGTTGCCGTCCGGTATCTCCCCGGCGAAGTCGATGTAGGACAGCGGGTGGTCCTCGACGTGGACCGCCAGGTGGTTTCGCTTCGGATCGGGCGGAATACCTTTGGGCACCGCCCAGGAGACCAGGACGCCGTCGCGCTCGAGGCGGAAGTCCCAGTGGAGGCTGGTGGCGTGGTGTTCCTGGACGACGAACCGGGGCAGCTTCTTCCTCGACTTCTTTGCTTGAACAGCTTGTGAGGGGGGATGTCCCCCCTGTCCGCCGTGCTCGGCGGAGCCTCCGCGCGGCGTACCCCCCTCGGGCTCCGGCGTGCGCTTGAAGTCCCGCTTCTTCTTGTACTGCTCGAGCGGCATGCTGCCCTTTTCTCTTCAGTTGCTGACGGCGAGGAAGGGGACAAGCTGCTCGGCGGCGGTCAGCGAGCCGTGGTGGCCGACGAGGAGGGCCTCGACGCTGAGAACGCTGGGCTGGACGATGCCCACCGGGCCGCGGGCGGCGGCGATGACCTCGCCGATCCGGGGCAGGGCGGCATCGCTGACGGTCGGCCCGAACCAGCCTCGTTCGATGGCGTCCTCGCGCCCGAGGATCCAGACCCGGTCTCCGAGGCGCTCTCGCCAGGCGGCGAGCACCTCCTGCTGGGCGCCGTCGCGGGTATAGACATGACGCGCGCGAGGCTCGCCACCCAGGAGGCGGACGCCGTGCTGGAGGGCCGGCTCCCGGTCGAAGTCGATGCGGTCTTCGAGCGCCACGTCGACCATGCCGTGGTCGC
The DNA here is from genome assembly GCA_036564345.1 of Candidatus Dormiibacterota bacterium. Classification (GTDB taxonomy): domain Bacteria; phylum Chloroflexota; class Dormibacteria; order Dormibacterales; family Dormibacteraceae; genus UBA6019. Next base: position 8,787 of record DATCOZ010000264.1, on the reverse strand, counting down.
CCGTGATGACCAGCGTGCTGTCGCGCGGCAGACGTTCCGCCAGCGCCTGGGCGAGCCGGTCGACGAGCCCCAGCTGGAGCCGCCAGGCGTGCGACCCGACGCCGCGGACGTGACCGGTCATGTCGAGGTCGGGGTGGTAGGCGTAGACGAAGCTGCGGCCGGGTGCCCTGAGGGCCGCGATAGTCTCGGCGGCGAGGTCACCCATCGAGAAGACCGGCCGGTACTGAGCGCCCCGCAGCGCGGCCCTCGTCAGCCCGCTTGCCATGTGCTCCCTCGGCCCGACGGTGTAGGCGTTGACGCCGCCCTCCTCGGCGAGCTGGAAGCTGGTCGGGTCGGGCTGGAGGTCCTCCGGCACGACCACGCTCCGGAGATCGACGTGCGGGCCGGGGCCGTGGAGCGACCAGCGGAGGTTGTTCATGGCCCGGTCCTGGCCGGGGACGCTCATCGTGTAGCCGACGATCCCGTGCTCGCCGGGTGTCTTGCCGGTGCCGATCGAGGCGATGCTGACCGCGGTGCTGGACGGGAAGCCGGCGCTTATCGAACGGCCGCGGTCGCCGGCGGCGAGGCCGGCCAGGAAGGGCGCGTGCCTCGCGTTGTCGCGAACCAGGTCCCAACCGAGGCCGTCCACCAGAAGCAGGCAGGCGTTGCCGACCGGTGCGATGTTGAGCGGGTTGGGATGCCCGGGCAGCCCGAGGGCGGCGAGGAGGGAGGGGGTGAGGTCGCTGAGGGCGGACTGCCCGTACAGCGGCACGAGCGGGGTGGTCGGCGCCATCTCGTGCTCAGCTTAGCCATAGGTCTTTCGACGAAGCGAGCTTGGTTTCACCGACGGGCCGCCGGCGGTTCCAAACTGGTGTGGGATGGGCGAAGAGCGACTATCGAAGGCCGAGGCGATGGCGAAGGCCGACCAAACCTGGGCCGAATGGCGGGCCTTCCTCGCAGCTGAGGCCGCCGCCGGACGGGCGGGGCGCGCCGGAACCGACGGCTGGACGCTGGCGGAGGCGGCCGCGCACGTCGCTCGCTGGCAGGGCTGGGCGGCCACGCGGATGCGGAGTGACCTTGCCGGCGAGCGGATCGAGCGCCTCGAAGTCGACGCGAATAACGCCGCCTGGGCGGAGCTGGATCGAGGAGTCGAGTTCGAGACGGCGCTGGAGCGGATGGACGCCGCCTGGGCGGCGCTCCGCAAGACGGCAGCCGGCATGCCGGAGGAGGGGTGGCGGCGCCTGCTCAACGCGGTCTTCGCCGCCAACACCTGGGAGCACTACGAGGAGCACCTCGCCTGGCGCGCGCCCGCCGGGCACGACGGCTAGGCGGCCGCACCACGCCTAACCCCTAGGCAGCCGCCGGCCGGCAGACCTTGCAGGGACGGTAGCCCTTGGCGCGAGCCTCGCCCTCGCTGTGGAACTCGAGCTGGTGGCGGGGCTGGACCCGGCGCGCGTGATGGCAGGTGGGCAGGCAGAAGATGTGCGTCGTCCGGCTTCCGAAGAAGCGCACTCGCGCCCGCGCGAGCCGCTCCATCTCGGCCGGGTCGACGCCCTCCGCCGCGAGGATCTGCTTCTTCGCCTCGGTGCCGCCGGCGCCGTAGTTGCCGATGATGCCGTCGGTCCGGATCACCCTGTGGCAGGGGATGATCACCGGGATCGGGTTGTTGGCGAGCGCCGTCCCCACCGCCCGCACCGCGGCCGGGCGGCCGATCTCCCTGGCAACCCAGCCGTAGGTGCGTACCTGGCCGCGGGGGATCTGGGCCGTCTTGAGTAGGACGTCGCGCTCGAAGGGCGTCCGCTCGCTCAGGTCGTAGCGGCGCGAGCGGCGCAGCGAGGAGGGGACCGACGGGGCGCGCCCCAGGGGCCGGTCGAACTCCTTCTGAAACCAACCCGTGAAGGCCGTCTCGTCGTTCTCGTCGGCGCGCATCACAGCGGAGATGCCGTCCCGGTTCCAGGCGATCCAGAGCGGCCACACGTCCTCCGCGACCAGTCCGTACTGGTCGCCGCCGACGGCGGCGAGCACGGCGGGCAGCAGGGTGGCCGGCGCGGTGACCTCGCCCAGCCGGGCGAGCTGATCGGTGATGCTCATCGAAGTTCCTCCTTGAGGATCGCGAGGCCGCGGTGGACGTTCGACTTGGCGGTGCCCGCGGGCACGCCGAGGACGTCCGCGATCTCGTCGTAATTGAAGCCCTGGACGTGGCGGAGGACAACCGCCTCGCGGTAGCGGGCGGGAAGCCCGAGGACGGCGGTGCGGAGATCGTGCAGCTCGTCCGGTCCGAGGCCGTTGGCGTGCGGCTCGGCAACCGAATCGAGCGGGATCGTTTCCCGCAGCCTGCGCCGAACTCGGTTGCGGAAGACGTTGAGGGCGATGCGGTGCAGCCAGGCGGAGACCTTCAGCTCGCGGACCCGATCGGCGTCGTAGCCGGCCAGGGCGCGGTGGGCGCGCACGAAGGCGTCCTGGGCGATCTCCTCGGCGTCGGCGGGATTGCCGGAGAGGCTGAGGGCGAACCCATAGATCCGGTGCTGGTGCGTCTCGACCATCATTTCGAACTCGTTCGCTGTGATCACTGCATCTTCTTCAACACCGGTCAGACGGCGGCGGTTGCAGGAAAGAGTTTCAGGCGGGCTCGACGATCTTTCGCCGCGCCCAGTTGCCGTAGCGGCGATAGGCGATGACCATCCACACGACCAGGGCGATCTCGACGAGGACCAGTGGTATGGAGACGTAGAAGTACCAGCTCGGGTACTTGATCGGGCTGTTGCCGAAGGCGTAGCTGAGGTTGGCCGGGATTGCCAGCACCGAGAACCCGTAGGTGATCATCAGGTACCAGTAGATCCAGCGCCAGAGCTTCAGCACCCCGACCACGAGGACGGCCAGGACGACCAGGCTGAAGGCGATGCTCAGCACGATCACCACCTGGAAGAACTGGCGGAAGAGCTCCATCGCCTGGGGATCGGCGGCCAGCGCCGGGTCGCTGACGGCCCAGGCGTTCACGTTGAGCATGGAGCCGTAGACGGTCGGCAATGACGCCGCCGCGAAGAGCAGGGCGATCGCTTGCAGGGCGAGGACCGCGATCTGCAGCTGTCGCGTCCAGGGTGTCTTCTCATAGCGCGTCCGCCACTGCGGGGCGGGGACCCATTCGGCGCCGTTCCACCACCAACGGCCGTCGGGCGAGTACATCAGGCCCACTCTACGCATGTAATCTGGTAATCGAAATGCCCACCGAGCCCGATGTTCGCGCCTGGTTCGGCGCGCGCATCCCGCAGGGTTGGTCGAGCGCACCGCTCGAGATCGAGATCGACGGTGACGAGATCCTGGTCACTGTGAAGCTGCCGGCAGAGGGCGCCGCCGACGCGGCCGTCAGGGAGGCGCGGATCGCTCGCTTCCGGGAGGAGAGCCGCGAGCAGCGGATGCGGATAGCCGAGGAGGGCCAGCGGAAGTTCCGCCGGAAGGTCTCCTGGGGAGCCGCGGCCGGCGACCTGAAGGAGCCCTTCACAACGCTTTCGATGCCCGTCATGACGCGGCTGCGACAGCCGGAGCGGCAGGTGCTTGACACATTGATCGCGGCCGGCGTGGCGCGCAGCCGGAGCGAGGCGCTCAACTGGTGCGTGCGGCTGGTGGCCGAGAAGCAGGCGGAGTGGTTGAAGGACCTGAAGTCCGCCCTGCAGGCGGTCGAGAAGGCACGGGCAAAAGGGCCCAAGCCGTAAGCCGAGGCCGTCAGCGCGAGGGCCGGTCCTTAAGACGCACGACGAACTGCAGCCCCGACCATCGCTCGTCGATCGCGGCGACCTTGTTGTCGACCAGCCCGCTCGGCAGGATGATCTCGCGGAGCGAGTTCTCGGTGATGTCGGTGGGGATCCCCGAGCTGCGCTTCGGCCAGCCGATCCAGAGCCGGCCGTTCGGCTCCAGCTTCGCGGCCAGCTTGCGGAACCGGCGCTCGACCTCGGCGCGGCTCTGCGCGAAGAGGACTATCACGTCGTACGGACCAAGAGGCCGCTGGTGGTCGCCCTCGGCCGTGATCAGCACTTCGGAGCCCTCTTTGATCCCGAGCTTGCGGGGCAGCGGCGTCCCCGAGTAGCCGCGGTCAGGCGTCCGCGCGGGCATAGGTCAGCATGTGGTGGGAGAGCAACCGGCCGTCGGCGCCGTGGCAGTCGGCGAGGCCGTAAATGAGCCGCCGGCCGTTGCGGAGGATGCGGGCGGTGCAGGTGATGTCCTCCTCGCGGGCGGCCGCGATGAAGGAGGTGTTGAGCTCGGTCGTGACCGTGATCGGGCCACGGCCGTGGTTGCCGAGGATGGCCACCCACATCGCGCAGTCCGCCGCGTTCATGTAGACCTGACCGCTCAGGATCCCGCCCGGCCGCTCCCAGCGCCTCATGAAGGGAACCCGGACGGTCGCCTCGCCTCCGCCGACCGAGACGATCTGGAAGCCGTACGCGGACGTGAACTCGTGGGCATCGAGCATCGATTGAAGCTCCGCGATGCTCGGCGCCGCGTCGCTCAACGGCTGACGGTGAGGCCGATCAGCCCGTGGGCCGGCTTGGGATCGCTGAAGACGCGGCGGCGGGGATCGGTCTCCGACACGGCCGATGTGTCCCAGAGCCGGTTCTGCGCCTCGAAGCTGAACTCGGCGACCTGTGGGTAGCGCTCCAGCAACACGCCCCCGATCTCGTTCAAGAGATGCTGAATCGACATGCTGACGAAGCGGTCGAAGACCTCGCGCACTACCCCCGCCACCTCGTGCGGGTCGATCGGGTGGGCTGGGTCGCCGTACTTCCAGTGGACGTCGCAGAAGATGTACAGAGGGCGGTCGACGCGATCCGGCAGCGTCGTGTATTCGTCCCGCAGGAAGCGCGCGAAGGCGCTCCCGGTCAGCTTGACGAGCCGCAGCTGCGCGACGCCGGCCCGCAGCGAGCGGATGCCATCGCGTCCGATCTCGAGCTCGACCACCCCGTATTCGTCCCGCCGGGGACCCTCGAAGAGCTTCTCGGAGTGGGCTGCGAAGGGCAGCTCCCGCTCGCGGATCCGCAGCCACTCCATCTGCGGGTAGGTGTCGAGGAATTTTTGGGCCAGGAACTCCGCCCAGCCCTCGTGGGTGTCGCCCTCGTATTCGAGAAGGGCCGCGTAGGTGAAGTTCTTCATGGTGTCGGTCGCCACCACGTTGCGGTTGTCGCCCTCCGTGTAGGACGCCATGAAGCTGTCGCCGAAGACGTCGACCGTCGTCTCGCTGCCGAAGAGCGGATGCGAGCCGCCGTAGGCTCGATAGCAGCGGATGGCCGCCTTGCCGTAGCGGATCTTCCGTTTCATTTTCTTCAGCCGAGCCTCGAGGCGGCGATGTCCACAACCGCTCTCAAGCCGGTTTCCAGCTCCTGGTTGCGGTCGTTGCCGAGCCGCTGCCTCAATACCTTCAGGATCTCGCTCTTGGGACGGCCGTTCACGAAGACGACGAAGCGAAAACCGAACCGCGACTCGTAGTCGGCGTTGAGCCGCTCCAGCTCTGGTACCTGGTCGGCGCCCTGCTCGGCCAGGGACAGCCGCGACAGCCGGGCGGGATCCTCGCCGATCCGCGGATGGGCGTTGACGGTGGCGATCTTCTCCTCCTCGGAGAGGTCGCCGAGCAGCTCGTAGGCGCGCTCGATCATCGCCGCGTGGGAATGGTGCGGGGCCTCGGCGAGGAGCCGGCGGGCGAGCGGCGTAGAGCCCTCGAAGAGGAGCTCAACTGCCACGGTAGGAGCTGCACGAGAAGGGGGACACGAGGAGCGGGACGTGGTGATGGCGCGCCTCCGAGATCGCGACGTCCAGCGTCACCCGGGTGAAGAAGTGCTGCTGCGACCCGTAGTAGGTGGCGAGGTCGAAGACCAGCTGGTACCAGCCCGGCGTCAGCTCACCATCGAGCAGGTTGGCCACCCTGCCGTCCTCGCCCGTCGTCCCCGAACCGGCCGCGACCAGGTCTCGGCCCTCCCGGCGAAAGAGGGTCACGGCGACGCCCGTGGCCGGAGCCCCGCGCGCCGTGTCGAGGACGTGGGTGGAGATTCCCGCTCCGGTCATGGAAGATTGCTCCTGCAAATGCTGCGCATTGTCGCCGGTCCGATCGAGTTCACCGCCCGGTTCGAGGCCGAGGCGGCACCGAGGTCTGTCGCGGCCTTCCGGAAGCTGCTGCCGATGCGGTCCAAGATAATCCAGGCGCGCTGGAGCGGTGAGTCGGCCTGGATCCCGCTCGGCGACCTCGGGGTCGGCGTCGAGTACGAGAACCACACCAGCCACCCGGCCGCTGGCGAGCTGCTGCTCTACCCGGGTGGGCTCAGCGAGACCGAGATCCTCTTTCCCTACGGCGCGACGCTCTTCGCCAGCAAGGTGGGGCAGCTGGCAGGCAACCATTTCGCGACCGTCGAAGGGGGACGCGCGCGGTTGGCCGAGCTCGGCCACCTGGTTCTCTGGGGGGGCGCCCAGGACATCCTCTTCGAGCTGCGGGAGGGCTAGGTGCAGGTCCGAGGCGGCACCGTCGTCGACGAGGACGGCGAGCGCCAGGTCGACGTTGTCATCCGTGATGGCCGGGTCGCCCTGCTCGCCCTGCCCGGTGAGGCGCCTGACGGCGACCCCGACACGATCGACGCGACCGGCCTGTACGTGCTGCCTGGCCTCATCGACCCCCACACTCACTTCTCGCTCGACGCCGGCAGCGGCCGCACCGCCGACGACTTCACCACCGGAAGCGGCTCGGCCGCCGCCGGCGGCGTCACGAGCTATGTCAACTTCGCCATCCAGCACCGCGACCAGGGCTTCGAGCAAGCGCTCGACGCGGTGCGGCGGGAGGCGGAGGGCGCGTCGCTGGTCGACTGGTCGATGCACCTCAACATCACTCGCCTCGACGATGGCTGGGAAAGTGCGCTGGAGCGGGTTGTCGACGGAGGTGTGAGCAGCGCTAAGGTCTACACGACCTACAAGGACTCCGTCTTCTACGTCGACGACTACACGATCCACCGCCTGATGGAGCGCTCCGGCGACGCCGGGATGCTCGTCCAGATGCACGCCGAGAACGACGACATCCTGGCCGGCACCCGGCGCGAGCTGGTCGCCCGGGGCCTGACCTCCTTCGCCTACCACGCCGCCGCCCGGCCGGCCGTGGCCGAGTCGGAGGCTGTCAGCCGCGGTCTCTTCTTCAGCCGCGTCACCGGCAGCCCGATCTACTTCGTCCACCTCTCGAGCCCGCTCTCGGTCGACCTTGTGACCGAGGCGCGGCAGCGGGGGATCGCGGCGATCGCCGAGACCTGCCCGCACTTCCTCTGCCTCGACGAGTCCGTCTACGCTGGAAAGGACGCGATCCGCTACCTGATGACGCCGCCGATCCGGAGCGCCGCGATGCGAGCCGAGCTCTGGCAGCGGGTCGCCAGGGGCGAGCTCCACTCGGTCGGAAGCGACCACTGCGGGTACTCCCTTGAGCAGCGTGGCGCGACCGATGACTTCACGCGGGTGAGCCCCGGCATCCCCGGCGTGGAGACGACGCTGCCGCTCCTCTACACGTTCGGCGTCCAGGCGGGGCTGATCAGGATGGCCGACCTCGTCCGGCTGCTCGCCAGCGGCCCCGCCCGGATCTTCGGGCTCTACCCGCGCAAGGGCCGGCTCGGCGAGGGAGCCGACGCCGACCTCGTCCTCTTCGACCCCAAAGCAAGCGGACGGCTGAGGGACGAGGACCTGCACAGCGCCGCCGGCTTCTCGCCCTACACCGGCCTCGAGCTGAGTGGTCGGGTGCGCACCACGATCTGCCGGGGCCGCGTCGTGTACGACCGGGGAACCATCACCGGCGAGCCCGGCTGGGGCCGCTTCATCGAGAGGACGCCATTTGACGCCACGCATCTCCCCTGATCGCCTGCTCTCCAGCATCGCTTCGCTGGCGGCGTTCGGCGGCCGCCCGGACGGCGGCGTCGACCGTTTGGCCGGCTCCCCCGCCGACGTCGAGTCAAGGCGCTGGCTCGCCGAGCGGATGACGGAGGCCGGCCTCGTCGCCGGGCTCGACGAGGTCAACAACGTCTTCGGGCACCCGCCGGGCCCGGGGCCCTGGCTGCTGCTCGGTTCCCACACCGACACGGTTCCGGCGGGCGGCCGGCTGGACGGCGCTTACGGCGTGATGGCGGCCCTCGAGGCTTACGGCGCGCTGGCGACCGCCGGCCACCCCGCCGCGACGCGGGTTGCCGTGGTCAGCTTCCACGACGAGGAGGGCGTCACCGGCCACGGTTTCGAGGGAAGCGAGCATTTCTGCGCCTCGGCCGCCATCCACTCTGTCACGGGCTACCTGGAGCTCCACATCGAGCAGGGCCCGCGGCTGGAGAACGAGGGCCTCGACCTGGGGGTCGTCGACGCCATCGTCGGCATCGACCGCTTCGACGTGGTGGTGCACGGCCAGGCGAACCACGCCGGAACCACGCCGTTCAACTACCGCCGCGACGCGGGTCGTGCCGCGGCTCGCTTCATCGGCGGCCTCCGCGAGCTCGTCCAGGGCGTCGACGAGCGGATGGTCGCCAACGTCGGCTCGCTCCAGCTCGAGCCCGGTGCGCCCAACGTGGTCCCCGGAGTGGCTCGCTTCGTGCTCGAGGTGCGTTGCCCGGATCCCGCCGCCCTCCAGTCGGCTAGGCAGGTGCTCGCCGGCGGGCTGGAACGGATCGCCGGCGAGGAGGGCTGCAACATCGACTTCAGGCCCCTGACCTCCTGGCCCGCGATGGCGATGTTCCCCGGCTACGTCGCCGCTCTCGAGCGAGTCGCCGAGCGGAGCGGCCTGCCCTGGCGGCGGCTCGCGAGCGGCGCCGGCCACGA
>DATCOZ010000234.1:0-5363 GCA_036564345.1 Candidatus Dormiibacterota bacterium | reverse complement strand
TGGAGCTGGTCCGCGACGTGACGACCGTCGCCCGCGAGGTCGGATGAAGCTCGAGATCGAGGCGACGGCCGACTCCCGATGGGGAACCAACTCCTACCTGGTGGAGGACGTCGACACCCATGACGCGGTCGTCATCGACGCCAACATGGAGCCGGAGGACATGCTCGCCGTCGTCCGCCGGCGCGGCGCGACGGTGCGCGCCATCCTCCTGACGCACACCGACGGCGACCACATCCTGGGCCTTCCCAGGCTGCTCGAGGAGCTCGGCCCGGTACCCGTCGCGGTCCACCCCAGCGAGCGCGCGGTGATCACCGGAGGCAAGCCGCTGCGGCCGAACATCCCGATGGTCCTCGCCGCCCTGCCCGACGCGGACTCGCTCGAGGAGGGCAAGCCCTACCGCGCCGGGTCGCTCCAGTTCGAGGTGCTCCACACACCTGGCCACTCGCCCGGCGGGGTGACGCTGAAGATCGGCAACACGCTCTTCACCGGCGACGCCCTTTTCGCCGGCTCGATCGGCCGGAGCGACTTCGCCAACAGCGACGGCAGGGCGCTGCTGGAAGGCATCCACGGCAAGCTCCTGGTCGAACCGGATGAGTCGATCGTCCTGGCCGGCCATGGTCCGGCCTCGACAATCGGTCGCGAAAAGCGGTACAACCCTTTCTTGTGAAGCACCCGGGAAGCTGGTGGATATTCCAGCCCCGAGGCTACGGCCGCCGCTACCTGACCCCGATCGGGCTCGCCTGGACGCTGGCCGCCTACGGCTTGCTGGGAATGGGGACGGTTGAGGTCGTCCGCCGCCTCGCGGGGCTGGACGGATTCCCCTCGGTGGGCCCGATCCTGCTCATCCTCAGCCTCTCGTTTGGTGTGACGGCGCTCCGCGTCTGCATGGATGGCGAGTTCGCTCGGGCGGCGATCTGGTTCACCGGCATCGGCTGGGCGGCGGTCACCCACCTGGTCACCGAAGCGCCCTCCTGCGGCACCCTCGTCTTCGGGGCGGGCCTTCCCGGAGTTTCGCCGGGGGCTGCGCCGTGCGTGCCGCACCAGGACTTCATGGCGACCCTCTTCGTCGCCGCCTGGGTTTCGGCGGGACCGGTCGCGTCGATTCTGCTGAGCGGCCTCGACCTCTACCGCTGGGCACGCCGGGACCCGCTCCACGTGTACCGGCTCCTCGTCGACTAGCCAGCGCCAGGGGTGCAGTCGCAACCATGACGCGGGAGATGCGGAGCCTCGAGCGGCGCAGCATGTACTCGATCTTCGCCCCCCTCGACCCCGACGAGCGACTGCCACGCGAGCTCCTCCTCGAACGTCGCGCCCCGATCCCGTGGCCCCTCTGGGGATTCGTCATGGGCCGGCAGCACGTCGCCGGGCTGCTCTGGCTCCCCGCGATGCTGCTGACGCTCGCCTTCTTCACCTGGCTCGGCAACCCGCTCGCCGCCCTGGTGGCGGTGGGTCTGCTGCTGGTCGCCTTCACCGTGGGCGCGTTTCGCCAAGGCAACTAGACGCCCCTTCCATGGACTCGCACACAATGCGACGCATTCACGGAAGACGTCCGGCGTTCCCGGCGCCGGACGTGAGCGGGAAATTTCACCTAGGGCTGGAGGAACTCCTCTCGCCAGCCACCCCGGCGGCGGGTCAGGAGCAGCCGCTGGTGGAGGCGGTTCTCCCGGTGCTCCCAGAACTCCACCCAGTCCGGCCGAAGCCGGTAGCCGCCCCAGAAAGGGGGCAGCGGGAGAGGCCGGTCAGCGAAGCGGTCGAGGATCGCCCGGTAGCGCTCCTCCAGCTCGGCCCGCGAGCCGATGGGACGCGACTGAGCCGACGCCCAGGCGGCCGCCTGTGACTCGCGCGGCCGGGTGACCCAGTAGGCGAGCGACTCCGCCCGGGAAGCCCGCGAAACCCGCCCAGCCGCACGCACCGAACGGCCGACGACGGTCCAGTAAACGGTGAGCGCCGCGCGCGGGTTGGCCGCCAGCTCGGAGCCTTTGCGGGACTCCCGGTTGGTGAAGAAGACGAAACCGCGCGGGCCCCAGCTCTTGAGCAGCACCATCCGCACCGAGGGCCGCCCGTCGGCGGTCGCCGTCGCCAGCGCCATCGCCTCGGGCTGCGCCTGGCCGGCCTCGGTCGCGGCGCGGTACCACTCGGTCAACCGCTCGAAGGGATCCATCAAGTGAACAGTAGAATCGCCAGATGCCTCCCAGCCAGCCGATTCGCGCGACCCGCGGCGTCCGCGACATCCTGCCCCGGGAGCGGGCTGCCTGGCGCGTGGCCGAGGCCGCCGCCGCGCGGGTGGCTGAGCGCTTCGGCTACCAGCAGATCGAAACCCCCATCCTGGAGCCCGCCGAGCTCGTCGAGCGGGGGGTGGGGGGCGAGACCGACATCGTCGCCAAGGAGCTCTACAAGTTCAACGACCGCGACAAGCGCTGGCTCGTGCTGCGCCCGGAGGGCACCGCGGGCACCCTCCGCGCCTACTTCGAGGGCAACCTCAACCAGGGCCCCCAGCCCGCCCGGCTGTACCTGATCGGTCCGATGTTCCGGCACGACAAGCCGCAGGCGGGGCGCTACCGGCAGCTCTACCAGTTCAACCTGGAGGCGATCGGCGACGAGTCGCCCGCTCTCGACGCCGAGGTTATCGAGGTCGCCCTGACCTGGTTCCGGGAACTCGGGCTGAAGGGTGTCAGCCTGCAGCTGAACAGCATCGGCGACGCCGCCTGCCGGCCTGCCTACAAGCAGGCGTTGGTGGCCTTCCTGGAGCCGCTCCGTGAGCAGCTTTCGCACGACAGTCAGCGTCGCCTGGACAGCAACCCGCTGCGGGTCCTCGACTCGAAAGAGGACCAGCACCTGCTCCAGGACGCGCCGCTGATCGCCGACTACCTCTGCGACGACTGCAAGGCCGCCTTCGCGCTCGTCCGGCGGCTGCTCGACCAGGCCGGCATCCGGTACGCCGTCAATCCGCGAATCGTTCGTGGGCTCGACTATTACGCGAGGACCGCCTTCGAGTTCTGGCACGGGGCCATCGGCAGCCAGCAGAACGCGCTCGGCGGGGGCGGCCGCTACGACGGGCTGGCGGCGGACATCGGCTGGCCGGCGACGCCTGCGGTCGGCTTCGCCTGCGGGCTCGACCGCACCGTCGCCATGCTCGCCGAGGAGGGCATCGACATTCCGGTACCGATCGCCGCCGAGGTCCTCGTCATCGGCGACGGCGTCGAACCGGAGACGCTGGCCGAGGTCGGCCGCCGCTGCCGCGTCTCGCGCAGCACCGCTGTCGACTTCACCGAGCGGAGCCTGGCCGCGAAGATGCGCGCGGCCAACCGGGTCGGCGCCCGTTGGGTGGTCCTGATGAACGCGGACGAGGCCGGCCGCCAGGTCGCCCAGCTCAAGGAGATGGCCGGCGGCGAGCAGCGCGAGGTCGCCTGGCCCGACCTCGCGGAGGCGCTGGCATGAGCGGCTATTCGGCGCCGAAGTGCGGCGAGCTCCGGGCTGCGGACGCCGGCAGGGAGGTCGACCTCTTCGGCTGGGTCGCCCGGCGGCGCGACCACGGCGGCCTGATCTTCATCGACCTCCGCGACCGCTGGGGCGTCGTGCAGGTTGCCTTCAACCCCGCCGACGCGCCGGAGGCGAGCGCCCTCGCGGCCGAGCTGCGAGGCGACTATGTGGTCCACGTCACCGGGCTGGTGCGACGTCGCCCGGCGGGATCCGAGAACGCCAAGATCGCCACCGGCGAGATCGAGGTCGGCGCCACCGCGGTCGAGGTCCTCAGCGCGAGCAAGACGCCGCCCTTCTCGACCGAGGGCGAGGCCGATGAGATCACCCGCCTCAAGTACCGCTACCTGGACCTCCGCCGGCAGCGGCTTCACAAGTCGCTCGAGACGCGCCACCGGCTGAACAAGATCATCCATGCCTACTACGACGAGAACGAGTTCTGGGAGGTCGAGACGCCGATCCTCATGAAGGCGACGCCTGAGGGCGCCCGCGACTTCCTGGTGCCCAGCCGCCTCCACCCCGGCCAGTTCTACGCGCTGCCCCAGTCGCCCCAGCAGTTCAAGCAGCTGCTGATGGTCTCGGGCGTCCAGCGCTACTACCAGATCGCCCACTGCATCCGCGACGAGGACCTGCGGGCCGATCGCCAGCCCGAGTTCACCCAGCTGGACATGGAGATGTCGTTCAACGACGAGGAGGACGTCTTCCAGGTCCTGGAAGGTCTTTTCGCCCGGATCTGGAAAGAGATCCTGGGCGTCGAGCTGGCCATCCCCTGGCAGCGGATGAGCCATCGCGAGGCGCTTCTCAAGTACGGCACGGACAAGCCGGATCTCCGCTTCGAGCTCGAGATCGCGGACCTCGGCGAGGTGCTCGCGGCAACCGAGGCGCAGGTCTTCCGGCGCGTGCTCGACACCCCCGCCGACGTGGTTCGCGGCTTCGCCGTCCCGGGCGGTGCGGAGATGACCCGGCGCGAGCTCGACGAGCTGACGGTGCAGGCCAAAGGGGCGGGCGGACAGGGCCTCGCCTGGCTGCCGGGACCGCTCGACAAGTTCCTCAGCGACGCCGAGCGGGAGGGGATCCGCGCGGCCACCGGTGCGGGGGAAGGCGATCTCGTGCTGCTGGTGGCCGACCGCCGCCGCAAGGCGGAGACGGTGCTCGGTCTCATCCGGAGCGAGGTGGCCCGGCGCCGCGGCCTCATCCGCGAGGGGGAGTGGCGGTTCCTCTGGATCTACCCGATGTACCTCTTCGACGAGGACGACGACGGCAACCTGACCTACGGGCACCACCCCTTCACAAGGCCGATGGAGGAGGACATGCCCTCCATCGAGGCACGCCCTTACGACGTCCGGGCCCACGCCTACGACATCGTCTGCAACGGCTACGAGCTCGGGAGCGGCAGCCTTCGTATCTACCAGCGCCGGCTGCAGGAGCGAGTTTTCGAGATCCTCGGCCTCGACAGCGAGACGATCCAGGCCCGCTTCGGCCACCTGCTCGAGGCCTTCGAATACGGCGTGCCCCCGCACGGTGGCTTCGCCTTCGGGACCGACCGGGTGGTGATGCTGCTGACCGGCACCGACAACATCCGCGACGTCATCGCGTTCCCCAAGACACAGTCGATGCAGGACCTGATGCTGGGCGCCCCGAGCCCCATCGATCCCAAGCAGCTGGAGGAGCTGGGCATCGTGCTTAAGCCGCCGCCGCGCCGGGTAACATGAGTCGTACCGCCGTCGGAGCGGGGACCCAAGTGCGCGTTGCCCAATATCGTCGTCAGAGGGATCTCGCGTCCGTCGGCAGACGGCAAGCCCGCAGAACATCAAGTCAGACGGGAAGTCGGCAAGCAGCGGCAGAGAACCCACCTAGTGTCCGAGAGGACAACCCCAGGGTCTTCG
>DATCOZ010000216.1:0-4216 GCA_036564345.1 Candidatus Dormiibacterota bacterium | reverse complement strand
GCGTGGCTACGAGTTCACCGTCGTCGACACCGCAGGCCTCGAGATGGACGCCATGCCCGTCGACGAGCGCGAGTTCTCGCAGGCCGACATCGAGGCGCAGACCCGGGTCGCGATCGAGGAGGCGAACGCGATCGTCTTCCTGCTCGACGTCCGCCAGGGCCTCACCTCCATCGACCGCGACATCGCCCAGCTGCTCCGCAGGTCGGGCCGGCCGGTGATCGTCGCCGCCAACAAGGCCGACACCTTCGGCCAGGAGCATCTCCGGCACGAGATCCTCGAGCTGGGCTTCCCGGAGGTCCTGATGGTCTCGGCCGAGCACGGCATCGGCGTCGACGACCTCCTCGACCGGGTGCTCGACAACCTTCCGCCGACAGAGGCCGAGGTGGGGGAGGAGGAGGCGGCCCGGCTCGCCATCATGGGTCGTCCCAACGTCGGCAAGTCATCGCTACTCAACGCCCTGCTGGGCGACGAGCGCGCCCTCGTGAGCGATCTGCCGGGCACCACCCGCGACCCGATCGACACCGTGCTCAGCTTCGACGGCCTGCCCGTGGTGCTCATCGACACCGCCGGCATCCGGCGCCGGGCCGCCGCCCGCGACCGGCTCGAGCGCTTCAGCCTGCTGCGCGGGATCAAGGCGATGGAGCGGGCCGACGCCGTCCTGCTCGTGATGGAAGCGCCCACCGGGATCCTCACCCAGGACCAGCACGTCGCCAGCTACGCGCTGGAGGCGGGGAAGGGGATCGTCTTCGTGATCAACAAGGTGGACCTCGTCGAGGGCGAGGAGAAGACGGCGGCCGCCTGGAAGAGCAGGATCGCGAAGGCCTTCAAGTTCGTGCCCCACGCGCCCCTTGTCCTGATCTCCGCCAAGACCGGCGCCGGCGTTCGCAAGGTGCTCCCGGCGGCCCTCGAGGTGGTTGGGCGGCGGCGGACGCGGATTCCGACCAACGAGCTCAACAAGGTGCTCCGCGAGGCGATGACCGAGCGTCCGCCTCCCAGCTTCAAGGGCAAGCGGCTGCAGCTCAACTTCGCGACCCAGGCCCAGTCGGACACGCCGACGATCGTGCTCTTCGTCAACGACGTCGGCCTTCTCCACTTCTCCTACCGGCGCTATCTCGAGAACAAGCTCCGGGAGCGCTTCGGGTTCCAGGGCAATCCCCTGCGGATCGTCCTCCGGCAAGAGAAGAAGTGATCGCGACCGCCCTCCTGGCGGTCGCCGGTTACCTGGTCGGGGCGGTTCCGACCGGGCTCGTCTTCGGCAAGCTCGCCGGCGTCGATCCGCGACTGGTGGGCAGCCGGCGGGTGGGAGCGACCAACACCTACCGTGCCCTGGGCCTGCCGGCGTCGATCGCGGTCGCCCTCATCGACGCCCTGAAGGGAGCCGCGATGGCCTACCTCGGGCTCCGCTACGGGGCCGGGGACTGGGGCCTCGCGGCGGTGGTGCTGGCGACCGTCCTCGGCCAGGTCTACTCGATCTTTTTACTCGCCCAGGGCGGCAGGGGCGTGGCTACCACGGCCGGGGCGTCGCTGGTTCTCTGGCCGCTGGCGCTGGTTCCCGCGGCGATCATCGGAGCCGTCACCGGCTGGCGAACCCGTATCGTCTCCACCGGCTCACTGGTCGCCGCCGTCGCATTGCCGGTGTTCGTGTACCTGCTGACCGAGACCACACCCCGCTCGCTGCTGGCCCTGGCGCTCGGCGCGCTGCTCTGGGTGAGCCACCGCGACAACCTGAAGCGGCTTCGCGCGGGGAGCGAGCCGCGGCTGGGACATCAGGCGTAGGAAGGGCCCGTTTACATTTACATCGCAAGAAAGTTCGCTTCCAGTTCACATCAAGGTGATGTCTTAGCCCCATGAGCAGCGAGAAGGTCCTCGTCGTCGACGACGAGGAGCACATCCTCGAGCTGGCCCGCATCTATCTCAGCCGTGAGGGCTATCAGGTCGAGTCGGTCGCCGATGGGGCCGAGGCGCTGGCCAGGTTCGAAAAGGTCAAGCCCGACCTCGTGGTCCTCGACATCATGCTGCCGGGCGTGGACGGCCTGACCATCTGCCGGGAGATCCGCAAGCAGAGCCAGGTGCCGATCATCATCCTCTCGGCGCGCGATGAGGTCACCGACAAGGTCGTCGGCCTCGAGCTCGGCGCCGACGACTACCTGACCAAGCCCTTCCATCCCCAGGAGCTGGTCGCGCGCGCCAAGGCGCTGCTCCGGCGGACGCGCCAGGAGCCCGACCAGGCGGAGGTGATCCGGGCGGGTTTGCTGGAGATCGACCTCGGCAGGCACGAGGTACGCCACGGCGAGAGCCGGATCCAGCTCCGGCCCAAAGAGTTCGACCTGCTCGCCCTCCTCGCCCGCCATCCCGGGCGCGTCTACCAGCGGACCGAGCTGCTCGATCTCGTCTGGGGCTATGACTTCCCGGGCTACACCAGGACCGTCGACGTCCACGTCCAGCAGGTGCGCGAGAAGCTCTCCGCCGCCGGGGTCAGCGACCCCTCGATCGACACCGTCTGGGGCGTCGGCTACCGGCTCGAACTGAAAGCCGCTTGAACCCCACGAAATCTTCGATTTCGAGGGGACCCCAAACTCACTCTTATTCATGAGTCTTCGCAACCGGCTGCTCCTGGCCGCCGCCGCGATCGTCGGGGTGAGCCTCTTGACGAGCGGGATCCTCTCCCTCTTCCTCGTCCGCTCGCTGGAACTCGACAACGCCCAGGTCGACCTCGACCGGAGGGCGATCGCGGCCCAGCGGGAGGTGGTCCATTCAGCCTGCGCGACGCTACCAGCCCTGGTTGCCGCCGCCTGTCCCGGCGGGAGGATCGCCACCGGGACCGTCTACGAGCAGCGCCTCCAGGGGCTCGTCCCCGGCGTCGCCGACCGCCTCCTCCTGCTGACGGCGCAAAACGTCGTCATCTACGACACCCAGAACGAGGACGCCTACGGGATACAGCTGCAGCTGGTACGGACCCGCACCCTCGACCAGGCCACCGCGATCGAGGGGACCATCGTCCTCGGGGGCCAGCCCTACATCGCGTCCGGTGTCGGGCTCGGGACCCGCCGGAACCCACTCGGCGCGAGCAAGCTGGTGCTGGTCCAGACCACGGCGTCGATCAACGCACTGGCCGTCCAATCGCTGCTGCCGCCCTTTCTCGAGGCGGGCCTGCTCGCGCTCGCCATCGCCCTCGCCCTCGGCCTGATCGTGAGCCGCGCCTTCGCCCGTCCCCTCTCCGAGCTGGCTGCGGCGGCGGAGGACATCGCGGCCGGCAACTACGCGCGCCGGGTGGCCAACACCAGCCCCGACGAGATCGGGGTCGTCGGCCGCTCGTTCAATCGGATGGCGGAAGCGGTCGAGCGGGCCCGCATCCAGCAGCAGGACTTCCTGGCAAACGTCTCCCACGAGCTGAAGACGCCGCTGACCAGCCTCATCGGCTTCAGCCAGGCGCTGATCGATGGCAGCCTCGAAAAGCCGGCGGAGCGAAAGCGGGCGGCGGAGATCATCCACGAGGAGGCGGAGCGCGTCCTCCGGATGGCGCAGGAACTGCTCGACCTGGCCCGCGTCGAGTCCGGGCAGCTCCCACTGCACCCGATCCAGGTCGATCTTCGCGCCTTGCTAGAGCAGGAGCTCGAGCTCGCCCGGCCGCGTGCCACCGCGCGCGACCTCGAGATCCACCTCCAGGTGCCTGCCGACCTGCGTCCGGTCCGGGCGGACGTCGAACGCCTCCACCAGGTGGTCGCCAACCTGCTCGACAACGCGGTGAAGTACGCGACGCCCGGTGACCCGGTGGTCCTGGCGGTCGAGAACGGGGTCCAGAGCGTCGAGATCGTCGTCTCCAACGGCGTCGGCCAGCACCCGCCGGACGTGGAGCGGATCTTCGATCGCTTCTACCGCGGCGACCCCTCGCGCCCCTCGGCAGGCGGCGTCGGCCTCGGCCTCTCGATCAGCCGCGAGCTAGCGGTTGCCCTCGGCGGACGCCTCTGGGCGGAGCTGGAGGGATCGCGGCTGAGGGTCCGGCTGACCCTTCCATCGACCACCTGAGCCTGCGTCCCTAGACGACCAAGGGACGGCCGAGCGCCCGCGCCCACTGATCGACGCGGTAGGGCGGCGGGACGGTCAGGTAGTTGCCGTCCTGCTGCTTGACGATCTGCCAAAGGCCCTCGTGGACCAGCCAGTGGTGGCGGTGGCAGAGCAGGACCAGGTTGGGCAGGTCGCTGCCGCCGCCATCGAT
>DATCOZ010000202.1:0-5059 GCA_036564345.1 Candidatus Dormiibacterota bacterium | reverse complement strand
GGCCTGCCGGCGGGCGACACGGCTTCGGCCAACGAGACCTCGGGCACGAGCCACGTCTCGGCCACCCAGTCGACCGCGTCGGCCAGCAACGGCGGCGGTGAAGTGGCCTCAGCGAACGAGACCTCCAACACCAACCACGCCTCGGCAACCCAGTCGACCGCCTCGGCCAACAGCGGCCTGCCGGCGGGCGACACGGCTTCGGCCAACGAGACCTCGGGCACGAGCCACGTCTCGGCCACCCAGTCGACCGCCTCAGCCAGCAACGGCGGCGGCGAAGTGGCATCGGCGAACGAGACCTCGGGCACCAGCCACGTCTCGGCCACCCAGTCCACGGCTTCGGCCAACAACGGCCTCCCGGCCGGTGACACAGCCTCGGCGAACGAGACCTCGGGCACCAGCCATGTATCGGCCACTCAGTCGACCGCCTCAGCCGGCAACGGCGCCGGCGTCGGCGGAGAGACGACCGAGACCTCCGGCACCAGCAACGTCACCACGACGGAAACGAGTGGTGAGGTGGGCGGCACCAACGCCGGCGGCACCGGCGCCACCACAGGCGGCGGCGTGCTCGGAGAGACTGCAACAGGAACCGGCGGAACCGGCGGCGTCCTCGCGGAAACCGCAACGGCCGCTGGAGCGACGGGTGCCGTGCTCGCCGCAACCGGGCTCCCCATCGTCGGGGGCGCTCTCGGCGGACTCCTCATCCTGATCGGTGCCGGCATCGGCGCCATTCGAAGGAGGAACAACCGGGAGTAACCGAAAAGACCGGCCTCGCCAGGCAGGGCAAAAGGGGCGGCCGCAGTGGCCGCCCCCTTTCCGTTGGGCCCGGTCCTCGCGCTAACTTGCCGCGGCCAGCTCCGAGGTGCAGAAGGCGCAGCGCTTTGCGTCGACGGGTATCTCGCTCAGGCACTCCGGACACTTCCGCGTCGTCGGATCGGGGGGATCCTCGCGCCGTGAAACGGTGATCAGGTAGTTCACCGGTTTTACGACCAGAAAGAAAACGACGACCGCGATGAGCAGGAAGGAGAGCAGCGCGTCGAGAAAGTCGCCGACGAGGAAGGTCGCCGCCCCGACACGGATGTTCAGGCCGTTCTTCGAGGTTCCGAAGATCGCTCCGATCAGCGGCGTGATGAAGTCCTTCACAAGCGCTGCCACGACTGTCCCGAAGGCGCCGCCGATGACGATGCCGACCGCGAGGTCGACGACGTTGCCGCGGAGCAGGAACTGCTTGAAATCCCGGAACACTTCGCTTTCTCCTATGCCTTAGCGTTGGCGCGCGGAAATGAATCTGGCCAAGCTGATCTTCGGGCTATTGCTGGGCCGGCGGCTACCGGTCACCTCCGGTCAGCTCACCGTCGAAGGTCTGCGCAGGCCGGTGAGGATCGACCGCGACGCCTGGGGAATCCCCTCCATCACCGCGGAAAATGATCCGGACGCATGGTTCGCGCTCGGCTTCTGCCAGGGCCAGGACCGCGCCTTCCAGCTGGAGGGCATGCTGCGCGTCGTGCGGGGCACGCTGGCCGAGCTCATCGGGCCGGACGCTCTGCCCGTGGACCGGCTCTCCCGCCGGCTCGGCATGCATCGGAACGCAGCAGCGCAGCTCGCCGTCCTCGACGCCGACGTGCGAGCCAACATGACAGCCTTCGCGGCGGGTGTCAGCGCCGGCGGCGGCATCGGCAGCCGTAAGCCTGCCCACGAGTTCCGCCTTCTCGGCGCGCCGCCGACACCGTGGACCGTCGAGGACGCGGTCGGGATCCTGAAGCTCCAGTCCCTCGCTCTCGGCAACAACTGGGACTCCGAGCTGACCCGCTTCAAGATCCTTTCCGAGGACGGCCCGGAAGCCCTGGCCGCGCTCGACCCCGCCTACCCGGAATGGCAGGGCGTCTGCTCGCCGCCGGGAGTCAAGGCCGGCGCCGGGGTCGATCGCCTGGCGGAAGAGCTGGCCGGCTTCCGAGCGGCGGTCGGCAGCGGAGGCTCCAACAACTGGACCGTCAACGCCGCCCGCACCAAGGACGGCCATCCGCTGCTCGCGAACGATCCCCACCTCGACCCGACGCTCCCGCCGCATTGGTACCTCGCCCGGCTTGCAACGCCGGAATGGACGGTGGCCGGGGCCGCCTTCGTCGGGGCGCCCGTCATCCCGGCCGGCCATAACGGGTTCGCCGCCTGGGGTGTCACGGTCGGCTGCGTCGACAACACCGACCTCTTCCTGGAGGAGATCGGCCCGGACGGCCGCAGCGTGCGCGAAGGTACCCGTTGGGTGCCCTGCGAGGTCCTTTCCGAAAGGATCGCCGTCAAGGGAGCCGAGCCGGTCGTCGAGGAGGTGCTGGTGACGGCTCGGGGGCCGGTCATCGGGCCGGCGCTGGCGGGCGATCCGGGTGCGATCTCGATCCGGGCCGTCTGGCTCGATGCCGCACCACTGCGCGGCCTGCTCGACGTGCACCGCTCGCGCAGCTTCGACCAGTTCCGCAGGTGCTGGGAGAAGTGGCCCGCCCTGTCGCTCAACATGATCTACGCGGACGCCGCCGACACCATCGGCTGGCAGCTCACCGGTGCTTCGCCCATCCGGCGCAGGGGTTACGGCGCGCTGCCCCAGGCCGGTTGGGACCTCGAGGCAGGCTGGCGGTCGGAGCTGGTCCCTTTCTCCGAGATGCCGGTGATGCAGAACCCGAAGCTGGAGCTGATCGTCACCGCCAACGCCAAGCCGACCATCTCCGAGGAACCCTTTCTGGGCGTCGACTGGATCGAGGGCTTTCGGCAGGACCGGGCGGTCGAGGTGCTCCGGGAGCGACGTGACTGGGACCTGGCGGGTTTTCGCGACCTCCAGTCCGACGTCCTCTCCCTGCCCTGGCGGGAGATGCGCGACTCGCTTCTCGCGGTGCCGCCGAGCGATCCCGATTCCGAGAAGGCGCTGGGCTGTCTGCGCGGGTGGGACGGTCGCGTCACGGCGGATTCCTCGGCCGCTTCCATCTTCGAGCTCTTCCTCGCCGAGATGTACGGCCGGACGTCCCGAGCCAAGGCACCTCGGAGCTGGGAGTGGGCGCTCGGAAAGGGATACTCCGCGATCACTCCCCACAACCTCTTCCACCACCGCCGCGCCGGCCACCTGGTGAACCTCGTCAAGCGCCAGCCCGAGGGCTGGTTCGACCGCGGCTGGCCGGCGGAGCTTGCCGACGCCCTCGCGGCGGCGGTCCGGCGGCTGGCCGCCAAGCACGGCCCGGACCCGGCCGGCTGGGCCTGGGGGAAGGTGCGGCCGCTGACCCTGCTCCACCCGGTCGGAGCTCGCAAGCCGCTCGACCGCATCTTCAACCTCGGGCCCTTCCCCTGGGGCGGGGACCAGAACACCGTCGCCCAGTGCGGCGCCGACCCGCTCGACCCGGAGGCGAATCCTCCGGTCATCCAGTCGCTGCGGATGATCGTCGACCTGGGCCGGTTCGAGGATTCCCGCTGGGTGCTTCCCGGCGGACAATCCGGCAACCCGCTCTCGACCCACTATGCCGACCAGCTGCCTCTCTGGCAGCGCGGAGAAGGGGTGCCCATCCCCTTCAGCGACGCCCAGGTCAGCGCCGCGAGTACCCGCCGACTGTCACTGCTGCCGTCACCGCGCTAGGCTCGAGCCCGATTTCGACGTAGACCAACTCGCGCGTCAGGCTGGCTTGACCGCGTCCGCCTCGATCTCGACCAGCCACTCCGGCCGCAGCAGCTTGGCCACGACGACCATCGTCGACGCCGGGGGATTCCCCGCGAACATCTCGCCGTGCGCCCTGCCGACGGCCTCCCAAACTGCCACGTCGGTGATGTAGATCCGGGTTCGGTAGACCTCGGCCACGGAGCAGCCGGCGCTTGCCAGTGCCGACCTGATCACTTCGAGGCAAGCCTTCGCCTGCTGGTAGGGATCGTCTCCGCCGGCGCTGGAGCCGTCCGGGTTGGTCGGCGCGCAGCCCGAGACGGCGACCATGCCGCCCGCGACGACGACGCGGCAGAAGCCGATCTGGCGTTCGAGCGGTCGGCCGGTCCCGATGCGTTCCATTAGTCTGGGGAATCTCAGCATAGGAGCCGCCGAATGAGCCTGAAACCGCCCCGCACCTACACCGTCGAAGAGGCGAACGCCACCCTTCCCCAGGTGCGGCGGTTGGTCGAGAGGATCGTCGAGCGGTTCCAGCAGCTTCCCGAGCTGCAGGAGCAGGCGCGGGTCGAGGACTACAAGACGTCCCGGGCCGGGGCCGGGCCCGAGGCCGAGCTTGCCTATGAGACGGCCCGGCGCGCCATGCACGACGCCGAGCTCGAGCTGGCCGAGGACGCCCTCCGGCTGGAGCGGCTCGGTGTCTCCCTCAAAGACGCCCAGACCGGGCTGATCGACTTCTACTCCTACCGCGAGGGCGAGCTGGTCGAGCTCTGCTGGAAGCTGGGCGAGGCTGCCGTTGAGAACTGGCACCGGATCGGCGAGGGCTTCGCAGGCAGGCGCCCGCTGTGAGGGCGAAGCCCACCCGGTGAGGGACTTCCTCCGCAACGGCAAGCTCCTGACCCTGATGCTCGGCCACCTGACGGTGGACAGCTACGTCGGCGTCCTGCCCGTCCTCTACCCGCTGCTGATCGGCCGGTTCCACCTGAGCCTGGCGACGGTCGGCCTGGTGAGCCTCGCCTATGGCGGCACCGCGGCGATCTCCCAGCCGCTCTTCGGGGTCATCGCCGACCGCTTCGGGACGCGGCTGACAGGCGTCGCCCTCGGCTGGACGGCGATCACCTTCTCGCTGGCCGGCTTCGTGCCCAGCTTCCCGCTGCTGCTGGTCCTGGCCTGCGCCTCGGGGCTCGGCTCGGGCGCCTTCCATCCGCTCGGCGCACTCGACGTGCGCGCCCTGCTGCCAGAGCGCCGGCGCAGCGTCGGCATGTCCGTCTACGTGACCGCCGGCACTGTCGGCGTTGCCCTGGGACCGCTGATCGGCATCCTGGTTTTCGGCCTGCTCGGAATCCAGGGCACCATCCTTCTCGTCCTACCCGGCATCGCCGGTGGGGCTTACCTCCTCTGGCGGATGCGCGGCAGCGCGGGAGCGGCGGCCGCGCG